>JAFEEY010000009.1 GCA_018240865.1 Pseudomonadota bacterium | reverse complement strand
AAGCAGCCGCTTCGGCGGCACCTCGGCAACCTCGGGCGGCGGCATCTGGATTCCCAACAGCGACGATGCGCGCGCCAAGGGCCATGCCGACGATCCGCAGGAAGCCTATGGCTATATCAAGACGCTGATCGGCGACGACGTGCCCGACACGAAGCTGCGCGCCTATGTCGAAAACGCGCACAAGATGCTTAGCTATCTGGGTGAGCGGTCGGAGGTCCAGTACACGGCCTATGCCTATGCCGACTATCATATGGATGTAGCCGGCTCGCGCGACGGCTGGCGGACGCACGACCCCATTCCGCTGATGGCCGACCGGCTGGGCGCCGACTTCGACCGGATGGAGCCGCCGCACACGCTCACGCTCACCTTCGGCCGATTCACCTGGACGATGGAAGAAGCGAAGCTGCTGCTGACGATGAGCCCGGGGGCCAAGTCGCTGCTGTTCAAGCTGATGACGCGCTACATCTTCGACATTCCCTGGCGCTTCAAGACGAAGCGATCCCGGCGGCTGACGGGCGGCAACGCGCTGATTGGGCGGCTCAAACTGTCGCTCGACCGGAAAGGCGGTCAGCTCTGGCTGAACGCGCCGATGGTGGAGCTGCTGCGCGAGAACGGACAGGTCACCGGCGCGATCGTCGAGCGCGACGGCCAGCGTGTCACCGTGCGCGCACGCAAAGGCGTGGTGCTGGCCAGCGGCGGCTTCGATCACAATCTGGCGCTGCGCCAGAAATATCTGCCCCAGCCGACCGGCAATTGGAGCGCCGGCGTGCCGACCAACACGGGCGACGCGCTGACCGCCGGCACGGCCGTGGGCGCAGGGACCGATCTGCTCGATTCCGCCTGGTGGGGCCCGGGCTTCATGCTGGAGGGCGAGGATCGCGCGCGGATCATGTTCGTGGAGCGTGCACTCCCCTCTTCGATCATCATCAACCAGGCCGGCAAGCGTTACATGAATGAGGCGGCGTCCTATCATGTCGCCGGCGGCGAGATGCACCGGGCCAACCGGCCCGACGCGCCGACCGTGCCCAGCTGGTTCGTGTTCGACGCCCGCTATCGCGGCAAATACATGCTGGGCCAGATCATGGCCGGCAAACCGAGCGCCGACCACCGCATTCCCGAGCCAATGCGCGAGATCCTGAAAAAGTCGGAGACGATCGAGGGGCTGGCGCGAGAGATGGGCGTCGATCCGGCCGCCTTTGCGGAAACGGTCACGCGCTTCAACGGCAATGCCGTGAAGGGCGAGGATCCGGATTTCCATCGCGGCGTCTCCGCCTATGACCGTCATTATGGCGACGCCTCAGTGACGCCGAACTCCACGCTCGCACCGATCGCGGAAGCGCCTTTCTATGCGATCCCGATCTATCCGTGCGATCTCGGCACCAATGGGGGCCTCGCCACCGACGAAACCGCGCGCGTGCTGGATACCGAAGGTGCGCCGATCGGCGGACTTTATGCGATCGGCAACGCTTCGGCAGCGGCGATGGGACGCACCTATCCGGGCGCAGGCGCAACGCTCGGACCGGCGATGACGTTCGGCTGGCTGGCCGCGCGCCACGCAATGCGCGTGAACCAGTGACGCTTGGTCCGACCGACCTGATCCTGTCTGCCGGCAGTATGATGAGCGTGCCGGTGCTGGACCGGCTGGAACCGGCCAGCCGCGCGGGCTTCAAGGGCATTTCCCTGCTCGGCACGGATATCCGGCAACTGGAGGCACAAGGCACCGCCTTGGAAGAGCTGCGCGCCCGCGCCGCCGATCAGGGCCTTGCCATCACCGAGGTCGAAGGGATTTACCTTGGCCTCCCTAACCGGCGGCCCGGCCCGACCATGCCACCCGCTTTCGCCGACCTGCTGAAGACGATGGACGTCGATACCTACCTCCCGGCGGCGGAGCAGGTCGGGGCGGCCTCCGTCACCGTGATCGACATGTTCGACGGCGCGGTGGAGATCGACGCGGCGGCCGAGGCCTTCGCCGCCATTTGCGACCGCGCGGCCGAGTCCGGTCTGACCGTACAGCTCGAATATGTGGTCGGCGGCGGGGTCGCGAGCTACGCCGATGCCTGCAAGATCGTGCGCCGCGCGGGCCGCGTCACTGGCGGGCTGATGATCGACAGCTGGCACCTGTTCCGCGGCGGCGTTTCGCTCGACGAGCTGGCGCGGACGCCCGGCGATCGCGTGTTCGGCATCCAGATCAATGACGGGCCTGAACCGACGGACACCGATCCCTTGCGCGAAATGACCAAGGGACGGCTGATGCCGGGCGTAGGGATTTTCGATCTGACCGGCATGATCCGCACGCTGGACGCAATCGGCAGCCGCGCACCTGTCGCGATCGAGGTTTTTTCTGAAACGCTCGGCGCGCTGCCGGCGGACGAAGCCGCGCAGCGCTGCGCGGAAACCACCCACGCCGTCCTCAAGCAAGCGAGAGGCTAAGCCATGGCTGAGACAATCGGCGCCGTCGTCGTCGGAACCGGCTTCGGCCTGTTCACTCATGTCCGCGCGCTGCGCGATGCGGGGTTCGAGGTCCGCGCGATCGTCGGCCGAGACCGCGCGCGCACGGCCGAACGCGCGGCGCCGCTCGGCATCCCAGTCGCCGCGACCAGCCTTGCCGAAGTGCTGGCGGACCCGTCGATCCGTCTCGTGACGGTCGCGACGCCGCCGCACGCCCATTATCCGGTGGTGATGGAGGCGATCGCTGCCGGCCGCCATGTGCTCTGCGAGAAGCCGTTCGCGAAGGATTTGGCCGAGGCCCGCGCCATGCTGCGCGCGGCGGAAGCTGCCGGCATTGTCCATATGCTGGGCGCCGAATTCCGTTTCGACACCGCGCAGGCGCTGCTGCGCCGCGTCGTGCAGGACGACGCGATTGGGACGCCGCTCCATTTCCAGCGCTTCTATTTTCAGCCGGGGTTGCAAGACCCGGGTGAGCCGCTCTCCCCCTGGTGGGAAGATGCCGGCCAAGGCGGTGGTTTCCTGGGCGCGTTCGGCGCGCACATGATCGACCAGGTCCGCTCCACGCTCGGCGAATTCCGGCGCGTGAGCGGACAGTTGCAGACGCTGGCGCCGGGCCGCCCGCACATGACCGCCGACGATTGCTACAGCTTCCAGTTCGAGCTGGAGAGCGGCGCGAAAGGCCTGATCGCCGCGGCAATGGCGATGCCCGGCCCCCTCGTCATGTCCACGCGCGTCGTCGGCTCCGAAGGCGGCGCCTGGATTCAGAGCGGCGCCAATTTCGGCGAGCCCGAGCAGGTCTGGCTGTCGCGCGGCGGCGAAGCCCGGCAAGTCGAAACGCCGGCCGATCTCGTCAATCCGCCACCCAGCCCCTTCCCCGTCGCCGAGCTCGTGCAGACGGAGCAGGATCGCTGGCACAGCCAGGGTTTCGATGTCGCGCCATACACGCGGCTGTTCCTGGAGATGAAGGCGCGGATCGAGGGAAGCTCGATCGAAGGCCGGGAACGCGCGGCGGATTTCCGGGACGCCGCCGCCGGCCAGGCCGTGCTCGACGCGGTCCGCCGTTCCGCCGCCGAGCAGCGCTGGGTTGACGTGGAGAAAGTGTGATGGCGTTCAAGACGATCGCGTTCCTGAAGGCGAAGCCCGGCGTCAGCCGCGCTGAATTCGTCGACTATTACGAGACGCACCACGCGCCGCTCGTCCTCGCACTGATGCCGGGCATCATCGACTACCGGCGCAACTACGTGCAGGCGGACGGCGCCTTCGCCTTCGCCGAAACCCCGCCTTTCGACTATGACAGCGTGACGGAAATCTGGTTCGCCGACCGCATGGCCTATGATGCGGCGATCGCCGAGATTTCCCGGCCCGAAGTCGCGGCGCAGCTGGCGGCGGACGAAGAGAATTTCATCGACCGCGCCAAAACCCGCATGGTCGAGGTGGAGGAACGGGCCAGCCCGCGTTAATTCCCCGCCGGTTCGACGCGCGGCATTTTGTAGCTTCCGTCCACAAGGGGCGCCTTCGGGCCATAAAAGCGCGCCGCGAGCTGGAAATTATCGTCCCGCGCAGTCGGCAGCCAATTGCGCGCCTGCTCCGGATCGGCCGGGCGGTCGGGCTGGAGATAGAATGTGACACGCCCATCCTTCACTGCGAATGCGCCGGCGGCGAGCTGATAGCTGGTCACGCTGTAGCGGTTGATCGGATTGGGAATGAAATAGCCGGCCGAGTCATAGACCGGCAGTTCCCAGAATTCGGTCACCGGCGGCAAGTCCGCGAGATTCAGCGTCAGCGTGTAACGCCGGCTGCCGTCCAGCACGCGATCGCCGCTGTCGCGGAACAGATAAGCGATCGTGTGCGACTGATATGGAACGGGCGTACCCCAGGCGACATCGTCGGCGCCCGCCTTCGCGACATAATCGAGATCGTCGTAGAACAGGCTCGATTGCAGCCGCCAGCCATTCATATCGACGAGGCTCTTTTCGAGTGCTGCCTTGGCCTTGTGCCGGGCGGCCTCGAACCCGGCCTGCGCCGCCGCCGTCTGCGCGGGCGTGAGCATTGCCGGATCGAGCAACGCACCTTCGCGCAAGCCCAATCGCGCGAGGCTAGCCAGCGTTCGCGTTTCCTTCACCGAGTCCGCGCGCCGGGTGATCGCCGGGTCGTTGATCGCGAGACTGAGCAGCTGGAGCATATCCACCGCCGTCATTGTCCGGCCGTAATCGACGATCTGCCGCATGCGCGGAAAGGTCCGGTAGTCGCCTTTCACCACCGGCTGATTTTCGAGCGAGGGCGCCGCGCCGCCATTCGCGCGCCATATGTTGAGGGGCACCGAACGCACGGCGCTCACCACTTTCCGCGCCCCGACCATGTCCGCCTCGTCGCGCGTCGTCACGGCGACACGCACGGCAAGCGTGAAGCTGTCCGAACTGGCCCGCACGATCTCGGTCGAGCGAAACTCCGCCGGGATCGCGCCGCGCCATTTCGGCCCGACGATCAGATAGCGCTGCGCGCCGTTACCGGTGAATTGCGAGCCGGCCATGAAGAACCAATTGGCATTCTGATCGCCTGCCTGGATGCTCCAGTAACGCTTCTCCGTCACTGCTGGAGCCTCGATGACCAGCGGCTCTGCCGAAACGTCGAAGGCGCCGCCCGAATAGAGCGTCGAAGCATTCACCGTCGTCGCATAGCGGAACGAAGCATCCATCAGCTTCAGCTGCGGCTGCATCCGGTTGACGCCGCGAAACGCCGGCGCCTGTTCGAACTGGGTATAGGCGAAGCGCAGCTCATAGAAGCCGGCGATGTTCAGGCCCCAGTAAAAGGCTTCGGCGGTGAGTGCCGAAACCTCGTCCGGGGTCAGCTTCGCGTCAAAGCCCGTAGCCGGCAGCGGCGGCGGAGCGGCCGCCGCCGGAGCTGATGCGCTAACGAGCAGCAGGGCAAGCAGAAGTCCGCGCCTCATCGCGCGATATATCCTCCATCGACCGCCAGCGGATGCCCGGTGATGAAGCTCGCTTTGTCGGAGCAGAGGAAGACGACCGCGTCAGCGATCTCGTGCGCCCGCCCCATGCGGCCGATCGGCGTCATCTGATCGAGCACCGCGCGGCCCTGCGGGGTCTCGGCGATCGGCGCGGTCATCGGGGTTTCGATGACGCCGGGGCAGACCGCGTTCACGCGGACTCCTTCCGCCGCATAACGAAGCGCCGCCGACCGGGTGAGCCCGATCACCGCGTGTTTGCTCGCGACATAGCCGGCGCCGCCCGCCCCCGACAGACCGGCGATCGAGGAGGTGTTGACGATCGCCCCACTCTTCTGCGCCGCCATGTGGCGAAGCTCGGCCGCCATGCAGAGCAGCACGCCGCGTTGGTTGATCTCGATGGTCTTGGCATAGGCGTCGATCTGGCCCCACGGCGTCTGGAGACCTTCCAGTGTCACGCCGGCATTATTGAACGCGCAGTCGACCCGGCCCCAGCGCGCGACCACTGCATCGACGGCCGCGTTCACGGCCGCTTCGTCGGTCACATCCAGCGCGATAGCGAAGGCTTCGCCGCCTGCGGCCTTGATCTCATCGGCGACCGCGTCCGCCCCTTTCAGATCCGCCACCGCGACCTTCGCGCCTTCTTCCGCGAATGCGAGCGCGGTGGCGCGGCCGATGCCGCTGCCTCCCCCCGTTACGAACGCGGTTTTTCCTTCGAGCAGTCCCGCCATGTCAGCCCCTTTTTCAGACGATTTCGAACAGCCCGGCGGCGCCCATGCCGGCGGCGACGCACATCGACACGACGACGTAGCGCGCGCCACGCCGTTTGCCCTCGATCAGCGCATGGCCGGTCAAGCGGCTCCCGGTCATGCCGAACGGGTGGCCGATGGCGATCGCGCCGCCGTTCACGTTCAGCTTTTCGGGGTCGATGCCCAGCTTGTCGCGGCAATAGAGCGCTTGGCTGGCGAACGCTTCGTTCAACTCCCAGAGGTCGATATCGTCGACCTTCAGCCCAGCACGCTCGAGCAGCTTCGGCACCGCGAAGACCGGGCCGATGCCCATTTCGTCCGGGCGGCAGCCGGCGACCTGGAAGCCGCGATAGATGCCAAGGATCGGCAGGCCTTCCTTCTCCGCCGTCGCGCGGTCCATCACGATCTGCGCCGAGGCGCCGTCGGACAGCTGGCTGGCGTTGCCGGCGGTCACGAACCGGCCTTCCTTGACGAACTCGCCATCCTTCCAGACCGGTTTCAGCCCGGCGAGTGCCTCATAGGTCGTGCCGGCGCGGACGCCTTCGTCACGATCGAGCGTGACCGTCTCGGTCCCGGCCTTGCTGCCGTCCTTCTCGTAAAGCTGTTTCTCGACCGTGACCGGCACGATCTCGTCAGCGAATTTGCCCGCCGCCTGGCCGGCGGCCGCACGTTGCTGGCTGATCGCGCTGAACTCGTCCTGCGCTTCGCGGCTGACATTGTAACGCTCGGCGACCAGCTCCGCAGTCTCGATCATCTGGATATAGTAGGTGGGATCGGCCGCGATCATCGACTTGTTCTGATAGCGAGGCGTATCCTTGTGGATCGTCAGGGAGATGCTCTCGACACCGCCGGCTAGCACCACGTCATTGTCGCCCGCGATGATCGAGCGCGCGGCGAGCGCGATCGCGTTCAGCCCGGACGAGCATTTGCGATCGAGAGTCATACCCGCGACCGTGTTCGGGAAGCCGGCGACGAACGGCGTCATCCGCCCGACATTGGCGCCTTGCGTCAGCCACTGGTTGCCGACGCCCATGATCGTGTCGTCGATCCTCGCCGGGTCGATGCCCGCGCGCTCCACCGCCGCCTTGGCAACATGGCCGGCAAGCGCGGGCGCTTCCGTCATGTTGAAAGCGCCGCGATAGGCCTTGCCGATGCCCGTCCGGGCCGTGGAGACGATGACGGCTTCGCGCATGATGTTATCCTTCAAATCCGTGCATGTTGGCGGGGCCGAAATAGGCGCGCATTTCGACGACCTTGCCATTCTCATCGAAGCGGAAGGTGTCGATCACGTCCACGCGCTTCTCGCCGCCATAATTGATCACGGCCGCGAAGGCGAAAGCGGCATAGTCGGCCGCCGTGCGCACGGGCCCCGCCAGTTCCAGCTTCGGGCTGGCCGCCATCGAGGCGGTGTAAAAGGCGCGGATCGCATCGAGGCCCTTGTGCGCGGGCGAGCCGACCGGATCCTCGACCGTGGCGTTCTCGGCAAACAGCGCCACGACCGCTTCCGGATCGCTTTTGGCGAAGCCCGCGACATAGCTTTCGACAACGCGAACTTTTTCTTCGTGAGTAAGCATAGTCTCTCCTATTCCGGGAAATAACGGCTGATCGTGTCGACCACGCAGGCCGGCTTGTCGCTGCCTTCGATCTCGATGGTGACGCGAAGCACCGACTGGATCGCGCCCTTGATCTCCTCGACCTTCACCAGTTCGCCGGTGCCGCGAATGCGCGAGCCGACCGGCACCGGCGCCAGGAAGCGGAGCCGGTCGGCGCCGATATTCACGGCATGCGCGAAACCGCGCACCTCGACGAGCTGCGGCAGGAAGAGATTGGCGAGGCTGAGCGTCAGATAGCCGTGCGCGATCGTCTTGCCAAACGGGCCGGTCGCGGCGCGCTCGGCATCGACATGGATCCATTGATGGTCGCCGGTCACATCGGCGAAACCGTCGATGCGGTCCTGTTCGATCCTGAGCCAATCGGTCGGGCCGAAGGTCCGCCCTTCCTGGCCAATAAGATCGCGCGGGCTGTCGAAAACGACCGGCCCGCTCATGCGCGCTGGCTCGACACGGACAGCGTCTCGCCTGTCATGTAGCTGGACAGATCGGAGGCAAGGAAGATCATGACGTTCGCGACTTCCCACACCTCGGCGGGGCGGCCGAACGCCTCGCGGGCGCTCAGTTCGGCGAGCAGATCGTCGCTCGTCACCTTGGCGAGGAAAGCGTGCATCGCGATGCTCGGTGCGACCGCGTTGATGCGGACGCCATGCTCCGCCGCTTCAACCGCGGAGCAGCGGGTGAAGGCCATCACGCCCGCCTTGGCCGCCGCATAGTGCGCCTGCCCTTTCTGCGCGCGCCAGCCAAGCACGGAGGCGTTGTTGACCACCGCGCCCGCCCCGCGCGCATACATGCCGGGCAGGAACGCACGGCTCATCCGGAACACGCTGGTCAGGGTCACGTCGAGCACGCGCGACCATTGATCGTCGGTCATGTCGACGACCGGCACCTCGCCGCCCAAACCCGCATTGTTGATGAGCACATCGACGCCACCGAACGCCTTGATCGCTTCATCGCGCAGCCGTTGCACGTCCGCCTCGACGGTAACGTCGCAGACGACAGTGAGCGGGCGCTCGGTGCCCGTCTCCGTCGCGACCCGGTCCGCCGCTTCGCCGAGCCGGCGCTCATGATAATCGCTGATCAGGAGCCGCGCGCCTTCCTCGGCGGCGCGTTTCGCGACCGAATAGCCGATGCCAGTGCCGGCGGCGGCGGTGACGACCACGGACTTGCCCGTCAGCAGCCCGCGCGCCGGGGGATAGGCCGGGGCGCTCATGCCGCGGTCCCATAGACCGGCTTGGCCGGGTTGCGGCGCGCGACAAGGTCGGCGACGACCGCGCCCACTTCGCCCGCCCGCAACGCGCGGCCGATTTCGGCCGAGGCCGGGCCGTCGCTCCAGCCTTCGGACAGGCGGATCGTGCCGCCAAACGGCTCGAACACCTGGCCGGTCACGTCTTTCGACTGCTCGCTTACCAGCCAAGCGACCAAAGGTGCGGTGTTTTCGGGCGCGTAAGGGTCGAACGCCGCATCCTGCTGTGAGGTCATCGTGTCGGCGAACGCCGTCATCGTCATGCGCGTGCGCGCATTGGGGGCGAGCGCATTGGCGGTGATGCCGTACCGCGCCAGCTCCGCCGCCTGGATCAGCGTCAGCGTGGCGATGCCGGCCTTCGCGGCCGAATAGGCGCTCTGGCCGATGCTGCCCTGCAGGCCCGCGCCGGACGAGGTGTTGACGATCCGCGCGTCGATCGGGTTGCCCGCCTTTTGCTGCGCCCGCCAGTAATCGACCGCGTGACGGCTGGTGCAGAAATGGCCGCGCAGATGCACCCGCGTCACCGCGTCCCATTCTTCCGGCGTGCAGGAAACGAACATGCGGTCGCGCACGAAGCCGGCATTGTTGACGACGGCGTGGAGCGTTCCGAATGCGTCGAGCGCGGTCTGGACGATGCGCTTGCCCGCATCCCAATCGGCGACGTCGTCGGTGTTGGCGACCGCCTCGCCGCCCGCCGCCTTGATCTCGTCCGCCACGCGCTCGGCAGCGCCCTTCGTCTCGCCGGTTTCGCCGTGCGTGCCGACGCCCAGATCATTGACCACGACCTTGGCACCTTCCGCCGCGAGCCCCAGCGCATAGGCACGGCCAAGTCCGTTGCCGGCGCCGGTGACGATGACCACTCGTCCTTCGCAGATTCCCACCCAAAAACTCCCTTTTTTGTTTACCGCGCGACCGGAACCAGCATGTGCTGGCTGAGATCGCCAACGAGATCGAGTAATCCGTAATCCCGCGCGGCGAAGCGCCACTCGCCGTCCAAACGGACGAAATCGTCATGATAGCGGCCCGCCGCGACGACCTGCAGCGGCAGGTCCGGCGTCGCCTGAAGAACGGTGTAGTAGGATCGGCAGCGCGCGGTGCCGGCCGCTTCGTCGATCTCGACGATGGGATTGGTGATGACGTGCTTGGTGCGCGGCGTCCCGCACGGATACAGTCTCACATATTCGCGCCAGACAGCGAGCAGCCCGACGCTATCGACGACTTGCCCGCCCGACAGCCTGACCTTGGCGAAACGGAAGAGGCCGGCGACGCCTTCCAGATCGCCGGCGTCCATCAATTCGGCATAGCGATACAGCAGATTGGTGATCGCAACGGCGGCGCTCATGCGTTGTTTCCCGCCGCAGCCGCACGGCGTTCCCGCGCCTCAGCCTGAGGTCCGCTGAGGCGAACCGCGATCGCTTCCGAGCGCAGCCTAGGCCGGTCGGGTTCGACGGCTGGGAGCGGCGCCGCCTCGATGAAATCGGTCAGGGCTTCCCGGGCCAGCCGCTGATATTCGCCCTGCCCGTCATTCCGCCACGTCACCTGATGCGGCTCCAGTTCGCGCACCACGTTGGCCGGGTTGCCCGCCACCAGGCTGCGCGGCGGCGTCACCATATCCGATTTGACGAGAGCCAGCGCCGCGACCAGGCTCTCCGGCCCGATCTCGGCATTGTCCAGCACCACCGCGTTCATGCCGACCAGCGCATTCTCGCCGATCATGGCGCCGTGGATAATCGCGCCATGGCCGATCGTAGCGCCGCGCCCGATCACCGTGTCCCGATCCGCAGAGGCGTGAACGGTGCACGAATCCTGGATGCTGCTATCGCCTTCGACGATGATCCGCCCGAAATCGCCGCGCAGAGTCGCGCCGGGGGCGATGAAGCATCCCGGCCCGACGATCACGTCGCCGATCAATGCCGCAAGCGGATGCACATAGCTTGACGGGTCAACGACCGGGACGATGCCCTGATAGGCGTAGCAGGCCATGCTAGAGCCGTTCGATGATCGTCACGTTTGCCTGGCCGCCGCCCTCGCACATGGTCTGCAGGCCATAGCGGCCGCCGGTCCGCTCCAGCGCATTCAGAAGCGTGGTCATCAGCCGCGCGCCGGTCGCGCCGATCGGGTGGCCGAGCGCGATCGCGCCGCCCTGCACATTTACCTTCTCATGCGGGATGCCCAGCTCCTGCATCCACGCCATCGGCACGGAAGCGAAGGCCTCGTTGCATTCGAACAGGTCGATGTCGCCGATCGACATGCCCGCTTTCTTGAGCGCGTATTGCGTCGCGGGGATCGGGCCGGTGAGCATCCACACCGGGTTCGCGGCGCGGACCGAGAGGTGATGGATGCGCGCGCGCGGCTTCAGGCCGTGAGCCTTCACCGCCGCTTCGCTGGCGATCAGCAGCGCCGCCGCCGCGTCGCAATTCTGGCTGGCGACCCCGGCGGTTATAACGCCGCCCTCGCGCACCGTCTTCAGTGCGGCGAGCCCTTCCATCGTGGTCGCCGGACGGATGGTTTCGTCAGCTGAAAGCCCCTCGAACGGAGCGATCTCGTTCGCGAACCAGCCGCTGTTGGTCGCGGCCTGGGCGCGGCGGTGCGATTCGACCGCGAACGCTTCCATCGCCTCGCGGCTGATGCCCCATTTGTCAGCGATCATCTCGGCCGACTTGATCTGGTTCACTTCCTCGTCGCCATAGCGGGCAAGCCAGCCGGCCGAGCCGAGGAACGGGCTGTCGAAACCATAGGGCTGGCCGGCGAACATCGCGGCGGAGATCGGAATCGCGTTCATCGCCTGGCTGCCGCCGGCGACGACCAGATCCTGCGTGCCGCTCATCACGCCTTGCGCCGCGAAATGCACCGCCTGCTGCGAAGAGCCGCACTGGCGATCGACGGTCACGCCGGGCACTTCTTCCGGCAACCCGGCGACCAGCCATGCGGTACGGCCGATGTCACCGGCCTGCGGTCCGATCGTGTCGCAGCATCCCCACACCACGTCATCCACGGCGTGCGCGTCGATGCCGGTGCGTTCGATCAAAGCCTTGATCGGGTGTGCACCAAGATCGGCCGGGTGGACGCTCGCGAGCGAGCCCTTCTTGCGGCCGACCGGTGTGCGGACGGCGTCGACGATATAGGCTTCAGCCATGCTGCATGTCCGTTTCGAAAGTCTGGTCGGGGCCGATCGCCATCGCGCCGCCGATCACGGCGTCGTCGATGCGGCGGAGGTGGAAGGCACGGTCGCCCCAGGCGCCGGCGAGCGCCCAGGCGCGCTTCATCCAGTAATGAAGATCGACTTCATAGGTGTAGCCCATCGCGCCATGGACCTGGATCGCGGTTTCCGCCGCCTGGATCGCGGCGTCGGTGGCGGCGAGCTTGGCATGACTGACATGCACCGGCGCGCGGGGCTGGCCGTGCTCCAGCGCATAGGCCGCACGCCACAGCACCGGTCGCGCGAACTCGAGCGCGACGGCGACGCTCGCCAGATGATGCTTGATCGCCTGGAAGCCGCCGATCGGCTGGCCGAATTGCTCGCGGGTCTTGGCATATTCGGTCGCGAGGTCGAGCATACGCTCCGCCGCGCCGACCAGCTGGGCCGCCGCCATCAGCGCCGACAGGTTCAGCATCTCTTCTCCGTTCGCTTCGAGCGAAGTCGAGAAGCGCGTGTCTCGACTTCGCTCGACACGAACGGACTCGGGGGAGGCCAGGAACAGCCGTCGCAACGGATCGGCGCTGTCGAGCTTCTGCGCAGTCGCGCCTCCGCCGAGTACGAGCCCGGCCTGATCGGCATCCGCCACCCACGGATTGACCTGGTGCGCCAAAGCAACCTTCAGCTCGCCCGCCGCGATCGCCGCGAGCTGCGCTTCATCCGCGATGAGGCGCGGCGCGACCAAGGCCGTATCGACGATCGGCTCGGACACATCCGCTCGGCCCAGTTCGACCGCCACCAGCACAGCCTCGATCAGGCTCAGGCCGAGGCCGCCCTGCGCTTCAGGCACAATCAGCCCGGTCAGGCCCATTTCGACCAGCGCGCGCCAGATCGCGGGATCGCGTCCGCCTTCCGCGTCGAGACGGCGCAGCACTTCGGGGCCGTGCGTCCCTTCCAGAAAGTCGCGAACGCCGTCGCGCAGCTCGATCTGGTCTTCGGTGAAAAGGAAGTCCATCAGCCCGCCCCCTGCCGCGGAAGACCAAGCAGCCGTTCGGCGATGATGTTGCGCTGGATCTCGTTCGAGCCGGCATAGATCGGGCCGGACAGCGAGAAGATATAGCCTTCCAGCCACTGGTTGATGCGGCCGTCCAGTTTTTGCAGCTCCGCCGCTGCGCCCAACAGGCTCATCGCCGTGCGGTGGAGTGCCCGGTCCAGCTCAGACCAAAAAATCTTGTTGAGGCTCGATTCCGCGCCGATCTTGCCGCCCGCCATCACGGTCGAAGCAACTTTGTAGGTGTTGAGCGCATAGGCCTCGGCCTCCGCCCAGGCCTTCAGCACCGCCTCGCGCGCGCTGGGCGCGGCCGTCGCTTCCCGCTCGCGGTAGAGCTCGACCAGCCGCTTCGCCGCCGCCTGAAAGCGGGCCGGGCTGCGCAACATCAGCCCGCGCTCGAACCCGGCGGTCGCCATCGCGACATTCCAGCCTTCGCCTTCGCCGGCGATCCGGTTGGCGGCGGACACGCGCACCTCGTCGAAGAAAATCTCGGCGAAGCCGGTTTCGCCGTGCAGCTGGCGGATCGGGCGGATCGTCACGCCTGGCGCGTCCAGGGGCACAAGAATGAAGCTCAATCCCTTGTGCCGCTTCGAATCCGGATCGGTGCGGAACAGGCCAAAGCTCCAGTCGGCGAAGGCCGCGCGGCTGGACCAGGTCTTCTGACCCGAGATCACATAATCGTCGCCATCGCGCACCGCGCGCGAGCGAATCGCCGCCATGTCGGAGCCGGCATTGGGCTCCGACCAGGCCTGCGCCCACATCAACTCGCCCTTCGCCATGGGGGTGAGGAAGCGCGCCTTCTGCTCGTCCGTCCCGAACTCCATGATCGTCGGGCCGAGCAGGAAGATGCCGTTCTGGTTGGCGCGCAGCGGTGCGCCTGCGCGGTAATATTCTTCCTCGAAGATCAGCCAGCGGATCAGGTCGAGCCCGCGCCCGCCATAGGCTTCTGGCCAGGTGACCATGCCCCAATTGCCGGAAGCGAGCGTGCGCTCCCATTCGACATGGGCGTCAAAGCCGGCACGGCCTTCCAGCGTCGGCAGCGGCTCTTTCGGCACATGCGCTTCCATCCACGCGCGGACTTCCGCGCGGAATGCCTGCTGCTCGGGAGTGTAGGTCAGATCCATCAGAACCGCGCCGCTCCCTTGGTCTCGACGAATGCGTCGCGTGATCTCTGGCTGTCCTCGTGCATGTACATTTCGAGGGTGAAGCCCTGCTCGAACCGGTAGCCATGGTCGACGTCGCGCGGCTCGAGGCCGTTCAGCGCTTCCTTGGCGATGACCAGAGCCTTGCGGCTCTTGGACGCGATGACGGCGGCGAAGGCGCGCGCTTCCTCATAGAGCTTGTCGGCCGGCACCAATTTCTCGATCGCGCCGATGCGATAGGCTTCCTCGGCGGTGATGCGGCCGCCGGTGAAGAAAGCGGCGCGGACCTTCTGGATCGGGAACATGCGCTGGAGGTGGCTGGCCCCGCCCATCGCGCCGCGATCGACCTCGGGCAACGAAAAGTAGGCGCCTTCCGCCGCGATCACCACGTCCGACGCGCCGCAAATGCCGATGCCGCCGCCGATCACGAAGTTATGGACAGCAGTGACGACCGGAACCTCACACGACCGCACCGCCCTGAAAGTGCGGAAATTGCCCCGGTTCAGATCGACAATGCGTTCGGGGTGCGCCTGCATTTCCTTGATATCGACGCCGCCGCAAAAACCCCGGCCTTCAGCCCGGATCAGAACGCAGCGCACCTCTTCCTGCCGGCCGAGCTGCTCGATGATGCCGGGCAACTCATTCCAGCCCTGGCTGTCGAGCGCGTTGACCGGCGGGTGGTCGATGATGACCTCGCCGATATTGTCGGCGATGTGCGTGCGGATCGGCATCAGGCGGCTCTTTCGCTGGCGGCGGGCGCGGTCAGCGCGGCGATACGCGCGCGGGCCTCCCGCTCGATATCGGCAAGCAGTTCTGCACAGGTGGGCAGCGCATTGATCCGGCCGGCGACAAGGCCGGTCGCCATCACGCCGTGCTCGATATCGCCATCCACCACGGCTTTCTGGATCAGCGTCGGTGCGGCGGCGGCGAGCATCGCCTGCATGAAGTTCAGCCCGCCATGGCTGGTCATACCGCGCGCGGCGGCAATCAACTCGCCCCAGCTCGCGCCGGTGCGCTTCTTCATCGCCAGCCCGCCCTCGATCGCGCGCAGCCACATGGCCGCAGGGCCCGACCGCTCGATCTTGTCGAACATCGGCGTGCGCACCATGCGCTGCGGCAGGCCGTCGATCTTGGTGGTCACGTGAATATCGTCGGTGCCGGCCTTTAGATAGACCTGCTTGGCGATGTCCGGCGGTGCGCTTTCGGCCGTCAACAGGAAGCGCGTGCCCATCGCGATGCCGACTGCGCCATAGGCCAGCGCCGCCGCCAACCCGCGCCCGTCCGCGAAGCCTCCGGCGGCGACGACCGGAACCTTCACGGCATCAAGCACCTGGGGCAGCAGGATGGTGGTGGCGACCGCGCCGGTATGGCCCCCGCCCTCGCCGCCCTGCACCGTCACCATGTCGCAGCCCAGCTCGACCATTTTCTTCGCGTGCTTCACAGCGCCGACGGTCGGCACGCAGAGGATGCCGGCGTCCTTGAAGCGGCCGATCATCTTCGCGTCCGGCCCGCGCCCGAAGCTGACCGCGCGCACCTGATCGCGATTGGCGAGGATCAGTTCGACAATCTCGCCCGCGCCGGGCTGGAACATGTGGAAATTGACGCCGAACGGGCTCGATGTCCGCCGCCGCACATCGGCGATCTTTTCGGCGGCCTCAGCCGGGGTCATCACTGCCGCGCCCAAAAACCCGAATGCGCCCGCTTCGCACGACGCGGCGACCAGCGCCGGTTCGGCGACCCAGCCCATCGCGGTCTGGATCACGGGCAGCCGGCAGCCGAGCCGCTCGGTCAGGACAGTGGCGAGCGGATCGCTCACCGCTCGTCGGCCGCCTTCTTGTTCGACTGCGCTGCGCTCTTGCCCGTCACCCCGCCCAGCGCGTGACCGGTCGTCAGATCATTCTGCGCATGGGCGAAATGGTGCATGTGATAGACGGCATCCATCGCCGTCCGCTTGCCTCGCAGATCCTCGACGTGGTTGAGCGCCTGCTTGGTGAGCCACAGG
>JAFEEY010000099.1 GCA_018240865.1 Pseudomonadota bacterium | reverse complement strand
ACGGTGCCGACCAGCACCGGCTGGCCACGCCCGCTATGCTCTTCGATCGACTTCGCAATAGCGGCGAATTTATCCTTGATATTCTTGTAGAATTGATCATCCTCGTCGACCCGCTTCACCGGCAGGTTGGTGGGAATGGTGACCACGTTCAGCTTGTAGATGTCGTGGAACTCGCCCGCTTCCGTGGCCGCCGTACCCGTCATGCCGGCGAGCTTCGGATACATGCGGAAATAATTCTGGAACGTGATCGAGGCGAGCGTCTGGTTCTCGGGCTCGATGTTCACGCCTTCCTTGGCCTCGACCGCCTGGTGCAGGCCGTCGGACCAGCGGCGCCCGTCCATCATGCGGCCGGTGAATTCGTCGATGATGACGATCTTGCCGTCCTTGATAATGTAATCGGTGTCGCGCTTGAACATCACGTTCGCGCGCAACGACTGGTTCAGGTGGTGAACCACCTGCGTATTCTCGAAATCGTAGAGATTGTCGCCCTGCAGAAGCCCGGCGCCTTCCAACAGTCGCTCGGCCCGCTCGGTGCCGTCTTCGGTCAGGATGATCGACTTCTGCTTCTCGTCCAGCTCGTAATCCTCGGGGACGAGCTGCTTCACGATCGCATCGACCTGCTTGTATAGCTCGGACTTATCGTCGGTCGGGCCGGAAATGATCAGCGGCGTGCGCGCTTCGTCGATCAGGATCGAATCGACCTCGTCGACGATCGCGAAATTGAACGGCCGTTGCACCATCGACGCGCGCTCATATTTCATATTGTCGCGCAGATAGTCGAAGCCGAACTCGTTGTTCGTGCCGTAGGTGATGTCCGCGCCATAGGCGTCGCGGCGCTGCTGGTCGGTCAGGTTCGGGATGATGACGCCAACGGTCAGGCCCAGAAAGCGATAGACGCGGCCCATCCATTCCGCATCGCGGCTGGCAAGATAGTCGTTGACGGTAACGACATGGACGCCCTCGCCCGGCAGCGCGTTCAGATAGGTGGCAAGCGTCGCCACCAGCGTCTTGCCTTCGCCGGTCCGCATTTCGGCGATCTCGCCCCGGTGGAGGACGATGCCACCGACCATCTGCACGTCGTAGTGGCGCTGGCCGAGCGTCCGCTTCGCCGCCTCGCGCACGGTGGCAAACGCTTCCGGCAGGATCGAGTCGAGGCTTTCGCCATTGCTCAGACGCTGCCGGAACAGCACGGTCTGGTGCTTCAGCTCCTCGTCAGACAACGCCGAAATATTAGCTTCGAAGCCGTTGATCTTGTTGACGATCGACTGGAGCGACTTGACGTATCGTTCGTTGGAAGAACCGAAAATGGCCTTGGCGACGGCGCCGAGCATAGAAAATACCTATCGAAGAAGAGAGTAAGCGGGCACGCTCTGGCGCCCCCGAAATTCACGGCCTGGAATGCGCGGAAGCGCTATTCGATCCGGCGCTCGTCGACCTTGTGATCGCGAGGTAGAAGAACAGGCGCAGCCGCTGTTTCGACCCGCGTGCCGTCATCACGGACAATGACGGGCGGTGATTGCCAGGCTTTCGCTACGTCACTGACCTGTTCGACACTTGCGGCGAAAGCGGAGGCGATCGCCGCCGGCTCGGCCGCGCGCGCTGCAGCCGGCTGCCCGGCGACCAGGCCGGTCAATCCCGCGAGCATGGCAAAAAGGCTAAGCAGCAAACGCAAATTGCAATCCGTCCGGTTACGAATAATCGGCCGTCACATAGTGACGCGACAAGCCGCCGTCCACTACCCGCGACGGCCTTTGCACTGGCAGGCCGGAGTTCCGATTGCTAGTCGGTCGCATGTTTTGGTCGCGTTCCGTAGCTCAGCGAACGGCTTTGCTCCTGCTCGCCGGGCTTTTTCTGTCGATCATGGCCCTGGCAACGCCCCTCAATCACGACGAAAGCCAATATGTCGCCGGCGCGGTTCTGGCAGCGGAATCGGTGCCGTTTCGCGACTTCATGGCGCTACAGCCCCCGCTCGCCTTCTGGGCCTGGATGCCGCTCACCCTGCTCTTTCCCGGCTGGAGCTTTCTCGCGATCCGGCTTTCTTCGGCCCTGTTCGGCCTGATAGCGTTGGCCGCGGTCGCCGACAGCGAACGGCAGCTTGGCAACGAAAGCTGGCGCTGGCCGATCGGCGCGCTGTTGCTTGCGTCCACCAATATCTTCCTGTTCACCAGCAGCGTCGCCAGAAACGACGCCCTTCCCGGCATGCTGCTCGCGCTCGGCATGGCCGCCGGGCTTCGCGGAATCATGGGCAGGCCGGGCTGGGCAGGTGCTGCAGGCCTGTTTCTGGGTGCAGCCGCCGCGGCGAAACTTTCCTTCGCACCGTCGCTGGCAGTGGCCGGTTTGATGATGTTGCTTCACCGCCGCCGGCTTGGCATCCGGGGGCTGGGCGCCTTCGCAGCGGGTGCCGCGGCCGGACTCGCCTCTCTGCTCGCGGCATTTCTGCTCGCTCCGGAGGCATTCATATTCGGCGTCCTCAGGATGCCGCTCGCTGCGCCGTTCGACTGGTATGCGGGCGTAGAGGATGGCTGGAGCCTCACGCTTCCCGGCAAGCTGCTTGGCGTCGCCGGTGCGATGCTCGTCGGGCCAACGTTCGTCGCCCTCGCCGCCGTCCTGGCCGGCATGCGCAAAGACGGTCGCGATCCGCGCGTACAATTCCTGCTCGCCCTCGTCGCGGGCGGGCTGGCCGGGGCACTGCTGCCGACGCCGACGCACCCGCAATATCTGCTGCCGCTGCTGCCGTCTCTGTTCGCGTTGCTGCCGCATGCGCTTGAGCGGATCAAATGGCGTGAAGTGGCGTATGTTGCGCTCGGCCTCTTCGCGATTATTGGCATTGCGCCGTCGCTTTTTGCCCTCAGCCAGGGTTTTCCGGCCCTGGAGTTGGAAGAACAGGCGCACCGCATCGCCCGGCACGCCGAAGCGCCGATCGCGACGCTGGCGCCGGATCGCGCGGCGGATAGTGGCCTCGCGATCGACCCGCGCTTCGCGACCGGCCCGTTTCTCTTTCGAAGCGGATCGGTGCTGACGGTAAGCGACGCCATCCGCTACAAAGTGGCCACGCCGGCTGCGCTGGAAGCCCTGTTCAAAGAGCGTCCGCCCCGATCCATTCTTATTGCGCACGAGGCAGGCGGGCGACCGGGTGCGCCACCAGTCGACCGGCCGCTCCAGCTTTGGGCGAGACGCCATGGTTATCGTGAATTGGCGTTGCCCGACGGGGTGGGACGGCTCTACGTGGCAACGGCCAAAATCGGAGACTGGCGCTGACCCATATTCGTTCCCCGCTCGCTTTGCCTTTTCCAGATTTGCCGCCTGTCGCGGGCACGCGCCCGGCCGTTGCCAAGGCGCATTATAAAACCTGGGATCGCTGCGACCTGACCTTCGTGACGCTGGACGAAGGCACTTCTGTGGCGGGCGTACTGACCAACAGCAAATGCCCGTCGCCGGAAGTCGAGTGGTGCCGCAAAACGCTGACCCTGGGTCAGGCGCGCGCGCTGGTGGTGAACGCCGGCAACTCCAACGCCTTTACCGGCAGTCGCGGCCGCGCGGCTGTCGAGGCGATCGCGGCTCGGGCGGCTGCGCATCTGGGCTGCCAGCCTTCGGATATCTTCGTCGCCTCGACCGGCGTGATCGGGGTGCCGCTACCGATCGACAAGGCCGAGGCCGGGTTGGATGCCGCCTTCGCCGCGCCGGAATGCAACTGGCTGGCGGCGGCGGAAGCGATCGGCACGACCGACACGTTCCCCAAGGGCGGTGTGCAACAGGCAGTCGTCGACGGCCGCACGGTGACGCTGGTTGGAATCATCAAGGGCTCGGGCATGATCGCGCCCGACATGGCGACGATGCTGGGATTTATCTTCACCGACGCAGCGGTGGAGCCGGGCTTTCTCCAGCAACTGCTGAACAAGGCGAACCGCCGCAGCTTTTCCTGCATCACCGTCGACGGCGACACATCGACTTCGGACACGGTGCTCGCCTTCGCGACAGGCAAGGCGGGCAATACCGCCCTCGCCTCATTCGACGATCCGGGCGCGGATGCCTTCGCGGCGGCGCTGGAAGCGCTTTGCCTCGACCTCGCTCAGCAGGTCGTGCGCGACGGCGAAGGCGCGTCCAAATTCATCGAAGTGCAGGTGACCGGTGCGACGACCGGCGGCAGCGCCCACCGCATCGCAATGAGCATCGCCAACTCGCCGCTGGTGAAGACCGCGATCGCGGGCGAGGACGCCAATTGGGGCCGCGTCGTGATGGCGGTCGGCAAGGCCGGCGAACCTGCCGAACGCGATTTGCTTTCGATCCGCTTTGGCAGCACCGTCGTGGCGACAGGCGGCTGCGCGGTCGAAGGCTATGACGAAGCGCCCGTTGCCGCGCATCTCAAGGGCCAAACCATAGAAATCGGTGTCGATCTGGGGGTCGGCACTGGCCGCGCGACCGTTTGGACCTGCGACCTCACCCATGGCTACATCTCGATCAACGCGGATTATCGGAGCTGATCATGACGGAATGGGCGGGCGGCTGCGCGTGCGGAACGGTTCGCTATCGGCTGAACAGCGACCCCACGGACGCCGGCTGGTGCCATTGCCGCACATGCCAGCTCAACTCCGGATCCCCCGCCATGGCGTTCGCGACCATTCGGTATGGAGACTATGAGATCATCGAAGGTGAGAATGCCGTCCGCAAATTCGCGTCCAGCAGCTTTGGCTGGCGAATGTTCTGCGGAGAATGCGGCACACCGCTCGCGGTCCATGTCGAGCATCAGCCGGATACGCTCGATTTCAGCATCGCCACGCTGGACGAGCCGGGCCGCGTCCCGCCCGGCTTTCACATCTTCTACGCCAGCCGGATTCCCTGGGCCGAAGCCGGCGACCGATTGCCGCGCCATGACCGGTTCCGGCCCGACACCATTGGGCTGTCGGGCACGGAACCGCCGGCTTAGGCCTTAAAGCTCGCCTTCCAGCCAGCCCTTGATGTGGCTTTTCGGCGCGGCGCCGACCTTGGTCGCAGCGGGCACGCCGCCTTTGAACAAAATCATCGTCGGGATACCGCGCACGCCATATTTCACCGGCGCGTCGGGGTGATCGTCGATGTTCAGCTTGGCGATCGTCACGCGCTCGCCAAGCTCATCGGAGATTTCCTCCAGCGCCGGGCCGATCTGCTTGCACGGCCCGCACCATTCTGCCCAGAAATCGACCAGCACCGGCTTGTCGGCCTGAAGGACATCGGTCTGGAAGCTCGCGTCGGTGATCTGCTTGGTGGCCATGCGTTCAACTCCTTATCGAATGCGTAGTTAGGGAGGCGGCGGCGCGCGCTCAACCACTAAACGAGCCAAGCAAAATTACGCTTCCGGCAAGCGCGGCTTGAACGCTTCCAGCGTCGCGGCGTCGAGCGGCAGCAGTGTCGGTCCGGCGGTGTAGAGCAGCGCTGCTTCGATCATTCGCCCCGGAAACACCTGCGCCAGCGCCGCTGCATAGGCGGCCATCTGTTTCAAATGCGATTCAGGCGCGGCGGCCAGCGTCGCCGGCGCGCGGCGATTGGTCTTGAAATCGACGACGAGCACGCGCTCGTCATTGACGTGCAGCCGGTCGACTTTGCCCGCGATGACCTGTCCGCCCACGACTGCCGCCAGCGGCACTTCGGCCAGGGCTGCGGGCGCGAAGACCTGGGCGAAACGCGGATCGTCGATCACCCCGCAGGCGAGCGCAGCCAGTTCCGCGCGCAAATCCGGGTCGGTGATACCGGCTGCCCCGGCCAGCCACCGATCCGCTGCTGCGCGCCGTTGGTCGACAGCTAATGCCGGCAAGCGCTCGAACAGCGCATGAAGCAGCCGCCCGCGCTCCGCCGCGGCGCGCAATGCCGGGGACGGCGGCGGGTCCGCCGCCTCATCAACGCCGATCGACGACGGCGCGAGCGGGCGCGGCGGCCGGGCTTCCTGCGGCGCCGGCTGCCGCGCCCAGTCCGGCAATAAAATAGGGACAGTCCCTATTTTTCCGGACGGCGCTTTGGGTTTCGGCACGGGCGGCGGATTGCGGCCTGCCCACTCTGTGCGGCCGTCCTCGGCCGGCTCGGCGCCGAGCATCGCCAAGCCCCGCCCGACGGCTGCGTACCAGCTGTCTTCCGACGGAATGCCCTTCGCCCGCGGCCCGAGCGCGCCGCCGACATAGAGCCGCTCTTCCGCCCGCGTCATCGCGACATACAGCAGCCGCCAATGCTCCTCCCGGTCCCGTGCCTCCGCCATCGCCAGATCGTCGGCGAGCGAACCGGCCAGTTCGTCCTTGCGCGGGCGGAACAAGGGCAGCGGATGCTCCAGCCCTTCGACCTTCCAGTCGATCCGGTTGCGGCGATTGGCGCCGGGATCAGTCGTCGCATCCGCCAGGATCACGACCGGCGCCTGCAATCCCTTGGCGCCGTGGGCGGTCATCACGCGCACCGCGTCGAGCGGCTGCGACGGATCGCGGACAATATCGACATCGCCCCTGTCGAACCAGTCGAGGAAGCGCTGCAGCGACGGCGTCGCCTGCCGCTCGAACGCCAGCGCTGCCGACAGCAGCTCTTCGATGGGATCGCGCGCTTCCTCGCCGAGCCGCGCGAGCAGCCTTCGCCGGCCGTCGAGCGGGCCGGACAGGATGCGTTCGAAGAATTGATAAGGCGTCGTGAAATCGGCGGTGTTGAGCAGATCGGTCAAGCTACCCGCCGCCTCCCTCACCCGCTCGTCCCGAGCGAAGTCAAGGGGCGCTTCTCCGCTTCCGTGCCCACGCCCCTCCACTTCGCTCGGGACGGGCGAAGCTTGAGCACGGAGATGCCGCCACAGTCGTCCCTCACGCGGGATGCTGCGGGCGAGCAATTCCTCTTGCGACCAGCCGATCAGCGGTGAGACGAGCAGGCTGGCGAGCGTCAGATCGTCGCCCGGCTGCAGCGCGAAGCGGGCGGCGGCGAGCAGGTCGCGCACGGCGAGCGGCGCGTTCAGCCGAAGCCGGTCCAGCCCTGCCACCGGCACGCCCTCGGCATACAGCCGCGCCACGATCAACGCCGCCAGCTCCCCCCGCTTGCGGACCAGCACCATGATATCCTGGGGCTGCAAGGGGCGTTCCTTGGAGGCGATCCAGAACGGATCCGCCAGCCAGCCGCGTATCCGCTTGGCAAGATCGGTCGCGAACTGGCGCGGCGCGTCGCCGATCCAGCTTTCCTCGCCCTCGTCATCCTCGGCTTCGGCGGCGGCGACGGGCGGCCAGAGCGTGACCAGCCCAGGCCCTTCGACCGCGCTGCGATGCGCTTCCAGGCGCACGCCATTTCCCATCGCGCCGTCCGGCAAATGCGCGATGGTCGCGTCGACCGCCTCCAGGATCGGCGGGGTCGAACGGAAGGACTTGCTGAGCGACAGGTCAAGAAGCTGTCCGAAGCCAAAGCCGGCGATCTTGCCGCGAAAATGCTCGCGCGCCGCATTGAACAGCTCCGGATCGGTCCCCTGAAAGCCGAAGATCGCCTGTTTGAAGTCGCCGACCGAAAAGATCGTGCGTGTCTTCAGACCCTTGGCGCCTTCGCCCGCGAAAAACTCCGCCGCCAGCGCGATCACGATCGCCCATTGGCTCTGGTTCGTATCCTGCGCCTCATCGACCAGAATATGGTCGGTCGCCTGATCGAGCTTGAAGCGGATCCAGTCGCCCATGCCGGGTTCGGACAGCAGCCGGACGGTCGCGCGGATCAGATCGTCAAAATCGACGACGCCGGCTTGGCGCTTCGCATCAGCATAAGCACGGGCATAAGCGCGACCCGCTTCCAGCGCGGCGGCGAACAGGTCGGCCAGCCGCGCGCGGACGCGGAGCTCGATCAGCTCCCGGCATCGGCCGTGCAGCCGCATCGCAAGGGCCGAATAGTCGTCGGCTTGCGGCGCCTGACCCTTGCCGAAGGAGCGCGGATCGCCTTTCGCGGTCGCCCAGACGGAATGAAGCTCTTCCAGCGCCAGCGCGCGTTCGCCCGGCGACAGGCCGCGCCAGCGCCCGATGATCTCCGCCCGGTCGGTGCCCTTGGCCGT
>JAFEEY010000098.1 GCA_018240865.1 Pseudomonadota bacterium | reverse complement strand
CTCGAAAAATAGGGACTGTCCCTATTTTAGGGGATGAGCTTGCCGGGGTTCATCAGGCCGAGCGGATCGAACGCAGCTTTGAGGGCGTGCAGCGCGTGCAATCGCGCCGGATCCGTCAACCGCGCGAACTCGGCAAGCTTCATCTGGCCGATGCCATGCTCGGCCGAAATGGAACCGCCCGCGGCCACGACCAGCTCATAGACGAAGCCGCTGATTGCGCCGCTCTGCGCGGCGACCCAATCGGCCCCCGCCCCCTCCGGCGCGCGGACGTGGAAATGAACGTTGCCGTCTCCCAGATGACCGAAGGCGCTGGCGCGTGTGCCGGAAAATCGCTGCTCGGTTGCGGCCGCCACGGAAAGCATGAAATCGGGCATCGCATCGACCGGTATCGAAATATCGTGCTGCAGGATCGGCCCATCGGCACGTTCGGCCTCCGCGATCGATTCGCGAATGCGCCAAAAGCTTTCCGCCTGCGCACGGCTTTCCGCGATCACGCCATCGACAACGAGACCATCGTCCAACGCCGCCGTCAGGACGGGTTCGACGGCCGCACGCAGGTTCGCCGGCCCCGTCACTTCGATCAGCGCGTTCCAGGGCGCCGGCGCGGCAAGCGGCGCGCGCGTACCGGGAATATGACGCAGCACGGTCGCGAGCGTATCGTCCGGCAGCACCTCGAAACTCTCGACCGCCAGTTGGGCGCGCTCCAGCCTTCGCAGCAGCTTCAGCGCGGCCTGCGGGGATTCGACGCCGATCCAGGTCGTGAGCGTTTCCGGCGCCTCGGGCACCAGCTTCAGTGTCGCGGCAGTAATGACACCCAGCGTGCCTTCCGCGCCGATCAGCAATTGCTTCAGATCGGGGCCGCGATTGTCCTTTTTCAGCGGCGCCAGGCTGTCCAGCACCGAGCCGTCGGGCAGCACGGCCTCTATCCCCAGCACCAGCCCGCGCATCGTGCCGAAACGCAGTACCTGCGTGCCGCCGGCATTGGTGGAGCAAAGCCCGCCGATCGTCGCCGATCCCTTGGCGCCCAGCGACAATGGGAAACGCATGCCCTGCGCCAGCGCGGCTTCGTGAAGGTTGGAGAGGATCACGCCCGCTTCGGCCACGACAAGGCCCGCTTCGGAATCGAGCGTGCGTATCTGGTTCATCCGCCGGAGCGACAGCAGCAAAGCCCCGCCCGCCGCCGGCGGTGTCGCACCGCCGACCATCGAAGTGTTGCCGCCCTGCGGCACGACCGGCACCCGATGCGTGCCGCACAGCCTTATCACCGCCGCTACTTCCGCAGCGGTCGCCGGCGAAGCCATTGCCGCTGCCGCGCCTTGGAACCGCCTGCGCCAGTCGGTCAGCCATGGCGCGATCGCGTCCTGCTCGCGCGTCAGGCCTCTGGGCCCCAACACCGCTTCCAATTGGTGCAAGAATGTTTCCGGCAGCATCCCTGCCGATATACGGCAATGATCGGAAAATTCATCAAGGGTTCAATGTTTCAGGGTCAATCGGTGCCGATGGGGTGCGGGCAGTGACGATAGGAATGATGACCGCGCTGCTGATTGCGAGCGGGGGCGCGGGCGAAACAGTGCTGCTGGCTCAGCTCAGCTTTCGCGAGCAGATCATCATCCGTCTGCCCTCGCGCCAGCCGCCGCCTCAGCCCATGCGCTGGAAGGAAAAAAGCGGGCCGAAATGCATTCCGGCCGATGCGCTCGCCGGCGCGCAGATTTCAGGCGAGGGCGTCGACCTGCTGTTGCGCGGCGGCAAGCGCGTGCGCGCCAAGCTGGGCCGCTGCCCCCCGCTCGACTATTATTCCGGCTTCTACATTCGCCCCGGCCGCGACGGCCGCGTGTGCGAGGATCGCGACGCGATTCGCGTCCGCTCCGGCGGCTCGTGCGAAATCCAGGAATTCCGCCAGCTGGTGCCGGACAAGAAGCGCGAACGCTGATCGGCCGATCCCCCGATTCGCTTGACTTTACGGGCGCCATCCAGCATCGCGCGCGCTCTGGGCATGCGGCCTTTCGCCGCCCCGTTTTCTCGGATCTTCGATGAGCTTTGCCGATCTCGGCCTTTCCGACGAACTTTTGAAAGCCGTGGGCGACTCCGGCTATGCCGATCCGACGCCGATCCAGCGCCAGGCGATTCCGCCCGTGCTGATGGGCCGCGACTTGATCGGCATCGCCCAGACCGGCACGGGCAAGACGGCCAGTTTCGTGCTGCCGATGATCGACATCCTGGCGCATGGCCGCAGTCGCGCGCGCATGCCGCGCTCGCTGATCCTGGAGCCGACACGCGAGCTCGCCGCCCAGGTCGCCGAGAATTTCGACAAATACGGCAAGTATCACAAGCTCTCGATGGCGCTGCTGATCGGCGGCGTCTCGATGGGCGATCAGGTGAAGGCGCTGCAAAAGGGCGTCGATGTTCTGATCGCGACGCCGGGCCGGTTGATGGACTTGTTCGGGCGCGGCAACATCCTGCTCACCGGCTGCGAGCTTCTCGTGATCGACGAAGCCGACCGCATGCTGGACATGGGCTTCATCCCCGACATTGAGGAAATCTGCACCAAGCTGCCGAAGAAGCGGCAGACGCTGCTCTTCTCCGCGACGATGCCGGCGCCGATCAAGAAGCTCGCCGACAAATTCCTGACCGATCCCAAATCGGTCGAGGTCGCCCGCCCCGCCACCGCCAACGCCTCGATCGAGCAGCGGCTGGTCGAGACGGGGTCGCGGGAAAAGCGCGAGACGCTCCGGCAGCTGCTCAGTGCCGACGATGTCGCCACCGCGATCATCTTCGCCAACCGCAAGACGACGGTGCGCGACCTTGCCACCAGCCTGAAGCGTCAAGGCTTCCGCGTCGGCCAGATTCACGGCGACATGGAGCAGCCGGAACGCCTGCGCGAGCTCGACCGGTTCAAGGCGGGCGAAATCAACATTCTCGCCGCGTCCGACGTCGCCGCGCGCGGGCTGGACATCAAGGGCGTCAGCCACGTCTTCAACTTCGACATTCCCTGGCATCCGGACGACTATATTCACCGCATCGGCCGCACCGGCCGCGCGGGGGCGACCGGCAAAGCGTTCAGCCTGGTCACCAGGGAAGACGACGAAGCCATTGCCAATATCGAGAAGCTGACCGGCCAGAAGATCGAACGGATCAAGGCCGCGAGGACGGAAGCGCCGGAGCCCGCCGAACGCGAAGCGCGCGCGCCGCGCGAGCGCGCGCCTCGCCGCCCGCGCGAGGAAGCCCCGCACGCGGCGGCGCCAGCTCCAGCATCGCGTGCGGAAAAGCCCCGCCGCCAATCGCGCGCGCCTCAGGCCGAAGCGCCCGACGATGGCTGGAACGGCCCCGTCCCCGCCTTTCTGGACGTCGGACTGGCCTGATTTAGCCCTGAATCCGGAACCGCCGCGTGCCGCCCGCGCTGGCGATCGCGGCCTTCACATCCGGCCGCTCGATGAGCTTCTTGTTGTCCCGGTTGAAGATATTGTCCGGCAGCTTCACCGGCGGATCGTCGTAATCGCTCAAGTCCAGCAGCGCGTCCACACGCTCATCGGGATCCTCAAGGCGCTTGATCAGCGCAGCGGCGGCACCGTCCAGATCCCCCACGCACAGCGCTACCCCATCCAGCGATCCGGGCGCATCCAGCTGATGATCGCGGATATAGGCGACATCCTTCAACGCCTCGGCCCGATTGCCGGTATCGGCGAAAGCGCAGGCACGGGCGGATCGCAGCGCCACTTCGCCATAGGGGCTGATATTGTGCGGCGTCGTCATGAACGCGGCGAGCGTTTTCAGCGCATCCCCACTTCGTCCGGCGCGGACCTGAAGGTGCGCGAGATTGATCGTCTGGCTGACATTGCTGCCGCCATTTTCCGACAATTCGCCGCCCTTCCGCAGCGCGTCGGCGGCTTCGTCGAACCGGCCCAGCGCGACGTAGGTACGCGACAGTTCGTCCCACCACCAGCTGCCGTGCTTCGCCGCGTCGACATAGGCGTCCGCCTCCGCGATCTGGGGCGCGGCCGTTTGCAGCACTTTCAGGGCTTGTTCCACCCGCCCGAGTTTCCTCAGATCGCTGGCGACATAGATGAGCGGTTCCAGCCGGTCCGGGTTGGCCCGCATGATCCGCAGCCGGCCTTCAAGCCGACGTTCCAGCAGTGCGCGAATATCCGGGTCGGCCGGTAAAAATCTGCGCAACCGTAGATCAAGGCTGGCGCGCGCGACTGACCAGGGGTCAGTCAGACCCTCAACCAGAGCCTTGGCGCGAGCGGTGTCGCCTTCCTCCGCCATTTGGATCGCCAATCGGCGCCTATACAAATCGGTGTCTGCAAAGAGGTCGGTCGGTGAATAGCCGTCGCTGGCCAACACCTGGAGCAGCCGTTTCTGCAGATCTTTGCGCTTTGCCCGGCGGAGTTCATTATCGAGGTGCGAAATCGCTTCTTCGGAAATGCGGTTGAGCGCACCGCCCCGGCCGTCAGTGACCATGGCCTCGACGCTGCCGACCGCGGCGTCCCAATCCTGTGCCAGCAGGTCGATTTGCAAGCGGCGATGCCAGATATCGTCGGAGGCGGCGTCAAAGGCGGTGGCGCGGCGGATCAGGACGGCCGCCTGTGCCTTGTCGCCAGTCATAAACGCGCAGCGCGCGAGCGTATCCAGTGCCAGCGACTGCCCCAACTCGTTGAGGCCGCCTTTGGCTTCGGCAAGCCGCTCAGCAAGTTTGACCGCTTTGCCGCAGTCCTTCGCATCCGCCGCGTCGATCGCCTCGGCCAGCTTCCGGACAGGCTTGGGCAGCGCTTGGTCGGGCACCGTGCGTGCTGACGAGACGGCCGGCAGCAATGCCACGAAGGCAGCGAAAAGCAGATGACGCATGATATCCCCTTTGGAACCGGGGCTATCCGGTCAAACTTTACGCTGCAAGCCGATGTCAGTCGCCGGTCAGAATCCGGTCGACCAGTTGCTTCACCGTCGGCACGAAGCCGTTCGAGTAGAACGGATCCTTCTTGAAATTGAAGGCGCCGTGCCCGGCGAACATCAGGTTCTGGTCGACGGGTTCGCCGTGTGCGATGTCCTGCAGCGTCTTCTGGATGCAGAAGCTGCGCGGGTCGGCGAGGCGGCCGGTCGAATTGGTGTCAGTATCCGCCCAGCTGGAAAAGGCGCATTGGCTGAGGCAGCCCATGCAGTCCGCCTGATCCTTGCGGATGATCGTCTTTTCCGGCGGCGTCACAAACACCAGCGTGTTGTCCGGCGTCTTCAGCGCTTCGGTGAAGCCGAGACCATACCATTCGCGCGCGCGCATCAGATCGCCGCGCGTCACCCAGAAATTCTTGCCCTTCACGCCTACGTCGAGCTGGTGCGTATGATCGCCCGCCATCTCCAGCGAGAACGGAATCTGGCGCTGCGCCCGCGCCTCCAGATTGCGCAGGAACGTGTTGCGCACCGCCGAAGAATAGAAGCCGGTCGGCGAGAAGCGGTGCAGCAGCACGTCGCCCTCGTTCAGATCCATCAGCGTGCGCTTCCAATCCTCCGGGATCGGGCTTTCTTTGGTCAGCAGCGGCCGCGTGCCGAACTGGAAAGCGATCGCGCCCAGCTCGGGATTGTCGATCCAGTGGTTCCAGTCCCTGAGATACCAGACGCCGCCGGCCATCACGATCGGCACGTCGTCCGAAATGCCGCCCTCGCGCATCGTCTCACGCAGGGCTTTCACGCGGGGATAAGGGTCTTCCGGTTTCAGCGGGTCTTCGGCGTTGGACAGGCCGTTATGACCCCCGGCAAGCCAAGGGTCTTCATAGACGACCGCCGCCAGCCATTCCGCGGCCTTCGAATAGGCGCGCTTCCACAGCGCCCGGAAGGCGCGGCCGGAACTGACGATCGGCAGGTAATTGACGCCGTAGGAGGCCGCGATCTCGGAGAGCTTGTAGGGCATGCCCGCGCCGCAAGTGACGCCCGCGACCAGGCCGCGCGTGCGCTCCAGCACGCCGTGCAGAATGCGCTGGGCGCCGCCCATTTCCCAGAGCACATTGATGTTGATCGCCCCCTTGCCGCCGGCGAGCTCGAACGCGCGCTTGACCTGCTCGACCGCGCCTTCGATGCCGAAATGGATCAGCTCTTCATGCCGTTCGCGGCGCGTGCGGCTGGCATAGACCTGAGGCACGATCTTGCCCGTCGGGTCATAGCTGTCGGCATTGACGGCGGAGACGGTGCCGATGCCCCCGGCCGCTGCCCATGCCCCCGAGCTCTGGTGATTGGTCGCGGAAATGCCCTTGCCGCCCTCGACGAGCGGCCAGACTTCGCGCCCGGCATACACGATCGGCTTGAGGCCCTTGAATCCCATGGTTGCTGCGTTCATCGCCGTGCCTATAGCAGCGGTTCTTCCGGCCGCGCAAAGAAAGTTGCAGAGCTGGCCGTTGATGGTCGCAACGGACAACGCATACAGCCCGCTTTCTGTTCAAGTCTCCAGCACACGCCGGAGCAAATTGTCGACCGCGGCTACCGCTTCCGGCTCGTTAAGCGTCGGAGTATGGCCCACGCCCGGAACGGTGACGGTTTCCGCCCGGGGCAGCACCGCCGCCATCCGCTCGACAGTGCCGGCCGCCAGCACATCGGACAGTTCGCCGCGCAGGATCAGGGACGGAACCGGCTTCAACCATTCGAGCGTCGGCCAGAGATCGACTGGTGCCTGATCGGTCGCGGTTTTGATCGGATCGGCGATCCGCGCGTCATAGTCGATGACAATGCGGCCGTTGGACGACAGCCGGTACAGCCGCTTCGCCATCGCCAGCCAGTCCTCAATCCGATAGTTTGGATAGACATGCCCCTGATTGGCGGCGAGCGCGCGGGCGGCGTGCAGCCAGGTCGGCCAATTGCCGCTGCGTCCGACATAGGAGCGGATGCGGGCGATCCCGGCCGCTTCCACCTCCGGCCCGACATCGTTGAGAACCACCCCCTTGATCCGCTCGCGCTCGCTTTCCGCCATCAGCAGCGTGACGAGCCCGCCCAGCGACGTGCCAACCGCGACGAAACTGTCCAGCGCCAGGTCGCGGATCAGGACTGCCATGTCGAGCGCGTACATCAGCGGCACATAGGATGCCGGATTCTTGCTGTAGGCGCTGTCGCCCCGCCCCCGGAAATCGACGGCGATCACGCGCCAGGCAGGCGCCAGGCGGTTCGCCAGCTCCTCGAAATCGCGGACATTGCGGGTGAGGCCGGGCATGCACAGAATGGGCGGCCGTCCATCGGCGCCGCCCGCATAGTCGCGGAAATGCAGCCGCAGATCGTCGTTCCACCAATAGCCGTCCACATAATCGGCCATGCTTGCTCTACCTCTCGTCATTCCGGCGAAAGCCGGAATCCAGCTTTTCTTTCCTGCTCCGTGAAACCAAGAAGCTGGATCCCGGCTTTCGCCGGGATGACGATCAAGGGCAAGCGCGACGTGACTCCACC
>JAFEEY010000097.1 GCA_018240865.1 Pseudomonadota bacterium | reverse complement strand
TCGAGATCGGCGCCGGCTGGATGCGGCGCTCGGAGACGAGCGGCCGCGATTATGTGTCGCTGAGCCTGGCTGCCCCGGAGTTCGGACCGCGGCGGCTCTACGCCAATCTCGGCCGTGCCGCGGGCGAGGACGAGAACGTCTTCGCTGTTCTCTGGAACCCCGCCGACTGACGAAATTACGCGGCGCGCCACCCTCGGATGGCGCGCCGCAATCATCATGCATCCGCTGCTTCAGGCAGCGACGCGCGCCTCGATATCGAGGTGCAATTGGGCGCTTCCACCGCGCACATCCTGGTCGTTCGCGCAGATCGTATCGTCGCCCGCACCCACGCTGATCCACTCGATCGGCCAGCCGATCTCGAGCGTCTCGCGCCCATTGTCGCGGCCGATCGAGATCGCCGCGGTACCCTCGATCGCCACCTCGAACGCGCAGCTCTGCGCGCCGAAATCATAGTCGCCGCGCACCAGCGTGCCGTCGGAAAAGGCCAGCGCGAAGCCTTCGCGCACGGCGCGGAGCGGCAGATCGATGATCATTTCGACATCGCCCGAGAGCTTCAATTTGGCCCCGTCAGCGGCCTCGATTCGAACGCCCATGCTTCACTCCCTTTCGTCGACTCGGCAGACGCGCAAAATAGAACAAATATGGAACATGAGGGAAGGGGCAGATCGGAGATTAGGAAGGCAAGATTGAAAGCGGCGGCTCCCTTTGCCGCCTAAACCTTTGCCTGCACGTCATTTTCTATGGAGCCAGTGCAAGGCGCCTGCCTCCAACGGCGCTCGGAATGGCGGATTTCCGCCATTCGCGATGGAGCACCTTGAAGCCCACTCCGGCTCTCTCCTCATTGGCTTTCGCCCTCGAGGAGAACGTCGATGAGCGACGACAATTTTGAGCTGTGGCTGGGCCGGATCGGCCAGGACCGGTCCATGAAGGGACGGGTGCGCGCCGCCGTCAATCGTGCGGGCGGCATGCGCCGCGGCCGCAGCCGCTTCACCGGCGTGCGGATCGGGCGTGGCGTGGGCGTCGGGGCGCTGCTGTCGTCGCCCAGCTATCGCTCCGGTGCGTCCGGCCGGCGCGTGATCGTCAAGGCGCGTATCGTGAGGCTCGCTGGACGCGGTGCGGCAGGTGCAGCCGCACACCTGCGCTACCTTCAGCGCGACGGCACCACGCGCGAAGGCGAGAGGGGCACGCTTTACGGCCGGGAAGAAGGCGCCGCGATTGACGGCAAAAGTTTCCTCGAGCGCGGCGCCGGCGATCGCCACCAATTCCGGTTCATCGTCGCGCCCGAAGACGGCGCCGAATACCAGCCCGATCTGAAGCCGCTGGTCCGGCGCTGGATGGCGCAGGTCGAGCAGGATCTCGGGACCAGGCTCGACTGGGTCGCGGTCGATCATTTCAACACCGGCCATCCGCACGCCCATGTGATCGTCCGCGGCAAGGACGACCGCGGCAAGGACCTGGTGATCGCGCGCAGCTATATGACACACGGTTTGCGCAGCCGCGCGGCTGAGCTGGTCGACCTCGACCTGGGGCCGCGCTCACCGATCGAAATCCTGCGCGCGGCGACCCGCGAGGTTGAACAGGAGCGGCTCACCGCGATCGATCGTCGGCTGGCCCACGCGATCGGCGACGATGGCCTGGTCCGGCCGGCGCACCGCGACCCGATCGAGCAGAGCCTCCGGGCAGGGCGGCTGCAGGCGCTCGGGCAGATGGGATTGGCGATGGAAGAGGGCAGGGGCGCCTGGCGCCTCGCCGATGAATTGGAGACGACACTGCGCCGCATGGGCGAGCGCGGCGACATCATCCGCACCATGCAACGCGAGATCCGCGTGCACGCGCCTGAGCGGTCGCCGGCCGATTGCCTCATCTACGATCCAGCCCAGGGTCGGGAGATTGTCGGCTGCGTGCTCGCCCGCGGACTGTCCGACGAGCATGCCGATCGACACTACCTGATCGTCGACGGTGTCGATGGGTACAGCCACTATGTCGATATCGGAACCGGTCCGGGGACGACGCCGGAAGGCAGCCTGGTCCGGATCGCGCCGGTCGGCACCGAGCCACGCGCGGTCGATCGAACTGTCGCCGAAATCGCCGCTGCTCATGGCGGCCGGTACAGTGTCGACATCCACCTGATGCACGACGCCCAGGCAACCCAGGCATTCGCGGAAGCGCACGTGCGTCGGCTCGAAGCCATCCGGCGCCTGACAGGCGCTGTCGTGCGCGAGCCGGACGGCAGCTGGACAATTGCGCCCGATCACCTGGCGCGGGCCGAGGCCTATGAGCGGCAGCAAGCGCAGCGCCAGCCGGTGTCGATCGAAACGCTATCGCACCGGCCGATCGACCAGCTTCCTGCGCATAACGGAGCGACCTGGCTGGACCGGGAGCTGGTCTCGCCGGAGCGGACCGAGCCTGGCCGCGGCTTTGGCGCCGAGGTCCGCAAGGCGCTGGCGCTACGCCAGCAATGGCTGCTCGAGCAGCAACTGGCCGAAGTCGAGGGCGATACGGTGTTCTTCCGCCGCAACCTGGTCGCGACCTTGCAGCAGCGCGAGCTACGGCGCGTCGCCGGCCAGCTGTCGCGCGAACTAGGGCTCGATTTTGCCGAAGCGCGCGCCGGGGAGGAGGTGAAGGGACGCTATGCGCGCAGTGTCCGTGTCGGCGACACCAGGTTCGCGCTGATCGAGCGCTCGCACGAATTCACGCTCGTGCCATGGCGGCCGGCACTCGAACGCGCACTCGGCAAGCAGGTCAGCGGCATCATACGCGAATCAGGCATCAGCTGGACCATCGGCCGGGACCGCGGAGGACCGACGATCGGGTTCTAAATGGGCCCGAGATTCCCCCTAGGCGCCCCTTCGTGCCCCTAGCGGGCCCTTTAGTCTTCCGGCGAGTGATGCGATTCTGTAGTTCATGAGGACGCTGAAGACCCGGCACCAATTCTACCTGCCCGACGACCTCTCGACGGTGCTTGACGAACTCGCATCCCGGCCGGGTGCGTCCAAGTCGGCTGTTCTCACCGAAGCGCTGCGCGCCTGGCTCGATCGCAAGGCTGGCCATGAACTCGACCAACGTTTCGGGCCGCGCCTGGACCGGCAGCAACGCACATCGCAACGCATCGAAGCGACGCTCAATATTGTCGCCGAGGTGCTGGACCTGTTTGTGCAGCACCAGCTGACACTCGTCGCGCACCAGCCGCCATTCGATCAGGAGACAGGCCAGCTCGGCCTAAAGCGGTACCGGGCTTTTCTCGATCAGGTCGGGCGACGGTTAGCCGCAGCCCAAGGACAGCCGAGGCTGCTCACTCTCACCAAGGACAAGCAACCGCCATGACCGAACCGCAGATAGAGCCGATCAGCGTGCGCATCCGCGAAGCGTGCCGATTGACCGGCGTCGGCCGTTCGAAGCTCTATGAACTGATCGCATCGGGAGAGGTCGAGACGGTCAAGATTGGCCGCATTACGCTGGTGCCGATGAGGAGCCTTCGCGCGCTCATTACGCGCGCAGACGCCTGACCGAATTGCGCCCATTGCTGTCGTAAAGGGAGCGGTCTCCGACAGCAGCCAGACGATCCGAAGCGGACGTTCATCGCCCGCCCTAGCTCTTCGAACGCAGCCATGATCAATTCGCCGTGCCAAGCCGTCTCTGCGCGGGTTCACGCGCTACTTGACCGACCGCCGAAAACGGCGCGGTGGACCGCGCGAATGCAAATAGCGATATGCCGAGAGGCGGCGTCGGCATGGGCGAGGGCGGAGCAGTTGGCGCAGGCGACGAAGTCGGCGGCGATCTTCGATGCCGACCCCGCATGGCCGCCCTCTCGGCGGCGGCCAGCTTTGCTTCGGGCATGGTGTCGATGGCGGCGATGATCGCGCGGCCCAGCGGCCGCCCGCACCCAGTCCGCCGACCCGCTTCACGTCGCTTCCTCGCTGGGCCGCGGGCCCCGCCCCGGCCATGTCCGCCTCTGGCCGCCTAAGGACGCCATTCTTTCGGCACGCGCAACCTGCCGCGCGCGAAAGTCCGACGGCGACCGCCCGGTCCAGGCGCGGAAGGCGCGGCGGAAGGTGGCGGTGTCGTTGAACTGCACCCGCTCGGCGATTTCCTTGATGCTGAGCCGCGAGCGTTCGAGCAGGTCGACCGCGATTTCCTGCCGGCACGCCTGGCGGATTTTCACGAGCGAGGTCCCCTCGGCGGTCAGCCGCCGGCGGAAGGTGGCGGTGCTGAGCCCGAACATGCGGGAGAGCTGGTCAAGCCCCGGGATGTCGTCGCGGCGCAGCAGCGCCGATCGGATCGCCGCGCCGGCATGGTCGGCCAGCGCGCCCGCCCCGTAATCGGGCGGCAGCAGATCGAAGGGGAAGAGGGTGAAGAGATTCTGGAGGTCGGCGTAGCTGCGGATCACCGGCCGGTCGAGGCAGGCGGCGGGAAAGCTGATGCTGTCGTGCGCCGAATCGAAATTGGACTTCAGCTGCAGCAGGTCGTTGAACGCGGGTTGCTCCAGCCGGCCCGGATAGGCGAGGCCGACGTGCGACAGCCGGATTTCCTCCCCCGTCAGCCAGCCGAACAGGCGGTGGAAGGTGGTGAGCCCATACATGGTGACCAGCAGGTCGCCGACGCTGTGCTCCAGACGCGGAATGTTCATGAGAAGGGTGGCGGTCCCGCCCTCGACGCGCAGCGCGAGCATGGGAAAGTCGTTCATCGCGATCCGGTGGAACTCGATCGCGGTCTCGATCGCAAGGCGCAGCGTCGGGCAGGCGAGCATGGTCAGGCACAGCATGCGGAGGCGGGACACCGGGAACCGGGGCCGGTCGTCGCGGATGCAGCCGTGCTGCTCGAAGGTCAGCACCGATTCCTGGGCGAAGCGCGCGAACAGCGAGCGCGGCACCTCCTCCACCCGCCCCTCGCGCAGCTCGGCCGTCAGATAGGCGAACCCCGACCGGCGAAGCGCCGCGTCGCCGTCGCCGCCGATGTTCTCATAGGCGTCGAGCAGCGCGGTCACCGCCGATCCCGGGGCGGACCAGCGGGCAGGGGAACGGTGGCTCGTCGCACGCACCGAGGCATCTCCCGATAAAGGACTCCCCCACTGATAGGACGCCGGTCCGTTGCGCAGCAATGCCCTTTCATTGCGCAGCGATGCCCTGTCTCGACATGGCCGCCCCGTAGACAATCGGCGGCAAGGAACAAAGGGGCGGCACGCCCCAGCGCATGGGGAGGGGAAAATGGCGCACGCTCGCACGCGTCTGTTCGTCACGGGAAGTCTGGTCGCGTTCACCGCGGCGCTCGGCGGCACGGCGGTGGCCCAGCCGGCCGCGGCCGGGGGCGAATCCGCGCTCGAAGAGATCGTCGTCACCGCGCAGAAGCGGACGGAGAATCTTCAGGACACCCCGCTCGCGGTCAGCGCCATCACCGCTGAGACCATCATCGACCGAGGCATTTCCGACGTGTCCAGCCTGACCGCGGTCGCCCCCAGCCTCAGCATCACCACGACCGGCGCCGCGACGTCGAACATCGCGCTGTTCATCCGCGGCATCGGCGAAAGCGAGACGATCCTGACGGTCGACTCGCCGGTCGGCCTCTACGTCGACGGCGTGGTGCTCGGTCGCAGCTCGGGCGCGGTCTTCGATCTCGTCGACCTCGAACGCATCGAGGTGCTGCGCGGGCCGCAGGGCACGCTCTACGGCCGCAACACTATCGGCGGCGCCGTCAACCTCATCTCGCGCAAGCCGACCGAGACGTTCGGCGTCGACCAGCTGCTCAGCTACGGCCGCTTCGACCTCTTCCAGTCGAAGACGACGATCAACACCGGCGAACTGGGCGGAAGCGGCGTCCGCGCCCAATTCTCCTATCTGCACAAGCAGCGCGACGGCTATGTCGACAACCTGGCCGCGACCGACAAATACGACCCCGGCGCCTACAACGTCGACGCGGTGCGCGCCTCGGTGGCCTACGACCAGGGTGGCCCCTTCCGCCTCAACTATGCGTTCGACTACAGCGACAAGCGCAGCGTCGCCAACCCCAACCAGCTGGCGGTCGCTCGCCCGGACATCCTGGCCTATATCAACGCCTCGCCCGCGCTGGGCGGCGCGGCGCCGCTCGTCGCCCGCGACCGGCGGAACCGGCAGACGCTCGACCATGACGGGCCGATCACCGACAAGGTGCGCGGGCACACGCTCAATCTCGAGCTCGACCTGGGCGACAACCTCACCCTTCGCTCGCTGACCGGCCATCGCAAGTGGACGAACACCGTCGTCAACGACCAGGACGGCAACGGCGGGCTCGTCGGCTTCGTGGTCGATCCCATCCTCTTCGCCGGCGGCCCCTTCACGCCGCTCGGCGTCCAGCCGATCAGCCTGTTCCACCTGACCTTCGAGCGCGACCAGCGGCAGTGGACGCAGGAATTCAACCTGCTCGGCAAGATCGGCGACCACACCGACTTCGTGCTCGGCGCCTTCTACTTCAAGGAAAAGGCGAACGAGCAGAACCCAACGTTTCTGACTTTCATTCTGCCGACGCCGGTCCCGATCCCGGTCGCGCCGGGGGTCTCGCTCGACTCCTTCGGCGTGAACATCGCCCAGAACATCATCTACCATTACGAATCGAAGTCGCAGGCGCTGTTCGGCCAGGCGACGACCGCGGTCACCGACAAGCTCAACCTGACCGGCGGGCTGCGCTACACCAAGGACGACAAGGCGCTCGACCAGAGCGTGCCGTCCGCCCGCTCGCTGTCGCGCGATTTCGACCGGTTCAACTGGGCGGTCACCGCCGACTATGAATGGTCGAACGACGTCATGACCTACGCCCGCGTCGCGACCGGCTACAAGGCCGGCGGCTTCAACGCGCGCTCGGCCAACTCCGGCTTCGAACCGGAGGATCTGACCTCCTACGAGATCGGCCTGAAGTCCGAGCTGCTGGACCGGCGGCTGCGCTTCAACCTCGCGCTGTTCCACGCGACGCACAAGGACGTGCAGGTGGGCCAGTTCCTGCCGGGCACGGGCGGTTCGGTCGGCGTCACCGTCAACGCCGGCAAGGCGCGCTACAACGGCATCGAGGCGGAGTTCACCGCCCTCGTCACCGACGCGCTGACGCTGAGCGGCAACTTCGGCTACACCGACCGCAAATATAAGCAGTTCGAGATCGTCAATCCGGCGACCGAGCAGCTGATCGACATCGCCTCGACCGCCAAGTTCCGCTATTCGCCCAGCACCACCGCTAACGTCAGCGCCGAATACCGCTTCCCGGCCTTCGATTTCGGGCAGCTCGTGGCGCGGCTCGACTATTCCTACCGCAGCCGGATGTACTGGCATTCGAGCACGCTCCTCAACCCGTTCAACGACGTCATCTCGGACGGCGGGGTGGGGCGCCTCGACGGGCGGCTGAGCCTCAAGGAGGTGGCGATCGGCGGCGGCAACGCGGAAATCGCGCTGTGGGCCAGGAACCTCACCGACGAGGAATATCTGCTGGGCGGCGTTGACTTCGGCGCGCTGGGCTTCGGGACCGTCAGCTACGCGGAGCCCCGGACCTGGGGCGTCGACCTGCGCGTCAGCTTCTGACGAGGAGGCCGCGATGGCCGAGGCGGACGACTATTTCGCGATCCTCAATCTGATCCACCTCTATGCCGAGCATCTCGACCGCGGCGATTTCGCCGCGGTCGGGGGGCTGTTCGCCGATGCCGACGTCTACATGCCGGGGGACGTCGAGCCGTCGGTTCGGGCCGGCACCGGGGATTTTGCCGGCCTGCTCAGCCGCTGGACGCGGCTCTATCCCGAAACCGGCACGCCCCGGACCCGGCATGTGACCACCAACCCCATTGTCGGCTTCGACGGCCCGGATGCCGCCTGGGTCCGGTCGAGCTTCACCGTTCTCCAGCAGACGCCCGCGCTGGCGCTGCAGCCGATCATCGTCGGCAGCTATCACGACCGGTTCGCGCGCGTCGGCGGCGTCTGGCGTTTCGCCGAGCGGCGCGAGTTCGTGACGCTCGTGGGCGACCTGTCGGCGCACCTGCTTCAACCCTTCTCACCCCCGAACAGCTAGAGGACAGAGGCATTCATGGCGCAGTTTCCCGCCCTTCTTTCGCCCGGACGCATCGGTCCCATGGCCCTGCGCAACCGTGTCCTGCTGACGGCGATGGGGTCGAGCCTGGCCGAGGCCGACGGCACCTGCGGCGAGCGGATGCGCGCCTATCACGAGGAGCAGGCGCGCGGCGGCGCCGCCCTCGTCACCATGGGCGTGGTGGGCGTCGGCCTGCCCACCGGCCAGAACATGATCAACCAGCCCGCCATCTCGGACGACCGGTTCATCCCGGGGCTCCGCGCGGTGGCCGATGCCGTCCACGCCCACGGCGCCAAGTTCGCGGTCCAGCTCCACTTCGGCGGCCTCGTCGCGGTCATCGACATGATCGCCGGCAACCCCGCCTGGACGCCGTCCATCCCGACGGACAAGGGCGGCGACATGCTCGACGCCTTCCTGCCCGACGAGATGAACGCGCCCTTCTTCCGCATGTCCGAACCCCAGTACCGGGTGATGACCGAGGCGGACATCGCGGCGCTGGTCGAGATGTTCGGGAAGGGGGCCGAGCGCGCACGCAAGGCGGGCGTCGACGGGATCGAGATCCACGCTGGTCACGGCTACATCGTCTCTTCCTTCCTCTCGCCGGCGACCAACAAGCGGACCGACGCCTACGGCGGCTCGGTCGAGAACCGCGCGCGGCTCCTTCTCGAGATCATCCGCGCGGTGCGCGCCGGCGCCGGCCCGGACATCGCCGTCTGGTGCAAGATCGACGCAATCGAACATGAGCGCGAAGGCGGCATCACCATCGAGGACGCGATAGCGACGGCGCGGCTGGCCGAGGCGGCGGGCGCCGACGCCATCACCGTCACCGCCTATCACGACAGCGGGCGCGGCGTGCTCCATTCGGCGTCGCACACGCCCGACGAACCGGGCCTCAACGTCGACAAGGCCGCGCGGATCAAGTCGGCGGTGAACATCCCGATCATCGTCTCGGGGCGCATCGAGCACGAGCTGGGCGACCGGGTCATCGCCGACGGCACCGCCGATTTCGTCGCCATGGGGCGCAAGCTGCTGGCCGACCCTCACCTGCCGCGCAAGCTGACCGAGGGACGGGCGAAGGACATCCTCCCCTGCATCTACTGTTACACCTGCATCAGCGCGATCTATTACGGCGGACTGATCCGCTGCGCCGTCAACCCGCACTCGGGCTTCGAGACGGTCGACTGGCTGCCCCCCGCCACCGATCCGAAAAAGATTGTCGTGGTCGGCGGCGGACCGGGCGGGATGGAGGCGGCACGCCGCCTCGCCCTGCGCGGGCACGACGTCACGCTGGTCGAACGGTCCGACCGTCTGGGCGGCACGCTCCAGTTCGCGGCGATCGCCTATGAACCGAACGGCCGGATGCTCGACTGGCTGAAACAGCAGATCGAGGCGTCGCCCGTCGACGTGCGGTTGAAGACCGAAGCGACGCCCGCCCTGCTCCGCTCGCTCGGCGCCGAGGTCGTCGTGGTCGCCTCGGGCGCCCGGCGGGCCATGCCCGCGATCCCCGGCGCCGAACAGCCGCATGTTTTCAGCGGCGACGACCTGCGCCACCTGATCCTGGGCGACGATCTCGACGGCGTGGCCGGCAAGACCGGGATGGCGACACGGCTGCTGAGCAAGGCGGCCTCGCTGACCGGCGCGACCAGGAGCCCCGCGCTCATCCGCGAGGCGACGCGCGCCTGGATGCCGCTCGGCAAGCGCATCGTCATCATCGGCGGCGAGCTGGTGGGGCTCGAACTCGCCGAGTTCCTGGTCGAGCGCGGCCGCCAGGTCGCGGTGATCGACGAGGCGCCCAAGTTCGGTGCCGGGCTCCAGATCGTTCGCCGCTGGCGGGTGCTCGACACGCTCCAGCGCCACCATGTCGCGCTCCTGCCGGGCGCGCGCGACATCGCGATCGGGCCGGACGCCGTCACCGCGACCGACCGGGACGGCGCACCCGTCCGCCTGCCGGCCGACCATGTCATCGTCGCCAAGGGCGCGACCGGCGACCTGCGGCTCGCCGACGCGCTCCAGGCCGAAGGCTTCACCGTGCACGCCATCGGGGACTGCGCCGGGGTCGGCTACATCGAGGGCGCGATCCGGGGCGCGGCGGAGCTGGCGCGGACCATCTGAGGCAGTGCGTTTTCCTGAGCCAACAAGGGGAGTGGAGTCATGGGTTTACGAGGCATCAACCGGGTCGTCATCGCCGTAAGGAACTTGGACGAGTCCAAGAAGCTCTACGAAGACATGCTCGGCGCAACATTCGTCGACGCGCACTGGACGGGGGAGCCTTTCGGCATCCACGTGGCTATTTCCTGGGACGCCGGCATCGAGCTCTGCGCGCCGATGCCGGGTCGGGAGCATGACAGCGCCGTATCGCCGTTCCTCGCCAGGAAGGGCGAGGGGATCATGAACGTCTATTTTGGGGTGGACGACGCCGACAGCGCCATGGAGCGCGCCCGCGCGCATGGATATGGATGCATCCACAGCCTGGATTACGACCAGGCCGATATCGACCGGCATCTGGGCGCGCGCTTTTCGCGCTATCAGGAATTCGTTCTGGCGACAGCCGATCGCTGCGGCTTCAATGCTTCATTGGCCAGGATCGATAACAAGACCGTTTAGCGCCTCGGTTGCGCCGCCGTCGGCCGCATCGTGCGGCGATCCGGCTGAGCTGGTGCGGACTATCTGAGCCGGCGGCCGCGCCGGCCGCCTATCAGTGCCCGCGGCGGGAGCGGGGATCTGATGCTCTTCGACCTCGAACAGGCGGTTGTGCGCCCATCCAAGCCATTCCAGGGCCCTCGTCAGAGCGTCCGCTTCGCGCCCCGATGATGGTCATCGGGGCACTGCCCGAGGGGCCCTGAAAGCTGTCATTCGCATACCAGCGATCACGGCGGCGTGAAGCTCCGGCTCGTGACTTGACGGAAGTATGGAAGCGGATTGACGTCGGCCCACCATAGCCCCCTAAAAACGGTTGGGGGTTCAGCCTACAGGTGCCGCCGGAACTAGTGCTTGGAACTTGATTGTATCGCTTCGAGGCTGAAGCTGCTTCTCTAGCGGCCGGATGGCAAGCTTCAAGGGCATCTGCCCGGCCACGCCGCTGAAGATGCAGGTGCCGGTGGGCAGGGTCGGGATCGATTCTTCCGTCAGCCGATCGATGTAGGAAACGGCGCTGGCTATTGACTGAAGGTCGCGTTCGTTGATCAGCCGGTGGATGAAATAGTTATGCGCCTGGGAGGTTATAGTCGCGGATATGTCGCTGGGCCTCTGGCTCGAGATGGTGACAAACACCCCGAATTTTCGACCTTCCTTGATGATTTCCTCGAAGGTTTCGAGCCGATAATCCTTCCAACTCTCAGATTCCCGAAAAGACTCTCGTGACAAAATGTTGTGCGCCTCGTCGATAATTATGTTGAGCGACCGCTCGCCGCCGACCCGTTTATGGTTCTCATAGACCTTCTTTGCGAGGAGCAGCGGGATCGTCTTCTTCATCTCGAGATTGACGTTGCCCAAGGCCACGACGACTACGTTCTCGGTGAACAACTCCTCACCGTCAGCAGTCGCGAACACCCTCCGAATATCGGCCTGCTTGCTCTTCAACTTGTTGATGGCCGGGGCGATGTGGTCGTTCTGCGCGCGGCTTGCGAGCACATCGTCGATCAGCTGAATGTAGCAGAAGATGATCAGGCTGGAGATCGCATCATCCGGTAGAGTGAACTGGCCCACCGCCTGATACAGCACAGTATCATCAATCAGTTCCTGATTGTCCCGGATCCACAGATTTCCATTGAGGCGGAACTGGGCGCTACCGCTGAACCACTCAAGGCCCTGCATGTGATTGATGGGGGCTCCGTTCGCGTCCTCCTCCGGTAAAACTTGGCGCAGATAGTCCAGCAGAAGATCGATCCTCAACTTGTCCGACATCACCAAGATCGACTTAATTTGCCGCTGTAGAATTCCGCGAACATAGCTAGTCGGTGAATTCGCGGCCATCGCGCGGTCCTGCTTCACCAAGGCGCGCTTCAGGAACGGCTTTTGGGTCTTGTCAGTCGCGTCGGCCAGGATGCTGACGATCTCGATGTCGGTAAGCCCACCGGCGCCCAGCGGGATTCTCGCTCCATTGTCGTTGCGCGTGGTCAAGTCATACACGCGCTTGTGGATCGTTAGGCAATTGTCGCGCGTGAACTCGTTGTTGAAATCGAACAGCAGAATCTTGCAGTTTTCGATGAACGCAGCCACGTTTCGTGCCCGCATCTGGGCGATGAACTCCTGATAGAGCATCGCTAGGGTGTTGGATTTGCCACTGCCCGTGTTTCCGAAGATGGCGATGTGGCTGTTCATCAAGCCGTCGACCGGCAGGGCGATGTCGTAGCCCTCGTATTCCGACTTCGCTACATCCAGGCCGACGCTAGGTGGCACGACCAAGCAATGGACTTGGTGGACTTTCTCCTTCGTCAGCAGGAATGCCTCGTTACCGACTAGGGGCAACTCCTTAGTCCCGCCGAAAAAATGCCCCTCCCGGTCTAGAAAACCAACAAGCGAGACGGCGAGGGTCCGGCGACCCGGCTGGGGGGTCCATTCCTCGCTCTCCTCTCCCTCGATACGGGCGTTCTCGCCTTCCACGCGGCCGATCAGGCTGAGAAAACCCTTGCGGATATCGACATAGCTTCCGACTGCGATGTTGCGCAGGACGTCACCATCATAGAACAGCTCGGACAGGTTCTTATCGGTGTCTACCGAGACGAACACCTTTCGCCCGGTCACCGCGGACACGGCACCTACCCGCAGTACGGCCTCCTTCCGCAGTCGATCTGGTAGGGCAATCACTTGCTCGCCTCCGGGACCACGGTCTCAAGAATGTCGTTCAGGCGGGTGAAGTCGATCGTGGCGCCTGCCGGCGGCACGATCACCGTAACGTTTCGGTGGCCCGCGAACGTTTCTAGGTAACCATCCGTCGCGGCCTGATCGTAGGCGATCAGGATCAACTGGGCGGTGGGATTACGCAGCGAGCGCCGAGTGAGGTCTAGGATGTGCCTGTCGGAAAACGAAAAGCCGAATGCCAAGAGCACGGCGTTGTCGACCTCCAGGCAGCGCGCGAATAGGCGCAGCAGATCGTAGTAGACCCGATCCACTAGAGTCGCGTGGAATTTCCGCACGTTGGGCAGGATCAGCACGTGATCCTCCAGGTAGGCAGCGCGGCGGTCTGGATCATCTTCATCCCCCGCGACGGGCGCCGGTGTCAGCTCGCGGCGGGCGATCACCTCCTCGTCGCGCCGTTGCCAAGACAGCGAGCCATGCAGCTTTACCAAGTCGATGGTGGGAACCTCGGCGCTGCGGCCCAGTGGACTGCTGGCGCGATAGATGCGGTCGAAATATCGCTCCGGTGCGAAAATCGGGACCGAGAGGGGCGCGGAACGGTCGAAGCCATCGTTCAGAACGACGCCCGGTGCGGCCGCAACGGCACTCTCAAGGAACAGGTCGTAGTTGGTAGTGAATACCACGGCCTGCCGCGCGAGCAGTTGCGACTTCCGGGCGAACAGCATGCCGTCGAGAATTTGGATGAACCGCTGGTAGCGCGCGCGGACCGTGGCCGCATTGCCGTCGGGTGTGCCGTTCAACAGAGCGCGATTGACAGCGTTGATCGTCTCAAGGAAGGCGAAGCTCTTTCTCTCCGCCGCTTCGGCCTCGCCGGCCTGAATATGGGCGTCGATTTCCGCCTCGATGTTCCCCGCGGTAGCGATTGCCGGAAACGAAGCGCCAGAGCCGAAGAGAAAGTTGAGAGCCCCAGACTGAATGTACGGCTCCAGTAATTTGGAGACGTGCTCGTTATTGGCGTCAGCGACCACAGTCGTCGGCATTGAAGAGTCCCCCCGCAGCACGAATGCCTCGCCAGCTTAGGCTTGCAAATAGCCAGATCGCAATTTCTGCGCGCGTCGGCTGGACGCTGCAGTAAGCTGCAACACCAACAAAGCTGAGCGAAAACTGCACACACGAAAGACTCCTGCGCCAGCAGCGATCATTCGCCCTCATTCCGCCGTTGATGTCGGCATCCGCCGCGTGCGCAACTAAAGTGGACGGGGAATACCCCGGTGATGACGGCCTGCAAGACTTCATCCCCGCTTGCTGGATCAGGCTGGCCTACGATGCTCATCTGAGCACGAGGCTGCGGCACCGACGATCGAAGTGAGTAGGACGCGATGGGAGGCCGACCAGGTGCCCGAATCGGACGCCATGGTTGATCGAGGTTCACCGGCGCGACCACCGCCCAGGCCACGGTCATGCTTGCCGTGCAGAATAACTCGAATACGATTGCCCCGCAGGGGGAGCGCGTGATGGCCTTCGAATTGAGTGACGTCTGGAACGACCCAGAAGATATTTCGGGCTATAGCAGCCGCAACTACTTGTCAAACGGCAGTCAAAAGGGACCCCCGATCGGCGTCGAA
>JAFEEY010000096.1:15802-34059 GCA_018240865.1 Pseudomonadota bacterium | reverse complement strand
GCTGCCTTGTCCAGCCAGGCACGCATGTCGGTGAGTGCGTTCACAAAGACGGGAATGGAGACATCGTAGAGGCTGAACGGCACCGGCTTTTCTCCTTGTCGAATGGCTGGAATGGCGCTCACGCCATGAGCCGGCAACGGCCGCGCGTCCAGCGGCCCGTTGCGCGGCTCTGAAAATCAACACTGTGTCGGGTATCACTGGCTCTGGCCGCCAAACAGGGTTAATATTATTCGCAACCAGAACATGGGTCGTCGTCACAGCCGGTCGTCGATCGGCGCTTCACAGGGGACTCCTCATGCGTGGTTATGCGTTTCTTGCCGGCGCGATGCTGGTTTTTTCGGCTCCCGCCTTCGCCGACACATTGCTGTACAGCCAGAATTTCGAGAATCCGGACGGATTCGTGAATGATGGCGGCGACATCAATATCTTCCGCTCGATCAACCAATTGTATCACGACCAGCCGGCCGGCTTCGTCTTTGCTCAGACCTTCACGACGGAGACGTTGCTGATCGGCGGTAATCAGGCCTTCGGGCAAGGCTATAAGGATCCGGATGGGCGCGGCGGCCAATATGTGGTGGCGCAGCTTTCCGATCAGCAGGATGATCGGCTCGGCCTGTCGTTCGACGTCGGCACCAACAAATTCCTGAACCTACAGATCGACATTTCCGGGATCGACCTCGACCGCTTTGGCGGGCCGTTCGTGCCGACTGGTGGCGCCGCGCCGACCTATCGTTTCAGCCTGTACGACAACCCGACCGGCGCGTCGGGCGTGGCGACGGCGACGCTGCTCGACTCATTCGATGCAACGGCGCTGTTCAACACGTCGAAGAATACATTTCTGTGGAGCCGGGTGATCAACGGCCTGGATGCTTCCGCTTCGACCAACGGCAAGGTGATCCTGCAGATCGACGTGCTGTCGGGCGGCTATGCCGCGTTCGACAATATCGTGGTCACTGCAGCCGACGTGCGGGCCGGCGTGCCCGAGCCGGCGAGCTGGGCGATGATGATCGCGGGCTTTGGCATCGCCGGCGCAGCGCTGCGCCGGCGCAAACCGGCTGGCGTGATCGCTGCCTAGCGACGCTCGCGGCTCAGCCGCGTCATCAGAATGGCCGCGCGCTTGGCCTGACGGCGGATCGAATCCAGATTGACCGTCTCGCCCGGCGCGTGGTCGCCGTCGCTGTCGGTGCCGAGCCCGACGAGCCCGTCCACGTCCTTCGCGACAAAGGCGATATCGCCCGCGCCGCGCTTCAGCGGGTCGAGTTCGGGCATCTGCTTGAGACCCAGATCGGCGTTGACTGCGTTCAGCCGCTTCAGCAGCGCGCGATTGCCTTCGGTCGGCGCCATCGCCGGATAGCCGGGGTCGAAGCTGATCTCCGCCTTGGCGCCCGGATAGTCGCGCGCGACGATCGCTTTCATTTTCGCTTCGACCCGCTCGGTCTGCTCATCGGATAGGGTGCGCATATCGCCCCGGGCCAGCGCGATCGCCGGAATGATGTTGGACTTGCCGGCGGCGGTCGCGCGGATCTGGCCGGCATCCAGCGCGGCTTCGGTGCCGCCCGCGATCAGGCCGACATTATAGGTAAGGTTGGGCTCGCGCAGCTCGTCGCGGAAGGCGGCGACGATCCGGCTCGCGGCATAGATCGCGCCTTCCCCCGCTGCCGGCGTGAAGATGCCGCTGGAATGACCGCTTTTCGCCGTCACCTTGAGCGTCCAGCTGATCGAGCTGCGGCGCGCGATCGAGCCCCAATCCTGGCCGTCGATCACGACCAGCCCTTCGAAATCGAGCGCGGCGTCGGCGCGCTTGCCCGCCGCTACCAGGTCGCGGCGGGACATGCTGTGCGGCTCGCCTGAATCCTCTTCGTCGCCCGTCAGCACGATCTCGATATCGGCATCCTTCAGCGTCCCCGCCGCCTGCATCGCGCGGAGCGCCGCGACCATCACGACCATGCCGCCCTTGTCGTCGCCGCTGCCGGGGCCTTCGGCCCGCTCGCCCTTGCGGACGAATTTCTGGAACGGCGAGTCCTTCTCGAACACGGTGTCGAGATGGCCGATCAGCAGCATCCGCTTGCCCTTGCCGTTGCCCTTATGGACCGCGACGATGTGGCCGGCGCGCTTCACCTCGGCCATCGGCACCCAGCGGACCTCGAAGCCCAGCGGCTCCAGCTCGGCGCGCATCATCTCGCCGACCCTGGTCACGCCCTCGATGTTCAACGAACCTGAGTTCTGATTGACCAGCTTCTCCAGCAGCGCGACCGATCGCTCATATTCGGCATCGACCGTTGCGGCCATTTTCTTCTCAGGCGGAGTCAGCGCGGCGGCGGCGGGCAGGGCGGTGGCGAGCAGCAGGCCGGCAAGCAAGGTCTTCAACGAACATCCCCTTGGTCATTCTGTTTGGCCGGGTTTGCAGCGGCGCGCGTGCATCGACAAGCCCAATCGCGCACCCTAGGGTCGGACAAAAGGGGAGATTTCCGTGCGCAAGATGATGCTTGCCCTGGCGCTGATGCCGGCCGCCGCGGTGTCGCAGACGGTCGCTGACGCCAGCCGCGCGGCACTGGCGGCAGAGCAGGCAGGCGACGGCAAGGCCGCCCTTGCCGCCGCCGACCGTCTTGACGGGTCGCGGGAATATGCCCGGATGGCACTGGCGCTTCAGGTGCGGTCGCAATTCCTGTCGCCCGCCGCGTTCCTGGCGCTGCGCGAGCCGACATCGGACCAGCTGCTGCTTCACCAGATCTGGCGTGCGCTCAGGATCGAGGCGATGGCGCGCGCAGGGCAAGTCGGAGAGGCGCGCGCCGAGCTGATGCTGATGCGCAAGGAAGCGATGCGCGACAAATTTCTCGGCAACGAGCCGCCGGAACTTCGTATCGCCGAGCATGTCGCGGTGGCGCGGATCAACTTCGCGATGAAGAATTATCGCGGCGCCGCGACGCGGTTCGAACGCGCGGCGGAAATCCAGTCAAAATCCGGCGCGCCGGTCTGGCACCAGCCGCTCGATTCCGCTCTGGGCGCGGCACTGCTGAAGGCAGGCGATGCCCAGGCCGCGTCCGCCGCGTTCGGCCGCGCGCTTGCCCGCCAGCCGGACAATGTCTGGGCGTTGTGGGGCCGCGCGAAGGCGCAGGCTGCGACCGGGAATGCCGCCGGCAGCGCCGCCAAGCTGGCCGAGATCGACAAGCTTTGGAAAGGCGACAAGGCATTGCTGACGCTGGATCGGCTTTGACTTTCGCGTCATGCCAGCGAAGGCTGGCATTTCGAACAGGGTGTTTTACGAAGAGATGCCAGCCTTCGCTGGCATGACGCAGCGGGGGGAGGCGGGCTGGATGCGTTTATTCCTGTTGGCGGCGGCGGGCATCGCCATCACGGCGCCATTGGTGGCGCAAGGCGAGGCGACGCCCAAAGGCGATCCGGCCGAGCTCAAGAAGCTCGATCCTGCCTATCAGCGCGCCAATGGCTGCATGGCGGCGATGAAGCGCGCCGAGGCTGCGAAGCCCGCTGCGATGCCGCTGATCGCCGGCCTCGCCAAAGTGCATTGGCCACTGTCCGCTGCCAGCGCCGAGGCGCAGCGCTATTTCGATCAGGGTTTGGCGCTGGTTTACGGCTTCGAATATGACAAGGCGGCGCGCAGTTTCGCGCGTGGAGCGGAGGTCGATCCGGCCTGTGCGATGTGCCGGGCTGGCCAGGCACTGGCGCTTGGGCCCTACCAGAACAGCGGCCCCGTCGGCCCCGAGAAGATCGCCAAAGCGCGTAAGCTGATCGAGGAAGCGCTGGCGACGGACGGGCTGAGCACTACCGAACGCGCCTTCGCGGAAGCGCTGGTTCTTCGCTACGCCCCGAATGCGCCCGCCGATGATGCGCTGGGCGTCAACGGCGTCCGCTATGCCGAGGCGCTGGCGGCGCTCTCCGCCGCGCATCCTGATAACGATATCCTGATGGTCGCAGCCGGCCAGGCGGCGATGGAAGTCAGCCCCTGGGATTATTGGCAGGCGGACGGCAAGACGCCGCTTCCTTGGGGTGCGAGGGCGATCAAGCTGATCGAGACGGTCCTCGCCCGCAACCCGGACCAGCCCCAGGCTCAGCATCTCTATATCCATTTGACCGAAGCCTCGACCACACCCGGGCGCGCGGAAAAAGCCGCGGACATGCTGGAGATCGCGGCGCCCGCTTCCGCGCACCTCGTCCATATGCCGAGCCACACATATTATCGGGTCGGCCGTTTCGCCGACGGGATGCGCACGAACCGGCGCGCGATCGAGGTCGATGACGCAATGGCCGCGAGGCTGGGCGAAGCGGCGCCCTTCTATGGTTATTTCCGTCACCACACTCATTTCCTGATGGCGGCGGCGGAGCAGGTCGGCGACGCGCGCACGGCGCTGGCGGCAGCGGGTCAGCTCGAGGCGTCGTTCAAGAGCGGCAGTCCGCGCGGCAATGATTACGCGCAAGCGCTGCTGCTGACCGCGCTGCAGACCCGTTCGCAGTTCGCGGGCCTGGAGGAGATGCTGGCCGTGCCCGCGCCCGATGCCGGCATGCCGGTCGTGCGCCAGATCTGGTACGCGCTCAGGGCCGAGGCGCTTGGCCGGGCGGGGCGCATCGGCGAGGCGCGGCGCGAAATCCGGGCGATGCGCGCCGAGCGGCGGCATATGAAAATGGACAGGGATTTCATGGCGATCGTGACGGTCGCCGAGAATGTCGCGCTGGGCCGGATCGCGGCCGGGCGCGGCGATGCCCGCGCCGCCGTGAACTTCCTGGCGCGCGCGTCGGCGATCGACGCGAAACTGCCCTATCGCGAGCCGCCGGCCTGGCACCAACCGATCGATGCCGCGGTGGGGGCGCAGTGGCTGAAGCTGGGCAATGCCTCAGCTGCCAGGGCCGCGTTCGATCGCGCGCTGGTGCGGCGGCCGGGCAGTCCCTGGGCGCTGTGGGGCCGTGCGCAGGCGGAAGCTGCGATGGGTGACACCGCCGCCAGCGCCGCGACGCTCGCGCAGGTGGACCGGCTATGGAAAGGCGACAAGGCGGCGCTGCGGCTCGAGCGGTTGTAGGAACCCGTCATCCCGAACTTGTTTCGGGATAAGCGATCTGCCGCGAGACGGTGGCGGCTACCCTCCGCCGCAGCGCCTGTTTCTCTCTTATCCCGAAACAAGTTCGGGATGACGGCTGGGCTTCGGGATGACGGTGTTAGGGCGCGCCTTGCTTCCGCCGCAATCCTCCCCCATATGGCCGCCAGCGCACGGGGCTTGCCCCGATGGTCCGGCAGCGTGAACAGCTCGATTTCGAGCCCGGCCGCACCGCTTGGCGCTGTCCTGCAACAGGCTTCCCTTTTCACGCGGGTTGTCAAAACAACCCCGCGTTTCTGCGGCAGCGCAGCCTGCGCGCCGCCGATCCGCATATTTTGCGAGTTTCATTCTTGACCAAATTCACCGATCTCGGCCTCGCCGAGCCGATCCTGAAGGCGCTGTCCGCCAAGGGCTATAGCGACCCCACACCGATCCAGATCAAGGCAATCCCGCCCGTGCTGGAAGGCCGCGATCTGTGCGGCATCGCACAGACCGGCACCGGCAAGACGGCGGCATTCGCACTGCCCAGCCTCGACTATTTCGCCCGCCATCCCAAGCCGACGCCGATCGGCGGCTGCCGGATGCTGGTGCTGTCCCCCACGCGCGAGCTGGCCGCCCAGATCGCCCAGTCGTTCCGCGACTATGGCCGCTTCATGCGCCTCTCCGTCGAAACCGTGTTCGGCGGCGTGCCGATCGGACGCCAAATCAACAAGATGCGCGCGGGCGTAGACATCGTCGTTGCCACGCCGGGCCGCCTGCTCGACCTGATCGACCAGCGCGCGCTGACCCTGCGCGACGTCGAAGTCTTCGTTCTGGACGAGGCCGACCAGATGCTCGACCTCGGCTTCATCCATGCGCTGAAGCGGATCAGCCAGATGCTGCCGAAGCAACGCCAGACCCTGTTCTTCTCGGCGACGATGCCGAAGACGATCGCGGAGTTGGGCGACCGTTTCCTGACCGATCCGGTCAAGGTCGCGGTCACTCCGGTCGCATCGACCGCCGAGCGCGTCCGCCAGTTCGCGACCTTCGTCAACCAGGCGGAAAAGCAGGCGCTCCTGACGCTGACGCTCAAGTCGGAGCCGATTGACCGCGCGCTCGTCTTCACCCGTACCAAGCATGGCGCGGACAAGGTCGTGAAGCATCTGCACGCCGCCGGCATCGGTTGCGCCGCGATCCACGGCAACAAGTCGCAGCCTCAGCGCACCCAGGCGCTGCAGGCGTTCCGGGCTGGCGAGATCAAGATCCTGGTCGCGACCGATATTGCCGCGCGCGGCATCGACGTGTCGGGCGTCAGCCATGTCTTCAACTTCGAGCTGCCGAACGTGCCGGAACAATATGTCCACCGTATCGGCCGCACCGCCCGCGCCGGCCGGGACGGCATCGCGATCAGCTTCGTCGATGGCGAGGAACGGCAATATCTGAAGCAGATCGAACGCCTGACGCGCGTGCGGCTGGAACCAGTTCCGCTGCCTGAGGATTTTGAGAAAGCGAAGGCATCGTTGCCCAAGCCTGTCCAGGCTAAGCCGACCGCCCAGCGCCGCCACGAGGAACAGCGGGCGCGCCCGGCCGGCGACCGGCCCAAACGCCCGTTCCGTCCCCGCCGGTCCGGCGTTGGCGCGCATAAAGGTGCGGTAAAGCGCGCCGGCTAATCGTTTGAGCCGGGGCGATTTGGAAGCGGAGCGCTTTGGCCGGAAAGGATTTGGGACGCAGGAGAGCATGGCCGAACACGACGCCGGAATGTCCGCTTCCCCCGAACCGGATGGGAAGCGGACGCTTTACCAAACGGAACTGCACTTTCGCCTGCTCGTCCAGGCGGTGCGCGACTATGCGATCTACATGCTGGATCCCGACGGGTATGTCGTCAATTGGAACGTCGGCGCTCAGGTGATCAAAGGCTATTCCGAAGACGAGATCGTCGGCCAGCATTTTTCCCGCTTCTACACGCCTGAGGACCGCGCCGCCGGGGAGCCCGCGCGCGCGCTCCAGCAAGCGCTGAAGGCCGGCAAATATGAGCGCGAGGGATGGCGGGTCCGAAAGAGCGGCGAGCGTTTCTGGGCGAATGTGCTGATCGACCCGGTTTATGACGAAGCAGGCAAGCATATCGGTTTTGCGAAAGTCACGCGCGACGTCACCGAACGCAAACAGGCGGAAGACCAGCTGGAAGAGACCCGGGCCGCGCTGGCCCAGTCCCAGAAGCTGCTGGCACTGGGCGAATTGGCCGGCGGGATCGCGCACGACTTCAATAATCTGATGACTGTCGTGCGGGGCTCTGCGGAGCTTTTGCGCAGGCCCGATCTGCCGGAAGACCGGCGGCTCAGATATCTCGATGCGATCACCGCGACCGCCGATCGCGCGGCGCGGCTGACCGGCCATCTGCTCGCGTTCAGCCGTCGCCAGCCGCTCAAACCCGAAGTGCTCGACCTCGCGCGCCAGCTCACGGCGTTCGCGGAGATGATGTCCCGCATGCTCGGCAGCACGATTCAGGTGCGGCTTGACGTGCATCCCGAGCTGTGGCGCGTCGAGGCCGATCCGGCGCAGCTCGAAACAGCGCTGCTCAACGTCGCAATCAATGCTCGCGATGCGATGCCTCAGGGCGGTATATTGACGATCGCGGCGACCAATCTGGAAAGCGAAGACCTGGTCTGCGTGGCTCTGACCGATACGGGCGGCGGCATGTCCGCGGAAGTGATGGAGCGGGCGTTCGAACCCTTTTTCACCACCAAGCCCGTCGGCAAGGGCACCGGCCTCGGCCTGTCCCAGATTCACGGCTTCGCGGCCCAGACCGGAGGCCGTGCCGAAATCGATTCGGTGCTGGGTCAGGGAACCACGATCCGTTTGCTGCTCCCAAGGACGCAGGGGACGCCCGTCAACGGCGAGCGCGTTCCGACCGAGTTGCCAGAGGGGCTGAAAATATTGCTCGTCGAGGATCATGACGATGTTGGCGAATTCGCACGGCATCTGCTGGAAGATCTGCATTGCCAGGTGGCGAGCGCGACGAGCGGAGAGCAGGCGCTTTCCATGCTGGAAGGCGCGTCATTCGACGCTGTCATCACCGACGTGATCATGCCGGGGATGAGCGGAGTCGAGCTGGCACGCCGAATCCGGGAACGGATGCCTGGCCTGCCGGTGCTGCTGGCGAGCGGCTATAGCGCGGATATCCTGAGCGCCGAGCCCGGCGAGTTCCATCTGCTGGCCAAGCCCTATGGCCGGGAAGAGCTGGCCCAGGCCCTGGCGCGGATCAGGCTGCCTGGAGCGCCCGTGGCAGCTTGAAGATCATGTTTTCCCGCGCCGTTTCGACCTGCTCTTCGTCGATCGCATAGCGTTCGGCGAGCTTGGCGACCACTTCGCGAACAAGCAGTTCGGGCGCCGAAGCTCCGGCGGTGAGGCCCAGCGTCTTCACGCCTTCTAGCCATTCAAAGTCGATGTCGGGCCCGCGCTGGACCAGCATCGCCCGCGCGCCAGCGCGTTCGGCCGCCTCGACCAGCCGCAGCGAGTTCGAGCTGTTGGGCGCGCCGATCACCAGCATGGCGTCGCATAAGGGTGCGATGGCCTTGACTGCCGCCTGACGGTTCGATGTCGCATAGCAGATATCCTCGCCGCGGGGTGCGCCGATAGAGGGGAACCGGGCCTTCAAAGCCGCGATGATTTCAGCGGTATCGTCGACCGACAGCGTCGTCTGGGTCAGGAATGCGAGCTGCTCGGGCTCCGGCGGCGTGAGGGTCGCTACGTCGGCGACGGTTTCGATCAGCGACATCCGCCCTTCGGGCACCTGCCCGAAAGTGCCGATCACTTCCGGATGACCCTTATGGCCGACGAAGAGGATGTGTTTGCCGGCGCGCACCAGGTTTTCAGCCTGGCTGTGCACTTTGGAAACCAGCGGGCAGGTGGCGTCCAGATAATTGAGTCCCCGCGCCTCGGCCGCTGCCGGCACGGATTTGGGTACGCCGTGCGCGGAAAAGACGACCGGCGCGTCGTCCGGCACGTCATCCAGTTCTTCCACGAACACAGCCCCTTTGGCGCGCAGCGAATCCACGACGAATTTATTGTGCACGATTTCGTGCCGCACATAGACCGGCGCGCAGAAACGCTCGATCGCGAGTTCGACGATGCGGATCGCGCGGTCGACGCCGGCGCAAAAGCCGCGCGGCGCGGCGATCAGCAGCTTGAGAGGGGGGAGCGAAGCCATTGCGGCGCTCATGTAAGGCATCGCTTGCCTGCATCAAAGCGCCTTCCTATGCTTTTTGCCAGCGCCCGCTTTGCCCGAGGAACCGTCTTTGTCTCTTCGTCCCGCCCTGCTTCCCGCCGTTTGTCTTCTCGCGCTCGGCGCCTGCTCGCGCACCGGCGAGCTCGATCCAGCCGGCGGCATCCGCGTCGCGCGTTCGGCTTGCCCGGCGGTGGGCGTGCCCGCGTTCACGGGGGACGTGACCCTGTTCGATCCGCCCTCAAGCCGCGATGCGCGGGCGATCGATGTCGTCGCGACGATCACCAATCTGCGCACCAGCTGCAACGATGCCGATCAGGGCCCGGACGTGGTTGCTACCACCACCTTCGACGTGCAGGCGCGGCGTCGCGACACCGCCGGCGCGCGCGAAGTCGTGCTTCCCTATTTCGTGACGATCGTGCGTGGCGGGAATGTTGTCGTCGCCAAACGGATCAGCCGCGTCGCGCTGAATTTCGCCCCCGGCCAGGATCGCGCGAGCACGACAGCGGTCGGCACCAGCACCGTCACCCGCGCCGCCGCGACGCTGCCCGAGAGTGTGCGCGAGCAGATCATGAAGAAGCGCAAGGCCGGCCGCGAGGACGCCGCAGTCGATCCGATGTCCGAACCCGGTATTCGTGCGGCCGTCGCCCGCGCCAGCTTCGAACTCCTGGTCGGCTTCCAGCTCACCCCCGACCAGCTCCAGTACAACGCCACGCGCTAAATTTTTCATCATTCCCGCGAAAGCGGGAATCCAGCCTGAAACAGAAAATGATTTGGAGCCGCTCCGCGGCGCGTGATTGCAGCGCTGGATTCCCGCTTTCGCGGGAATGACGAAGGTGAGTGATTGACTCTGGCTTGGGCCGCCGCCAAGGCTCAGGGCGTCGCCGGCGGGCAACCGCCGGGCGTTCGCGGGAGAGTTCGAGAACGAGGTCCGTTCAAATCGTAGGCGGCGAAGCCGGCGGTTCGATTTGAACAACCAAGAGCTCGACGCCGAAGGAGCAACCGCCCCGGAATCTCTCAGGTCCAAGGACCGCGAACGTCTCTCAGCGGCACTCTGGAAAGCGTCCGTGCGCCAGTGCGGGCCACCGAAGGGGTAAGCCGCTTCCCGGAAGCGGTGAAAGCTCTCAGGTTCCGTGACAGAGGGGGCAGCTCAAGCGTTCCGCCAACGGGACGTCGCTGCCCATGTTCACGGAGGCTCGAATGAGCGACCACGCCGAAGACACCGCCCCCCAAACGCTGCCGCTGGACGGCTGGCACCGCGCGCGCGGCGGCCGGATGGTGCCGTTCGCGGGCTATCTGATGCCGGTCCAGTATGAAGGGATCATGGCCGAGCATCTATGGACGCGCGAGAATGCCGGCCTGTTCGATGTCAGCCATATGGGTCAGCTGCTGATCAGCGGCCCTGATGTAGATGCCGAGCTTGAGGCGCTGTTGCCTGCCGATGTGAAGGGCCTGGGCGTCGACAGGATGCGCTATTCGCTGCTGCTGAATGAAAGCGGCGGCATCCTCGACGATCTGATGCTCACCAGGCGCGCCAGCGACTTCTACATGGTCGTGAACGGCGCGGTGAAGTTCGAGGATATCGGCCATCTGCGCGAGCATCTGTCCGACGCGATCACGCTCAATCATCTCGAGGATCAGGCGCTGCTGGCGCTGCAAGGCCCAAAGGCCGCCGAGGCGCTCGCGCGGATCCAACCCGATGTCGCCAACCTCTACTTCATGGAAGCGGGCGCGTTCGAACTGGACGGCGTGCCCGCCTGGATCAGCCGCTCCGGCTATACCGGCGAGGACGGTTTCGAAATCTCGATCCCTGCCGATCAGGCCGAACGCATCGCCAGCCTGTTGTGCGACCAGCCCGAAGTGAAGCCGATCGGCCTCGGGGCGCGTGATTCGCTGCGGCTCGAGGCGGGCCTGCCGCTCTATGGTCATGATCTGGACGAGGAAGCGACGCCGGTCGCTGCCGATCTCGGCTTCGCGCTGTCGAAGCGCCGCCGCGAGGAGGGCGGCTTCCCGGGCGCGGAACGCATCCTGCTGGAGCGCGAACAGGGTCCGGTGCTGAAGCGTGTCGGCCTGTTCGTCGAAGGGCGCCAGCCGGTGCGCGAAGGCGCGGCGGTGGTGGATGCGGACGGCAGCGAGGTCGGCAAAGTCACTTCGGGCGGCTTCTCGCCCAGCCTCGAGCGACCGATCGCGATGGCCTATGTGCCCGCCGCCAGCGCCGTACCGGGCACCAGAATCCGCCTCAACCAGCGCGCGAAAATCTTTGACGCCGAAGTGACGGCGATGCCGTTCACTCCGCACCGCTATCATCGCAAGGGAGCCGCGAAATGACCCGCTATTTCACCAAGGATCACGAATGGATCGACGTGGCGGGCGACACCGCGACTGTCGGCATCACCGATTACGCGCAGAGCCAGCTGGGCGATGTGGTGTTCGTCGAAGTGCCGGAAGCGGGCCGTCAGCTCGTCCAGGGCGGCGACGCGGCGGTGGTCGAATCGGTCAAGGCCGCGTCGGACGTTTATGCGCCGGTCTCGGGCGAAGTGACCGAAGGCAATGCCGCGCTGTCGGACACGCCGGACCTGGTGAACACCGCGCCGGAAGGCGATGGCTGGTTCTTCAAGCTGAAGCTCGCCGACAGCTCGGAGCTGGACGCGCTGATGGACGAGGCGGCGTACAAGGAATTCGTCAGCTCTCTCTAAATCCGTTCGTATCGAGCGAAGTCGAGATACGCTTCTCGACTTCGCTCGAAGCAAACGGGGAAGGGTTACAATCTTGTTGAACCCCACTTCCCGCTGGTCGCCCTCCGATTACGCAAAGAACGCCGCCTTTGTGCCGGAACTCGGGCGCGCGGTGGTCGAGCTGCTCGCGCCCAAGGCCGGCGAACGCATCCTCGATCTCGGCTGCGGCGACGGCGTGCTGACCGAGGTGCTGACCGCGGCCGGGGCGGAAGTGGTGGGCGTCGATGCCTCGGCCGAGATGGTCGCGGCGGCGAAGGGGCGGGGCCTCGATGCCCGGGTGATGGACGGGCAGGCGCTCGATTTCGACGCGGAGTTCGACGCCGTTTTCTCCAACGCCGCGCTGCATTGGATGCTCGATCCTGAAGCGGTCGCGCGCGGGGTTTTCCGGTCGCTGAAGCCGGGCGGGCGGTTCGTGGGAGAGCAGGGCGGGGCCGGCAATATCGCCCAGCTGCGCGGGGCGCTGCGCGAAGTGCTGGTCGCGCGCGGCTATCCGGTGCCGGCCGAAGACCCGCAATGGTATGCCTCTCCGGACGAATTCCGCGCCGTCTATGAAGCGGCTGGCTTCACTGAGGTCGAGGCGTGGCTGATCGATCGGCCGACGCCGCTGCCGGCCGGCGCCGCCGCCTGGTACCGCACTTTCCGCGCCGGCTTCCTCGATTCCGCTCAGGTGCCGGAAGCCGAGATCGACGCCGTCACCGCCGAGGCCGAATCTCGCGCCGCCCCCGCGCTCCGCCAGCCCGACGGCGGCTGGATCGCCGATTATGTCCGCCTCCGCTTTACGATGTGGAAGCCGTGATGATTTTTCCCACCAACCCGTCATGCCAGCGAAGGCTGGCATCTCCTGCGCCGGAGACCCCAGCCTTCGCTGGGGTGACGAAGGAGTCGATATAGATGCGCTACCTTCCCCTCACTCCCGATGATCGCGGCGCGATGCTGCGCACGATCGGCGCGAACAGTATCGACGATCTGTTCGTCGATGTGCCCGCCGAGGCACGGCTGCCCGGCCCGATCGCCGGACTGCCCAACCACGCGACCGAGCTGTCGGTCGAGCGCCAGCTCTCCGCGCTCGCCCGCAAGAACATGGTCGCGGGCGAAGTGCCGTTCTTCCTCGGCTGCGGATCGTACCGGCATCATGTGCCGGCCTCGGTCGATCATCTGATCCAGCGCGGCGAGTTCCTGACCGCCTACACGCCCTATCAGCCGGAAATCGCGCAGGGCACGCTGCAGATGCTGTTCGAGTTCCAGACACAGGTCGCGCGGCTGTTCGGCTGCGACGTCGCCAACGCCTCGATGTACGACGGCTCGACCGCCTGCTGGGAAGCGATCGTGATGGCACGCCGGATCACCCGCCGGGGCAAGGCGCTGATCTCCGCCGGTCTCCACCCGCATTATGTGTCGGTCGCAAAGACGATGGCGCGCTTCACCGGCGACGATCTGCGCACCGCGCTGCCGAAGCTGGAGGCCGCGACGGACATCGACACGCTGATCGACGCGGTCGACACCGACACCTCCTGCGTTGTCGTGCAGTACCCGGACATTCTCGGCCGCGTCGGCGACCTGTCGGCGCTCGCCGACCGCGCGCATGAAAAAGGCGCGCTGTTGATCGCGGTCGTGACCGAACCGGTGGCGCTGGGCCTGCTCAAATCGCCGGGCGAAATGGGCGCGGACATCGTTGTCGGCGAAGGCCAGTCGCTGGGCGTCGGCCTGCAATTCGGCGGGCCCTATGTCGGTCTGTTCGCCACTAAGGAAAAATATGTCCGCCAGACCCCTGGCCGCTATTGCGGCGAGACGGTCGATGCGGAGGGCAAACGCGGTTTCGTGCTGACGCTTTCGACCCGCGAGCAGCATATCCGTCGCGAGAAAGCGACTTCGAACATCTGCACCAACTCCGGCCTCTGCGCGCTCGCTTTCTCGATCCACATGACTCTGCTGGGCGAAAAGGGCCTGCGCGGACTGGCCGGCATCAATCACGCAGGCGCTGTCGGCGCCGCCGAGCGGCTGGCCAGGGTGCCGGGCGCCGAGCTGGTCAATGACGGTTTCTTCAACGAGTTCACGCTGAATCTGTCAAAGGAAGCGCGGCCGCTGGTCCGCCGCCTCGCCGATCGCGGCATTCTCGCTGGCGTCTCGCTCGGCCGCCTCTATCCGGGCGTCGATGCGCTTCAGAATGGGCTGGTGGTGGCCGTCACCGAAACCACCACGCCGGAGGATGTCGAAACACTTGCCGCCGCGCTCGAGGAGGAACTGGCATGAGCATCAACCAGAGCGGCTGGCGCCCCGAAATGAACAGCGCCGAAGGCAGCGAGGCCGCGACTTTCACCGGTAACCGCGCGCTGATGCTGGAAGAACCGCTGATCTTCGAGATCGGCGATAGCCAAACCACTGGCGTTGACCTGCCAGAAATCCTCCTCGAGCAAGCTCGGGGAGGACTAGATAACCTCCTCCGCACCGCCCCGATCGGCTTGCCCGGCTTGTCGGAGCCCGAAGCTGTGCGGCACTACACCCGCCTCAGCCGCCAGAATTACGCGATCGACCTCGGCCTCTTCCCGCTCGGTTCGTGCACGATGAAGCATAATCCGCGCCTCAACGAGAAAGTCGCGCGGTTGCCCGGTTTCGCCGACATTCACCCGCTGCAGCCGCAGGAAACGGTGCAGGGCGCGTATGCGCTGATCCACCTCGTCGCCGACTGGCTGTGCAAGCTGACCGGCATGCCCGCGGTCGCGATGAGCCCGAAGGCCGGTGCGCATGGCGAGCTGTGCGGCCTGCTCGCGATCCGCTCGGCGCTGGAAGCGCGCGGCGACATGCGTTCGGTCATCCTCGTGCCGGAATCGGCGCACGGCACCAATCCAGCCACCGCCGCCTTCGCCGGTTACGCGGTCGAGAACATCCCCGCGACGCCAGAAGGACGGGTCGATTTCGCGGCGCTGGAACGCCGGCTGGGGCCGGATGTGGCAGCAGTGATGATCACCAATCCGAACACGTGCGGCCTATTCGAGCGCGACATGAAGCGCATCGCCGACGCCGTCCATGCGGCGGGGGCGTTCGTCTATTGCGACGGTGCCAATTTCAATGCGATCGTCGGCCGCGTCCGGCCCGGCGATCTCGGCGTCGACGCGATGCACATCAATCTGCACAAGACCTTCTCGACCCCGCATGGCGGCGGCGGCCCCGGCTCCGGCCCCGTCGTCTTCTCGGCGGCGCTGGCGCCGTTCGCGCCGTTGCCGTTCGTCGAAAAGGACGGCGACCAGTTCCGGCTGGTCGAGGAAGAGACGGCGGGCGAGCATCACGCGCATAGCTTTGGCCGCATGGTCGCTTTCCACGGCCAGATGGGCATGTTCACCCGCGCTGCGTCATACATGTTGAGCCACGGCGCCGACGGCCTGCGTCAGGTCAGCGAAGATGCGGTGCTGAACGCCAATTACATCCTGCGCTCGCTCGAGGCCGTGCTCGACGCGCCGTTCGGCGGCAGCGGCCCGTGCATGCACGAGGCCCTGTTCTCGGACAGCGGCTTTCCGGAAGGCTTCTCGACATTGGATGTCGCCAAAGGCCTGATCGACGAAGGCTTCCACCCGATGACGGTCTATTTCCCGCTCGTCGTCCACGGCGCGATGTTAGTCGAGCCGACCGAAACCGAGAGCAAGGCGGTGCTCGATCAATTCATCGGCGCGCTGCGCTCGGTCGCCGCGCGCGCGAAGAATGCCGACCCGTCGCTGAAGGCCGCGCCGCATTTCGCTCCCCGCCGCCGCCTCGACGAGACGCTGGCGGCCAGGAAGCCGGTGCTGGTCTGGAAGGAACCGGAGGCAGCACAGGCTGCGGAGTAGCGCCCCGCGGCCTCTTTTCGTCATTCCGGCTTCCGCCGGAATGACGAGGAGGAAGCGGCGTTTGTCGAGCCGCGAACGCCGCCGATAGAAGCCGGATTGTTCCTCATCGTTTGTCACGCTTTCCAGTGCGGCGACACAAGGGAGGATCAATGCGGTACCTGTTATTCTGCGCGCTGGCGCTTTCCGTGCCGGCGGTTCCGGCCGTAGCGGCCAGGCCCGCCGTTGCAGCACAGGCCGCATACACGCAGTTGCTGGATGCGGATCGCGGCTTCTCGAACGCGGGCAAGGGGAAGCCTCTGCCCGAGGCCATCGGCGCGATGTTCGACAGGGACGCGGTGCTGGTCGCCGGGGCCCCGGACCTGGTCCGGGGCAGCGAAGCGATCCGCGCCAAGCTCGCCGCCAAGCCCGGCAACGCTACCGCGACGGTCGAATGGTCACCGGTCGGCGGCGGCATCTCGGCCGACCGGACGCACGGCTTCACTTATGGCGCGATGACGGTGCGGCCGAAGGACGGAGCCGCCCAACCCCTCAAATATCTCGCTTACTGGGTCAAGCGGCCGGAGGGGTGGCGCGTGTTCGGCTACAAGCGCATCGGCGCGAAGGAGGGCGTTGCCCTGACGCCGGGCGGGCCGGTGATCGGCTGGGGCGCGAAGCGCGGCGACGATGCCGGCGCGACGCTCAAAGCTTCCGAAAGCGCTTTTTCCGACGAAGCGCAGAAGATCGGCCTCCGCGCCGCGTTTCAGAAATGGGGGCGGCCGGACTCGGTCAATCTCGGCGCGGCGGAGTCGATCGCAGTCGGCGCGCAGGCGATCGGCGAAGGCGTGGCCGGGCCCGAGCCAGTCAGCAGCGTCACCTGGGCGGCCGATGAAGTGATGGTCGCGCCCTCCGGCGATCTGGGGCTCAGCTACGGCCTGCTGCATCTCAACCAGCCGCAGGAAGGGCGGCCGTCCACGATCCCGTTCTTCACCATCTGGGCGCGCCCGTCCCCGCGCGACCCGTGGCGCTACGTCGCGGAATAGAGGGCCCCCTTTCACAGCCGCGCGCGGCGTGTATCGTCGCCGCATGAGCAACGCCGCCCCGCTGCATCACCACGCCCGCCGCATGGCGGGGCGCGACCCGCACGAAGCGAACCGTGTCTCGACACCGCTCGAGCTCCTGTTCGACCTGACTTTCGCGACCAGTTTCAGCCTGGCCGCCGGGCAATTCGCGCATCTGCTCGCCGCCGGGCATTTCGGCGCGGCGCTGGCCGGGTTCGGTTTCGCCAGCTTCGCGATCTGCTGGGCGTGGATCAACTTCACCTGGTTTTCCTCCGCCTTCGACACCGACGACTGGATTTTCCGCGTCGCGACGATGGTGCAGATGACGGGCGTGCTGATCCTCGCGATCGGCCTGCCGCCAATGTTCAAATCGATCGAGCATGGCGCGCATCTCGACAATTCGGTGATGGTGCTGGGCTATGTTGTGATGCGGATCGCGATGATCTTTCAGTGGCTGCGCGCCGCGTGGCAGGATCCGGCGCACCGGCGTGCCTGCCTCACCTACGCCATTGTGATCTCGGTCGCCCAGATCGGCTGGATCGCGCTGATCGTGCTGGATCTGCCGCTGCGGCCGGCCTTTGCCTTTACGGCGGTGTTCGTGGCCGTGGAAATGGTCGGGCCAAAGCTCGCCGAGCGCAAGGATGGCGGTACGCCCTGGCACGCGCATCACATGGCCGAACGCTACAGCCTGTTCGCGATCATCGCGCTGGGTGAAGGCGTGGTGGGCACTGTCGCAGCGCTGTCGGCGGTGATCGAGGCGCAGGGCTGGACGGTGGACGTGGCGCTCGCCTGCCTGGCCGGCACGGGTCTCACTTTCGGCATGTGGTGGGTCTATTCGATGCTGCCGTCCGCGCCGATCCTGCATCGGCATCGCGGCCGGTCGTTCGTCTGGGGCTATGGCCAGATGGGGATCATCGCGACGATCGTCGCCACGGGGGCGGGGCTGCACGTGGCGGCCTATTTCATCCAGCACGAAGCGCGGATCGGCCCGCTCGCGACAGTGCTGACCGTGGCCGTGCCGCTCGGGGTCTTTCTGGCCGGCATCTACGCGCTTTACGCCTATCTCGTCCGGCGCTTCGATCCGTTCCACATCTGGCTGCTGCTGGCGACCGCGGCAGTGCTTGCCGCCGGCGTCGCGGCGGCTGCCGCGGGCGTCGACATGGCGCTGTGCCTGATTATCCTGATGCTGGGGCCCGTGGTGACGGTGATCGGCTATGAAGCGCTTGGCCATCGTCACCAGGCCGACGCACTGGCGGCTCAGGGCGCGGACGCGACCTCCTGACAATAATCGCCGTTGCCGTTAGGGGCGGGCGATGACTCCCGCCGATATCGCGACTCTCGAACTGATAGACGCCCGCCTGCGCTGGCTCGCATCCTGGACGATCCACAACGCCAATCATCTGCGCGACAGCCGCGACGGG
>JAFEEY010000096.1:0-15752 GCA_018240865.1 Pseudomonadota bacterium | reverse complement strand
GCGGTGAAGCCGCATGCCGGGCCGATCCTGCACGCGATCCATTATCTGCTGGGCAATCAAAGCCTCGATCAGTTGCAGCGCTTCCGGGGCTTTGGCGGCGCGCAGAGCTATCCCAGCCGGACCAAGGACAAGATTCCGGTCGATTTCTCGACCGGATCGGTCGGGCTCGGCGTGGCGATCACCTTGTTCGCGAGCCTGGTGCAGGATTATCTGATCGCCCACCGCGCGCTGGACGAAGCGGATGCCGGCCGGATGATCGCGCTGATCGGCGATGCCGAACTGGACGAAGGCAATATCTACGAGGCGCTGATCGAGGGCTATAAGCATTCGGTCCGTAATCTGTGGTGGATCGTCGATTATAACCGCCAGTCGCTCGATGCGACGACGATGGACCGGATGTTCCGCCGCTTCGACGATATCTTCGAGACTTGCGGCTGGCGGACGGTGACGCTGAAGCATGGCCGGCTGCAGCGCGCGGCGTTCGCGGAAAAAGGCGGCGACCGCTTGCGCGACTGGATCGACACCACGCCCAATGCCGAGTTCGCGGCGCTGACCTATCAGGGCGGCGCGGCGTGGCGCGAACGGCTGCTGCGCGATGCTCCCGAGGCCAAGCCGATCCTCGATGCGCGCGACGACGAGGCGCTCGCGCGGCTGATGACCAATCTGGGCGGCCACTGCATCGAGACGCTGACCGAGGCGTTCGCGGCGGCGGACGACGATGTGCCGACCATGTTCATCGCCTATACGATCAAGGGCTTCGGCCTGCCCTTCGCAGGGCATAAGGACAATCATGCCGGGCTGATGAACCCCGGCCAGATCGCGCAACTCCGCGCGGATATGGGCATCGCCGAGGGCGACGAGTGGGAGCCCTGGGCCGGCCTTGGAGACAATGCCAAAGCCGCCGCTGAACGCACTGTCTCGGCCTCCGCGGTCGCGCGGGAGAAGCGCGGCGCGGCGCCGCGCGTCGAGGTGCCCGCGATCCCCGCGCCCGCGGGCGGGCGTCAATCCACCCAGGCGGCATTCGGCCGCATCCTGCTCGATCTCGCCAAATCCGGCCATCCACTCGCCGACCGGATCGTCACCACCTCGCCGGACGTGACAGTGTCCACGAACCTCGGCGCCTGGGTGAACCAGCGCGCGCTGTTCCGGCGGCAGGATGTGGCGGACGTATTCCAGAAGGCGCGCATTCCATCGGCGCAGAAATGGGGCGCGTCCGCCGCCGGCCAGCATATCGAACTGGGCATCGCCGAGCATAATCTGTTTCTGATGCTGGCTGCGCTGGGCCTGTCGGGCGATCTGTTCGGCGAGCGGCTGCTGCCGATCGGGACGGTCTATGATCCTTTCATCGCGCGCGGGCTCGATGCCCTCAATTATGGCTGCTATCAGGATGCGCGCTTCATGCTGGTGGCGACGCCGAGTGGCGTGACGCTGGGGCCCGAAGGCGGCGCCCACCAGTCGATCAACCCGCCACTGATCGCGCTCGGCCAGCCCAATCTGCGCCATTACGAACCGGCCTTTGCCGACGAACTGGCGTTGCTGATGCAGCACGGTTTCGACCTGATGCAGCGGCCGGATGGCGAAAGCCTCTATTTCCGCCTGACGACGCGCGAACTGGATCAGGTCGCGCGGGCAGACGATGCCTGGCAGGACGGCGCGATCAACGGCGGCTATTGGCTGAAGCAGCCGGGCGAGGGCGCGCGCGCCGCGGTCGTTTATTCGGGCGCCGTCGTTCCGGAAGCGCGCGCCGCCTGGGAGATATTGGCGGAGGACGTGCCGGGGCTGGGCCTGCTCGCCGTCACATCACCCGACCTGCTGCATCGCGGCTGGTCGGCGCGGGAAGCGGCGCGCTGGAACGGGGGGGCAGCATCCAGCCATGTCGAGACGCTGCTGGCGCCGCTCGCCGCTGATGCGGGACTCGTCACGCTGTCGGACTCAGCGCCGGCAGCGCTCAGCTGGCTCGGCGGAGTGCGCGGCCAGCGCGTCGTGCCGCTGGGCATCGACCGCTTCGGCCAGACCGGCGACCTGCCCGATCTCTACCGCGAATACCGGCTCGATCCGGATGCGGTTGTTGAAGCATGCGCGGCACTGTTTCTCTAGTCGGCATTGACCGTCACGGTTTTCTCGCGATGCAGTTTCTGCTCGCGGAAGACGATATAGAGACCCGAGCCGATGATCAGCGGGGCGCCCAGCCAGAGCATCGGGCTCGGTACCGTCTGGAACATGAGCCAGCCGACCAGAGCCGCCCAGATCAGGCTGGAATAGTCGATCGGCAGTACGACCGAGACGGGCGCCAGCCGCAGGGCCGCGGTGGAGGTCAGCTGCGCCAGCCCGCCGAGCAGGCCCAGCGCGATCAGGATGCCGAACGTGTAGGCATCGTGCGCCTTGCCCAGCGCCGGCATGACGAGGCCGAGCGGCACGACCGACAGGATCGTGAACCAGAACACCGTCGTCGTCGCGCTTTCCGTCCGCCCGATCTGGCGCAGCGTGATATTGATCGCGGAGACCACGACCGCTGCTGTCATGCCGACAAGGACGCCGTGCGCTGGGAGGGCCGATCCGCCCGGCTGGACCACAATCAGCACCCCCGCGAAGCCAAGCACAACCGCGCCCCAGCGATGCGGGCCCACCCTTTCCTTCAGGAACAAAGCGGACAGGATCGTCGCGAAGATCGGCACAGTGAACAACAGCACTGTCGCCTCGGCGATCGGCAGCAGCCGGTAGGTGAGGAAATTGAGGCCCATACCGGCGAGGCCCAGCACGGTCCGCCATATATGCGCCCAGGGGCGCTGCGTCTTTACCGATTTGAGGCCCGGCCCGGCGGCTACCAGCCCGACGACCAGCGGGATCGCCAGCGCCTGCCGGTAGAAAATGCTCTCGAACAAAGTCACGCCGTGCGCCGCGGCCAGCTTCACCATCGCAAACATGATGGTCAGCGCCAACGCATTGACCAGGCGCAGCAGGATTGCGAGCAGGCGGCGTTCGGCGGGGGCGGTCATGCCCGGCCCGCCAGCAGCGGGCGCATCCGGGCGACCAGCATATCCAGCCAGTCGACGAACGCCTTGACTCGCGCGACACCACGCAGGTCGCGGTGCATGACCAGCCAATAGGCGCGGGCGATGTCGATCTCGCCCGGGAGCAGCCGCTCCAGTTCCGGGTCGGCATCGCCGACGAAGCAGTGGAGGATGCCGAGGCCCGCGCCACTTCGCACCATCGCCGCCTGTGCGTTGACGCTGGTGCTGGATAGCGTCGCGCGCAGCCCTGGCGCCATTTCCTCCAGATAATGGAGCTCGGGCGCGTAGATCAGGTCAGGCACATAGCCGACCAGCCGCTGGCTCGACAGATCGGCGAGGCTGACGGGATGAGGCTGGGCGCCACGGCGCCCGTAAAGCCCGAGATGATAGTCCGTGAGTTTGCGCGCGACGAGCGGACCGCGCTGCGGCCGGGCGAGCATCACCGCGATATCCGCCTCGCGCCGCGACAGGTTGAGGAAGCCCGACGAGGCGACCAGCTCGACCGCGATGCCCGGATGCGCCGCCGCGAACTCATGGATGTGCGGTGCGATCACACTGGTGCCGAAGCCTTCCGCGACGCTGACCCGGATCGTGCCGCTGGCCTGATGCCCCGCCTGCGCGCCTTCGGCGCAGGCGATTGCGGCGCTTTCCATCGCCTGCGCATGGCCGAGCATTTCCTGGCCGCGCGGGGTCAACATGTGGCCGGCAGGCGTGACCTCGAACAGGCTGCGGCCCGCTTCCGCTTCCAGCCGGCCAAGGCGCCGGGCGACAGTGGTCGCGTCCAGCCCCAGCCGCCGCCCCGCCGCGCTCAGCGTGCCGGTCCGCGCGACGGCGAGGAAGATGCGCAGATCGTCCCAATTCACCGCTTCGCCTTGCCTGCAAAACTGCAGGCCGTCCATGCACAACTGCCTGCTTGCCTGCGAAAATGCTAAGGCGCATGGGGCGTGGGAACAGTTTTCCGCGGAGAGGAATGTCATGCGCGACATCGACCATTTCATCGTCGGCGGCGCCGGCAGCTCGGCCAGCCGCTTCGGCGAGGTGTTTGATCCGAACTCCGGCCAGGTGCAGGCGCGCGTGCCGCTGGGCACCGCCGCAACGCTGGAGCGGGCTGTCGCCGCCGCGCAGGCCGCGCAGCCGGGCTGGGCCGCGACCAATCCGCAGCGCCGCGCCCGCGTGATGTTCAAATTCAAGGAGCTGGTCGAAGCGAATATCGAGGAGCTCGCCCACCTGCTCGCGTCTGAACATGGCAAGGTCGTGGCGGATGCGCGGGGCGACGTGCAGCGCGGGCTGGACGTGATCGAGTTCGCCTGCGGCATCCCGCACGCATTGAAGGGCGAATATACGCACGGCGCGGGGCCCGGCATCGACGTCTATTCGATGCGCATGCCGCTGGGCATCGGCGCCGGGATCACCCCGTTCAACTTCCCGGCGATGATCCCGATGTGGATGTTCGGCATCGCCATCGCAGTCGGCAACGCTTTCATCCTGAAGCCGTCGGAACGCGACCCGTCGGTGCCGGTGCGGCTGGCCGAGCTGATGCTGGAAGCGGGCGCGCCCGAAGGCATCCTGCAGGTTGTGCACGGCGACAAGGAAATGGTCGACGCGATCCTCGACCACCCAGCGATCGCGGCGGTGAGCTTTGTCGGCTCGTCCGACATCGCGCATTATGTGTACCGGCGCGGCGTCGATGCCGGCAAGCGCGTCCAGGCGATGGGCGGCGCCAAGAATCACGGCATCGTCATGCCGGACGCCGATATCGACCAGGTGGTGAAGGATCTGGCCGGCGCCGCGTTCGGCTCGGCAGGCGAGCGCTGCATGGCGCTGCCGGTGGTCGTGCCGGTCGGCGACAAGACTGCGAACGAGCTGCGCGAGGCGCTGCTACCGGCGATCGCGGCGCTGCGCGTCGGCGTCTCCACCGACGATGAAGCCCATTACGGCCCGGTCGTGAATGCGGCGCACTTGGCAAGAGTCGAGAATTGGATCCAGACCGGGGTGGACGAAGGCGCGGAGCTGGTCGTGGATGGCCGCGGATTCGCGCTGCAGGGCCATGAACAGGGCTTCTTCATCGGCCCGTCGCTGTTCGACCATGTGAAGCCGGAAATGAAATCCTATCAGGAAGAGATTTTCGGTCCCGTCCTCCAGATCGTCCGCGCGCCGGATTTCGAGACGGCGCTGAAGCTCCCGAGCGATCATCAATATGGCAACGGCGTCGCCATTTTCACCCGCAACGGCCATGCCGCGCGCGAGTTCGCGGGCCGCGTGAACGTCGGCATGGTCGGCATCAACGTGCCGATCCCGGTGCCGGTCGCCTATCACAGCTTCGGCGGCTGGAAGCGCTCCGCGTTCGGCGACATCAACCAGCACGGCATGGAAGGCGTCCGCTTCTGGACCAGAACCAAGACGATCACCCAGCGCTGGCCCGACGGCTCGCCCGATGGTAGCAATGCCTTCGTCATCCCGACAATGGGCTGACCACGAGGCCGCGGAGACGGCTCCGCGCCCGCGCGCATAGGAGTGGGGCAATGAAACGATCGACCTGGTGGATGATCGGCGGCCTATTGTCGCTGATCGGCGGTGTGCTCGCCTTGCTGAATCCTTTCGCCGGTTCGCTGGCGGCGGTGGCACTGGCGGGCTGGGCGTTCCTGATCCTGGGCTTGCTGCAGATCATCGCGGTGTTCACGGCGCACGGGGCGGGCAGCAAGATCTGGTTCGGCCTGCTCGGCCTGGTATCGACCTATCTCGGCATTTCACTGTTCTCGAACCCGCTGGCGGGCGTGTTGACGCTGGCTCTGGCGGTGGCCCTGCTGCTGATCATTTCGGGAGTCACGCGCCTCATCGCCTCGTTCGAGTTCAGGGGAACGACAGCGTTCTGGCTGTTGCTTCTGTCGTCTGCCATCTCGATTTTGCTGGGGTGCATGATCCTCTCCGACTATCCGATGTCGGCGATGTCGATCTTGGGAATCCTCCTGGGCGTCGAGCTGATCTTCAGCGGTATTTCGCTGATCAGCCTGTCCGGCTTCGCGAAGCGCGTCGAAGGCGCGGTCGGCGGCCGATGACAGAACGCCAGCGCACGCAATCCGCCTCGCCCTACGAGGAGTCGATCGGCTTCTCGCGGGCGATCCGGGCCGGCAATCGCATCCTCGTCTCCGGCACGGCGCCGGTCGAGGCGGATGGGTCGTCCACGCCAGGCGATGCCGAAGCACAGACCGAGCGGTGTCTGGACATCATCGTCGGGTCGATCCGGGCGCTGGGCGGCACCCGCACGGATATCGTGCGGACGCGGATGTTCATCACCGATCCGGCCGATGCCGATGCGATCGGGCGCGCGCACGGCCGCCGCTTCGCCGATGTGCGGCCGGCGGCGACGATGGTCGTGGTTTCGGCACTGCTCCGCCCCGAATGGCGCGTCGAAATCGAGGCCGAAGCGTTGGTGGGCGATGAATAAAGCCATCATCCTCCCGCTGCTCGCGCTCGCCGCCTGCCAGGCCGCGCCCGAGACCAACGCCGCCCAGGACGCCGAGGCCGCCAACCAGGCGAACGCGCCGGTCAAGGATATCGAGACCTTGCCGCCCGATGAAACGGTGGTGCCGCCGGCGAATGAGGCCGCCGCACCGTCCGAGCCCGCGCCCAAGACGATTCCTGCCGCCTTTCGGGGCCGCTGGGGTATGGTCCCTAATGATTGCGATCCGAAGCGCGATGACGCCAAGGGCCTGGTCGAGATCGGCGCGGACTCGATGAAATTCTACGAATCGCGCGCGAAGCTGGCCAAAGTCACGGGCGCCTGGCCCGAAAAGATCGAGGCCGAGTTCGCTTATTCGGGCGAAGGCCAGAACTGGACCAAGAAGGAAACGCTCGCGCTCACCGGCAGCAGCAACACGCTGACCCGCACCGAACCGGAGGGCGCATTCACTTACAAAAGGTGCCCGGCCTGACACGTCATTGCGAGGAGCGCAGCGACACAGCAATCCAGTTCGGCGCCCGGCCACTGGATTGCTTCCCCGGCTTTCGCCGGGTCGCAACGACGAGAGTGGTTCTGATTGGGCTGCGGATATTCTAGGGGGAGGGCATGACTCAGTTCGATTTGACCGACGATCAGCGCCAGATCCAGGATATGGCGCGCAAGTTCACCGCCGACGCCATCACGCCCTTCGCAGGCGAATGGGACGAGACGCATCACTACCCCGTTGACGTCTGGAAGGCAGCGGGCGAGCTCGGCTTCGGCGCGATCTATGTCGCCGAGGAATCGGGCGGCATCGGCCTTGGCCGGCTGGAAGCGGCGCTGATCATGGAAGCGATGGCCTATGGCTGCCCTGCGACCAGCGCCTACATCTCGATCCACAACATGGCGACCTGGATGATCGACCGCTTCGGCGGTCAGGAGATCAAGGATCGCTACCTGCCCCAGCTCGTGACGATGGAGAAGATCGCCAGCTATTGCCTGACCGAGCCGGGCTCCGGCTCTGACGCGGCGGCGCTGAAGACGACCGCGCGGCTGGACGGCGATCATTATGTGCTGAACGGCACCAAGCAGTTCATCTCCGGCGCCGGCTATAACGACATCTATGTCTGCATGGTCCGCACCGGCGACGAGAAGGCCAAGGGCATTACCTGCCTCGTGATCGAGAAGGGCACGCCCGGCCTCTCCTTCGGCGCGCCCGAGAAGAAGCTCGGCTGGAACGCCTCACCGACGGCGCAAGTGATCTTCGAGGATTGCCGGGTGCCGGTTGCGAACCGCGTCGGCGCGGAAGGCGACGGCTTCCGCTTTGCGATGGCGGGGCTGGACGGCGGCCGGTTGAACATCGGCGCTTGCTCGCTGGGCGGCGCGCAGCGCTGCCTCGACGAAGCAGTGAAATACACCAAGGAGCGCCAGCAATTCGGCCAGCCGGTGGCGGACTTCCAGAACACCCAGTTCATGCTCGCCGACATGGCGACCGATCTGGAGGCAGCGCGGGCGTTGCTCTATCTGGCGGCAGCGAAAGTGACGGCGAACGCGCCCGACAAATCGCGCTTCTCGGCGATGGCCAAGCGGCTCGCGACGGACAATGGCTCCAGCATCGTCGACCGCGCGCTGCAGCTCCACGGCGGCTACGGCTATCTGCGCGACTATCCGATCGAGCGTTTCTGGCGCGACCTGCGCGTCCATTCGATCCTGGAAGGCACCAATCAGGTCATGCGCATGATCGTCGGCCGGGATCTGATCCGGCAATGAGCGCGCCCGTTTCCACCACCACGCCAACGCCCAGCCAGTCCTGGGCCAAGGCACTCGAAAATATCAGCGGCGCGATGCAGACGCTGGCGAAGACGCCGATGCGGGCGCCCGGCCGCGCCTATGATCCGGCGATGATCATGCGGGCGATGACCGATTTCGCGTTCGGCCTCGCGTCGCAGCCGGCCAGGCTGGCCGAGCTGCAGATGAAGGCAATGAACGACTGGGCATCATTCTGGCGATCGGCCTTTTCATTTTCGGGCGATGCGCCGCCACCGGTTGAGATTCCGCGCAGCGACCGCCGGTTCAGCGATCCGCGCTGGAGCAGCGATCCCTATTTCCGCGGGCTTCGCGATGCCTATCTGATCGCGGCCGATCAGATGCGGTCGGCGGCGGCCTTGGTCGATACGCTCGACGCACCGTCCAAGGCGATGGTCGATTTCCTGCTCGATCAATATCTGAACGCGATCGCGCCGACCAACTTTCCGATGACCAATCCGGAGGTCGTGCGGCGGACGGTGGAGACGGGCGGGGCCAATCTTGCCGCGGGTTTCGCCAATCTGTTGCAGGACGTCGCGTCAGGCAAAGGCGTGGTGAAGCGCCGCGCCGCCGGCAGCTTCTCCAAAGGCGAAACGATAGCCGCCACGCCCGGATCGGTCGTGTTCCAGAATCATCTTTTCCAGCTGATCCAGTACGATCCGTTGACGCCGGAGGTGCATACGGAGCCGCTGCTGTACGTGCCGCCGCTGGTCAATCGCTATTACATGATCGACCTCCAGTCGAAATCGAGCCTGGTGCGCTGGCTGGTCGAGCAGGAGCGGACAGTGTTCGTCATCTCCTGGGTCAACCCGGACGAACGGCATCGCGACTGCGGCGTCGAGGATTATGTGCTGGACGGCGTTGTCGCGGCGATCGAAGCGGCGCGCAAGGCGAGCGGCGCGAAGACGGTGGACCTGTTCAGTTTCTGCCTGGGCGGCACGCTCGTCGCGATCGCGCTCGCCTGGCTCGAGGCCAAGGGCCGCGCGAGCGAGGTGGGCACAGCGACCCTGATCGGCAGCATGGTCGATTTCAGCGACATGCGCGATTGGGCCGCCTTCGTCCACGAAGCGCATCTGGACGCGCTCGATGCTCATCTGGAGCGGCGTGGCTATATCGACAGTGTCGAGCTGCAGCAGCTGTTCAGCGCGGTCAGGGCCAACGATTTGATCTGGTCGTCGGTCGTCAACCACTATCTTCTCGATCGCGAGGCGCCGCCATCAGACCTGCTTTACTGGTTCGAGGATGGCGCGCGGATTCCGGAAGCGTTCCTCAAATCCTATAATCGTGGCCTGCTGCTGGAAAACCAGTTGAGCAAAGGCGCGGAATTCCGCGTCGGCGGCGAAGCGATCGACCTTGGCGCGATCAAAACGCCGATGATGGTGATCGCGCTGAAGGACGATCACGTCTCTGCCTGGGAAGCCGTTTATCGCGGCGCACGCCACTTCGGCGGCGAAGTCGAATTCCTGCTCGGCGGCTCGGGCCACAATGCCGGCGTCATCAATCCGCCCGCCGCCAACAAGCATGGCTATTGGCGCAATCCTGCCCTGCCGGAAAGCGCGCAGGACTGGCTGGCGGGGGCGGAGAAGCTGCCCGGCTCCTGGTGGCCGGCGTGGAACGAATGGCTGAGCGCTCACGGCTCGGGCAAAATGGTGAAGGCGCGGCGGCCGGGTGAGGGCAAGCTCGCCGCGATCGAGCCCGCGCCGGGCAGCTACGCGCTGGCCGACTGAGCAAGAAACCGGGGAAAAAAGTGAACTGCATGACGTCCGACGACACGCGCAATTATGTCGATGGCCGGGCGGGCCGCATCCGGCTCAACCGCCCTAAGGCCATCAATGCGCTCAATCTGAACATGGTGCGGGACATGACGGCGGCGCTGCTCGAATGGCGCGACGATCCGGCGGTGCCGCTGATCCTGATCGACCATCTGGAAGGCCGCGGCTTCTGCGCGGGCGGCGACGTCGTCACCATCGCCAAAAGCTCGGAAGGGCATGGCGCGGCGGGGGCGGCCTTCTTCTTCCAGGAATATCGGATGAACCACCTCATGTACACTTACCCCAAGCGCGGAGTGGTGTTCATGGACGGCATCACGATGGGCGGCGGCGTCGGCATTTCCTGCCCGTGCAAATACCGCGTCGTGACCGAACGCACGGTGTTCGCGATGCCGGAAACCTCGATCGGCCTGTTCCCGGACGTGGGTGCGGGCCGCTATCTGTCGCGCCTGCGCGGGCGGACGCCGCAATTCCTGGCGCTCACCGGCGCCCGGCTGGACGGTGCTGAATGCATCGCCCTCGGCCTCGCCACCCATTACATTCCGTCGGAAGCGCTGGAAGCGGTGAAGGCCGAGCTCTGCACGCGACCGGAAGCGGTGGAAACGATTCTCGCGGAAGCCGCGATCGCACCGCCGCCCGCGCGGATCGTCGAGAATTTCGATCGGATCGACCGGCTCTTCGCCTCCGACAAACTGGAGGACATACTGGCCGCGCTCGAGGCCGACCCGTCGGACTGGGCGGCGAAAGAGCTAAAGACGCTGCGGGCGAAGTCGCCCACCGCGTGCAAAGTGAGCCTGCGCCTCCTGGTCGAGAGTCCTAAATGCGCGCACTTCGTCGATGAAATGAAGATGGAGTTTGACGTCGTCGCGCGCATGTTTCGTCACCCGGATTTCGCGGAAGGCGTGCGCGCGGTGCTGATCGACAAGGACAATGCGCCGCGCTGGAATCCGGCCACGCCTGACGGCGTCACCGACGCGATGATCGACGCCATCTTCGCACCGTTGCCCGCCAGCCAGGCCTGGATGCCGCTGCCGGGGACAGAAGCGTGGCGGCCGTGACACGCCATCGTCATCCCGAACTTGTTTCGGGACACGGGCGGTTGGCCACGGGTGTTTGGATGCAAGCGCCGCACCAGCGAGCGGCGGATAGCTTGTCCCGAAACAAATTCGGGATGCAATAGAGAGGCAGCATGAGCAATTACGAGACCATCCTGATCGAACGGCACGACGCGGTCACGCTCGTCCGCCTCAACCGCCCGCAGGTGCTGAACGCGCTCAACAGCCAGGTGCTGGGCGAACTGATCCAGGCCTTCGCCGCCTATGACGCCGATCCGGGCCAGCGTTGCCTTGTGCTGACCGGCAGCGAAAAGGCGTTCGCGGCCGGCGCCGATATCAAGGAAATGTCGGATCAGGGCTTCGCCGACATGTACGGCTCCAACTTCTTCGCCGACTGGGAGAAAGTGACGGCGACGCGCAAGCCCTGGATCACGGCGGTCGCCGGCTATGCGCTTGGCGGTGGCTGCGAGGTCGCGATGATGGCGGACTTCATCATCGCCGCCGACACGGCGAAGTTCGGCCAGCCCGAGATCAAGCTGGGCGTCTCCCCCGGCATGGGCGGATCGCAGCGGCTGACGCGGGCGATCGGCAAGGCCAAGGCGATGGAAATGTGCCTGACCGGCCGGATGATGGACGCGGCGGAGGCCGAGCGTTCGGGCCTCGCCGCCCGCGTCGTCCCCGCCGCCGACCTGATCGGCGAAGCGCTGAAAACGGCCGCCACGATCGCCGCCATGCCGCCGCTCGCCGCGATCGCGAACAAGGAAATGATCAACGCCGCGTTCGAGACGGGGCTCGCCACCGGCATCCTGTTCGAACGGCGCCTGTTCCACGGCCTGTTCGGCACCGCCGACCAGAAGGAAGGCATGGCCGCGTTCGTCGAGAAGCGGCCGGGGAACTGGACAGGCCAGTAAGCTCGAAGGACAGGGTGCAGACCCAACACCGGCTTGCCTGAGCTTGTCGAAGGCTTCCCTTGCTCTTTCTGAGACGCTGAAAGGAAGGAAAGGGCTTCGACAAGCTCAGCCAAGCCGGCATTGAGGCGGAGTATGAATATGGCACGGATCGGTTTCATCGGGCTCGGCAATATGGGCGGCGGCATGGCCGCGAATCTCGCCAAGGCGGGGCATGACGTGCGCGCGTTCGACCTGTCGGAAGACGCGCTCGCCAAGGCGAAGGACGCCGGCTGCCTGCCCGTCGCCAGCGCGAGCGAGGCGGCGAACGGCTCAGAAGTGATCGTGACGATGCTTCCCGCCGGCCGCCATGTCGCGCAGGTCTATGAGGAGTCGCTGTTCGGCGCCTCGGCCCCCGGCACGCTGCTGATGGATTGTTCGACCATCGACGTCGTGACAGCGAAGAAGGTGGCGGAGGCGGCGGCGAACAAGGGACTGGTCACGGTCGACGCGCCGGTCTCCGGCGGCATCGCGGCGGCGGCGGCGGGGACGCTGACTTTCATGGTCGGCGGCAGCGGGGAGGCGTTCGCCCGCGCCGAGCCGTTTCTCAGCCAAATGGGCAAGGCGGTGATTCATGCCGGCGCCAGCGGCGCGGGGCAGGCGGCGAAAATCTGCAACAATATGCTGCTCGGCGCGACGATGGTGGCGACCTGCGAGGCGTTCCTGCTGGCGAAGAAGCTCGGTCTCGATCCGCAAACCTTCTACGACATCAGCTCGGTCTCGTCGGGGCAGAGCTGGTCGATGACCAGCTATTGCCCGCTGCCGGGCGTCGGCCCGGAAACGCCCGCCGATCGCGGCTATCAGGGCGGGTTCGCAGCGGGGCTCATGCTCAAGGATCTGAAGCTCGCGCTGCAGGCGGCGAGTGATTCCAATGCGAGTGTGCCGATGGGTGCGGAAGCGATGGCGCTCTACCAGGCCTTCGCGAATGGCGGCGGCGCAGGCGTCGATTTCTCCGGCATCATCCGCATGCTGGATGGCGAAAGGACCTAGGCCGCGCTCGTCACGAGCCTGGTCGAGGGACGGGCCTCAAACTCTGTGCACACGCCCCTCGACTAGGCTCGGGACCAGCGGTAGCGAAGGGCATGACACTTTGGCGCGACTTGCCGGACCGGCGCTATGATGTGATCCTCGCCGATCCGCCCTGGGCCTATTACGGCCAGCAGGACAAATGGGGCGCCGCGTCCAAATTCTATTCGACGGCGCCTGACGAAGCGATCGTCGGTTTGCCGGTGCCCGATCTGCTTACCGATCGCGGCGTGCTGTTCCTGTGGGCGACCTCGCCGCGGCTCGACGTGGCGATGGCATGCCTTGCTGCCTGGAAGCTGCATTTCCGCGGGATTGCCTTTGTGTGGGTGAAGGCGCGCAAGGACGGCGGGCCGATCGGCGCGCAGGGCGTTCGGCCGTCGATCGTCAAGCCCACCGCCGAATATGTGCTGGCCGCCAGCCGCGTCGCCAAAGGGCGCCCGCTGCCGCTTGCGGATGAAGGCGTGCCGAATGTTATCCTCGCGCCCAGGCGCGCGCATTCGCAAAAACCGGAGCAAGTGAGGGAGTCGATCGACCGGCTTTATCCCGACGTATCGAGGCTGGAGATGTTCGCGCGGAGCGAACGGCCCGGCTGGGATGCGTGGGGGAATGAAGTCGGCAAATTCGCCGGGCCTGAAGCGGAGGCGGCGGAGTGAACCGCCGTCATCCCGAACTTGATTCGGGATAAGCGTGACGCTGCGTGAGATCGGTAAATAGCCTCTATCGTCCGTCACTTTCTCCCCTATCCCGAAACAAGTTCGGGATGACGGGGCTCCGGAAACGGAAATGGGGGCCGGCGTTTCCGCCAGCCCCCACTGCGCCGAGCGGGTTGAGATGGTCTCCTTGGCCCGAGGGCCCGGACATCGCTCTCAACGCTCAGGCGTCGCATCGCTGCCTCACTCTGCCCGAAAGCAAGATCGAGGCGGTTCCGCGGCCCTTCTTGGGACGATGCTGCCGCGCTGCTTGCTTTCCTTGCGGTCCGCTCCCAGCGCGCCTTTATCGTCGCTTCCGGCGCCTGTGCCTTCCGGTCGTCTTACGGGCCGAAACCCGTCTGGCTCCTGGTCGGCATGACCTTCACTCTTGTCGCGTCCGATCCCGCCGGGGGCGGTTTCGTCCGTGACCGTCGTTCCGATCATGTGCCGAAGCTGTCACGAGTTCCGAGTCGCACCAAGCGGATTCTGCCCCCAAGGGCCTGTGGAAAACGGGGATATCGGGTGTAAGTTCAGCGGCGCCGATCGGCGAGCCAAAAGAGCGTCGCAATAACCAGCGCGAGCCCGAATCCGGCGACAAGCCCGATTACCGGCTGGCCCATAAAGCCGGCGCCGATCGCGCCGCCGATCGGCAGGATCGCGAACAGGATTCCGAGCGAGCGGGGGCTTTGGGGACCGGTCATTTGCGGCGCGCATGCCACGCCGGCCGCGTCAACGCCAGCCGCTTATGGTCAAGAAGGTGTTGACCTTCCTCGTCCGCGCGATCGCAAGTTTCGATGCGCTACGGCCGCGCCTCTACGGAGGATTTGCGTGACCCCCATTCCCTATGTTGCCGACAAGGCGATGCTGGCAGAGGCGACCGACCTGATCGCGCATTTCGGCGACGATGCGGCGATCGAGGCGGCCGCTCGCGCGGATCGCAGCCGGGACGTCGGCAATGTCCTCCATTTCTGCCGCTGGCGCCAGATCCAGCGCCTGGTGACTGTCCTCACCGCCGAAGAGATCGTGGGCACGGTCCACTAGGCCCGGACCCGTCATCCTGAACCTGGTTCGGGATGAGCAAGCCGCCCGCGTCTTGGCGCAATCATTCTCCAGCTTCAATGCGGGCCTGGCCCTTATCCCGAAACAAGTTCGGGATGACGGCGGGGTTCGGGGCGGCGGGCAGGTCCGGGCGGGGGCAAGTCCGGACGACGGCCAATTTCCGGATGACGGAAACGACGCTGGCGGCGCGCTGAATCCGGCGATAAGCCTGCCCTCATGAAGTGCTGCTCGTCGCGGCGCCCCGGCGCGGCGTTGGCCGTAGCCGCGTGGCTGGCTGCGGCACCTGGTCTGTTATCGCCTGCCTCCGCGCAGACTCCGCCCCCGGCGGAGCCCGCGCTCGACCCGGATTCTCCGCTCGATCCGCTCCCCGGTCTGGGGGTTGACTGGCCCGATCTGGCCGCCCAGCCCGATGCCCCTGTGGAAGCGGCAGGCGGCGTGACCGCTGATGCCGGGGCTGACCTTCGCTACGATATCCGCTTCGACGGGCTGGACGCGGAGCAGCTCGCTAAGGTTTCGGCCCAGTTCAACCAGCTCTCAACGCTGAAAGCTGGGGAGAAGCAGCCCGCCAACGTAGCCCAGATCGATCGCCGCGCGCGCGAGGATGCCGACCTGCTGGCGGAACTGCTCCGGTCGTACGGCTATTACGACGCCGCGGTTGAACCCCGCGTCGCCACTGAGAACGGCCAGGTCCTGGTCACGCTCGCCGCCACGCCGGGCGAGCTTTACCATTTCGCGGAGGTGCAGGTACGCGGGCTGGAAGGCGCGCCGGTCCAGGCCGATGCGTTGCGTGAAGCGTTCGGCATCAAGGCGCAGGATCCGGTCGACGCGGCCGTGGTCAATGCCGGCACGGCGGCGATGCGCGCGCGGATCGGGCAGGGCGGCTTTCCCTTCGCCAAGGTGCCGGACCCGGAAGTCGTGGTCGACCATGAAAGCCGTACCGCCACGCTTGTT
>JAFEEY010000095.1:10510-22030 GCA_018240865.1 Pseudomonadota bacterium | reverse complement strand
GCCCGGCGGCGCCGATCCAGCGCTCGCCGGAGATCGGCTGGTCGATCACGCCCAGAACCGGCTTGCCGCCCTCCAGCAGCGCGATCAGCGTGCCGAAGATAGGCCGGCCAGCGATAAAGGCGCGGGTGCCGTCGATCGGATCGAGCACCCAGACGCGCTCGGCATCAGGCCGGTCCGCACCATATTCCTCGCCGATCACACCGTCCCTGGGACGATGCGCCCGCAGCAGCGCGCGGATCGCGGCCTCGGCTTCCTTGTCCGCCTGGGTGACGGGCGAAGCGTCCGCTTTGGTTTCCTGCGCGAAGGGGGCGCGGAAATAGGGGCGGATCGCGGCACCGCTGGCATCCGCAAGCGCATGGGCGAGGGCGATATCGTCGTCCTGAGTCACGGTTTCGCTCTGGCCGCCTGTCAGCAAATGTTCAACTGGCCGGCGGCATGGGCAAGGCGATGGATCGGCGGACGTTTCTGACAGGCTGCGTGGCGTTGGGGCTGGCGGTGCCCGCCCGTGCCTATTCATCGACACGCCTGTCGGTGCAGGTCAAAGGCGAAGGGCCCGACGTGATCCTGATCCCTGGCCTCACCAACGGCCGCGATGTCTGGGACGGGACGGTAAAGGCCGTTCCGCGTTGTCGCTATCACCTCATCCAGGTCGCAGGTTTCGCCGGCGATCCGGCGCGCGGCAACGCCCAGGGCGAGATCGTCGCGCCGCTCGCAAATGAGGTCGCCCGCTACATCGCCGAAGCCGGCCTCAAATCCCCGGCGATCATCGGCCATTCGATGGGCGGGATCATCGCGCTGATGATCGCCGCGCGCTTTCCCGGCCGGGTGGGGAAGGCGATGGCGATCGATATTCTCCCTGCGCCGGCCAGCGGCTTCGGTCTCGCCGGCATGCAGGTCAGGCCATTCGCCGATGCCCTGTTCAAGACGTTCAGCGGTTCGGCGCAGGGCCGGCTGTTTCTGGACGGGCTGATCGACGGTATCAGCGGCTCCGGCGCCCAGCGCAGCCGCAGCGATGCCGCGGTGGTCGCCCGCGCCACGCACGAATTGGCGATCCTGGACCTGACGCCGGACCTGCCCCGTATCCGGGCGCCTTTCACGATCGTCTATGCCGTTCCCGACGACGCGACCGACGCTGCCGCGATCGACCGGCTTTACCGCACAAGCTACGCAGGCCTCAAAACCGTCCGCCTGCGCCGCGTGCCGGGCAGCGGCCATATGGTGATGTACGATCAGCCCCAGCGCTTCTACGCGGAAGTGCGGGCGTTCCTCTCCCCGTCATCCTGAACGCTGGTTCCCCGGCGAAGGCCGGAGTCCATTGCTGACTCGTGAAGATGGGCCCCGGCCTTCGCCGGGGAACAGGAACGATTCACGGCGCCAGGACCGTGTCCTTCGCCTCGGGCAGCATCTCCGGATAATCCAGCGTGTAGTGCAGCCCGCGGCTTTCCTTGCGCGACAAAGCAGAGCGCACGATCAGGTCGGCGACCTCGACCAGATTGCGCAGCTCGACCAGGTCGGGAGTCACGCGGAAATGGCCGTAATAGTCGGCGACTTCCTGGCGCAGCAGAGCGATCCTGTGCTGGGCGCGCTCCAACCGTTTGGTCGTGCGGACGATGCCGACATAGTCCCACATGAAGCGGCGGATTTCCCGCCAGTTATGCTGGACGATGACTTCCTCGTCGGAATCGGTGACGCGGCTTTCGTCCCAGCCGCGGATTTCGGGCGGGGCGGCGAAGCTCTCCCAATTCGCATTGATATGCTTCGCCGCCGCCTCGCCAAACACGAAGCATTCGAGCAGCGAATTGGAAGCGAGGCGGTTTGCGCCGTGCAGGCCGGATTGCGAGACTTCGCCCGCCGCGTAGAGGCCGGGCAGATCGGTGCATCCGTCCAGGTCGATGATCACGCCGCCGCAGGTGTAATGCTGGGCGGGAACCACGGGGATCGGCTGCCTGGTAATGTCGATGCCGAGGCCGAGCAGCTTGGCGCGGATGGTCGGGAAATGGCCCTTCACGAAGTCGGCCGGCTTGTGACTGATATCGAGGTGGACATAGTCGAGGCCAAGCCGCTTGATCTCATGGTCGATGGCCCGCGCGACCACATCGCGCGGCGCAAGCTCCGCGCGCGGATCGAAATCGGGCATAAAGCGGTGGCCGTTTGTGGGGAGCTTCAACAGCCCGCCTTCGCCGCGCACCGCTTCGGTGATCAGGAAATTCTTGACCTCAAGATTGTAGAGGCAAGTCGGGTGGAACTGCATGAACTCCATGTTGGAGACGCGGCAGCCGGCCCGCCACGCCATCGCTATACCGTCGCCGGTCGCCCCGCGCGGCGCGGTCGAATAGAGATAGGTGCGCCCCGCGCCGCCGGTCGCCAGAATCGTCGCGCGGCCGGTGAACAGCTCGACATGGCCGGTCTGGCGGTTGACCGCATAGACGCCCCAGACATGGCCGTCCCCGGAATAACGGACCCCATGCCGTCCAGTGACAAGGTCGATCGCAACCCGGTCAGGCACCAAAGTGATGTTTGGATGGGCGAAGGCGGCGCGCTCCAGCGCCTGCTGCACGGCCCAGCCGGTCGCATCGTCGACATGGACGATCCGCCTGTGGCTGTGTCCGCCTTCGCGGGTCAGGTGGAGCGCGCCCGCATCCTCGTTGAAGGGCACGCCCAGCTCCGCCAGCCGGGCGATCGCGGCGGGTGCGTTCTCGACCACGAACTCGACGGTGGCGCGGTTGTTGAGGCCGGCGCCGGCGATCATCGTGTCTTGGATATGGCTTTCGAACGTGTCGCCGTCTTCCAGCACGGCGGCGATGCCACCCTGCGCCCAGGCGGTCGAGCCTTCCGAAAGCCCGCCCTTCGCGAGCACCACCACGCGAAAGCGATCGGCGAGGTTCAAGGCCGCGGTCAATCCGGCCGCGCCGGAACCCAGGATCACGACGTCGAAAGCGTGGGTCTGGTCTGTCATCGTCGGCAACGGTGTAATGTCCGCGTGCCTGCGCGCAAGCGCATCCGGGCCGGATGGCGAAGTTCCCATGTCCGGATTCGGTTCGCCGGTCTTTCAGGTCAGCGCATCGCAATGTGCCTTTTCAGGACAGTTCTGCCGCTCAATCACCTGCAGCGCGGCGCGTCTTGCCGACTCTCCCGGTCAAGAGGAGGTGGTAGCGGGGAGATTTCATGACGGTCGTATCCATCGCCAACCGGCAGGAGCTGGTTGCCGCGCTCAATCATGCCGCGGGGGGCGAAACCTTTGTCCTGGCCGCCGGCAATTATGGCGATATCGACATCCGTAACAGGCATTACGCCGCCGCGATCACGATCCAGTCGGCCAGCGATACCAATCTAGCGAAATTCAGCGGCATCACCATCGACGGCTCCAGCAACATCGCGATCAAGGCGGTTGATGTCGGCCGGGCGATGACCTGGCAGGAGCAGGATTTCGGCAAAATGGTCTCGGTGTTCGATTCCGCCAATGTCACGCTCGATCATGTCCGCTTTCACGGCACTCTGGACAACAACCCCCGCAACGATGGTTGGGGCCTGGTGGTCAGCGACAGCCGAAACGTCCGCGTCATCAGCTCCGATTTCACCGAGCTGCACCGGGGTGCGGTATTCCAGCGCAGCGACCAGCTCGTCGTGGAAGGCAACAGCTTCCACAATATCCGCAGCGACGGCGCCGATTTCACCGCAGTGGGGAATGTGCTCGTCAAGGACAACCAGTTCCGCGACTTCTATTTCGCGCCGGGCGATCATCCGGATGCCATTCAATTCTGGACCGAGGGCCAGACGCGCGCTTCGTCCAACATCACGATCACCGGCAATCAGGTGTTTCAGGGCAGTGGACTGGCGCTGCAGGGCATTCACATGCGCGACGAAGTCGGCACCATGCCTTTCACCAATGTGACCATCGACAACAACCTGCTCTACGCCAATGATCTGTGGCACGGCATCCATGTCGATCACGGCCGCGGCATCTCGATCACCAACAACACGGTGGTCTCGCGCACCACCGACGATCCCTTCTTCTGGATCAAGGTGGAAAATGTCGCCGGGGTGACGATCCAGCGCAACGTGACTGACATGGTGATCGCGGACGACCGGGTGACCGGCGCTGCCATTTCCGACAATCTGCAGCTGCGCGGCAATGCCGGGCTGGCGGCGCTGGTGCCAAACCTGAACCATGGCGCGGCGACCACTGTCGCGGATCTGCTGGTGAATGGTTACGGCTATCATCCCGGCGGCGCCCTGCCGGCCCCGCCGCCGCCGGCACCGCCTGCCTCAGCGCCGCCTGCCGCGGCTCTACCCAAGACCATCTACGGCCTCGCCGGCAGCGACACCGTGCGCGGCACGGCGGCGGCCGAGACGATCTATGGCGTACCGGCTGCCGGCAGCCAGATCGGCCGCGACACCGCCGACCGGCTCTATGGTGGCGGCGGCGCGGATCTGTTCGTGCTGGGGGATCAGCGCGGCGCCTTCTACATGGACAACACCAACCTGTGGTCCGGCCGGAAGGATTACGCCCAGATCATGGATTTCGGATCGGACGATCGCATCCAGCTGGCCGGCATCCAGTCAGACTATGTGTTCCGCAGGGAAACGGTCAACGGCCAAGTCGGGACGTCGATTTTCCGCGACACCAATAGCAATCATAAATGGGATAACAGCGATGAGCTGATCGGCCATGTCGCCAAGGTCAATCTGGCGACGGGCTCGCTGAGCTTCATCAGGGCCGGCGGCAGCGCCAGCCAGGCCGAGACGCCGGCCGCCCCGCAGCCGCCGCAAAGCCAGCACCCGGTCGCGGTCGATCCGACGCCGCCCTATGATATTGTTCAGGTCAGCCACCTGCCGGCGGCGCCCATATTCGGGCCGCATGCCTCAATCGCGCAGATGATGCATTTCGCTTTCGCCTGAGCTTAGGCGGCGCGGGTCAGGGACAGGAACACGTCCTCCAGATCGGCTTCCTTGGTGGAAACATCGACGATGCCGAGACCCGCGCCGCTGACGGCGGCGAGGACTTCGCCCGCATTCACTTTCGCTTTTGAATAGGTGATCGAAAGCACGCGGCTGCCTTTCAGTACCGCCTTCTCGAAGCAGGGAGCTTCGGGCGGCGTCTCCAGGTCGCGGTCGACCGTCACTTCGACAATCTTTTCCTGCGCTTTGTTGACCAGCTCGCGGGTCGGTTCGTTGGCGATCAGCCGGCCGTGATTGATGATCGCGATGCGATCGCACAGCTCTTCCGCTTCCTCGAGATAATGAGTGGTGAGGACCACGGTCACGCCCTGTTCGTTCAGCTCGCGCACATAGGCCCAGAGCTGCTGGCGCAGCTCGATATCGACTCCGGCGGTCGGCTCGTCGAGGACCAGCACGGGCGGCGAATGCACCATCGCCTTCGCGACCAGCAGGCGTCGCTTCATGCCGCCGGACAAAGTGCGCGAATAGGCGTCGCGCTTGTCCTCCAGATGGACCGCGCGCAGCAGCTCCATCGACTTCCGCTCGTCCTTCGGCACGCCGTAGAGACCCGCGAACAGCTCCAGCGTCTCGAACGGGGTGAAAAAGGGATCGAACACGATCTCCTGCGGCACGATGCCGATCGACGCCTTGGCGTTCCTCGGATGCGCGTCGATATCGAAGCCCCAGATGGATGCGCTGCCGCTGGTCTTCATGACCATGCCGGAAAGGATGTTGATAAGGGTCGATTTGCCGGCGCCGTTCGGGCCGAGCAGCCCGAAAATCTGCCCGCGCGGAACGTCGAATGTGACTCCGTCCAGCGCGCGCTTGCCGCCGCTATAGGTCTTGGCGAGATCGCGGATGGAGATGGCGGCTTCGGTCATTGGGCGCAGATAGCCTCTCCCGCACCGGCCGTCATCCCGAACTTGATTCGGGATAAGCGTCGAGCCGCTGTGCGGCGGATAGCTTATGCTGAAACAAGTTCAGCATGACGGTCCTTGGTTGAACCGAACCCTGCGCCAAGCTAACAGCCGCGCATGACAGTGCCGCCGCCCGAGACATTCCGTGTCAACTCCCGCCGCGTCGCCTGCGACGGTTCCGGTCACGGCATCGACCCGGCGCTCGGCCACCCGCGCGTGTTCATCGAGATCGACGAGCGCGGCTATGGCGAATGCGGCTATTGCGACCGCCGCTTCGTTCTGGCCGGCGGCCCGGCGGACAGCGACCCTTCCGTCGGCGCATACTAGAGCTATATCAGGCGGGATGACTCTTCCCGCCGATCCGCGCGCCTGGCTCTACCGGGCGGACCTTGATCCCGATACCGCGCTGAAACTGACCGCCGACGCGCTGAAGCGCTGCGACGATGGCGAGCTGTATCTGCAATATTCGACGTCGGAGAGCTTCGGCTTCGATGACGGCCGGCTGAAGACCGCTGACTACAACACGAATGCGGGCTTCGGCCTGCGCGGCGTGTCTGGCGAGATGACTGGCTTCGCGCACGCCAACGAACTGTCCGCCGCCGCGATCCGCCGTGCGGCAGAGACGATGGCGCTGCTCGATCCCGCCAAAGGCGAGGCCGCGCCGCCGCCGCAGCGAAGCAATCGGCACCTTTACACTGCTGACGATCCGTTGGGCCTCGTGCCCTTCGCGGACAAGGTCGCTTTGTGCCAGCGGGTCGACGCCGCCGCCCGCGCACGCGATCCGCGCGTCGCGCAGGTGTCGGTGGGCCTGTCGGGATCGTGGAGCGTCGTCGAGATCGTGCGGCCGGACGGGTTTACCGCGCTCGATGTGCGGCCGCTGGTCCGCCTCAACATCTCGATCGTCGCCGAGCAGAATGGCCGGCGCGAGACCGGATCGTTCGGCATGGGTGGCCGCTATCTTTACGGCCGGCTGTTCGAGGAAGCCGAATGGCAGCGTGGCATCGACATCGCGCTTGCTCAGGCGCTGACCAATCTCGAGTCCGTCGCGGCCCCGGCGGGTGAGATGACGGTGGTGCTGGGCCCCGGCTGGCCGGGCGTGCTGCTGCACGAAGCGATCGGGCATGGCCTTGAAGGCGATTTCAACCGCAAGGGCACCTCGGCTTTCTCGGGCCGGATCGGCGAGCGCGTGGCGGCGCCAGGTGTCACGGTTGTCGATGACGGCTCGATCGCGGACCGGCGCGGCTCTCTGTCGATCGACGACGAAGGCACGCCGACACGCGAGACGGTGCTGATCGAGGACGGCATCCTTAAAGGCTATATGCAGGACCGGCTGAACGCCCGGCTGATGGGCGTCGCGCCGACCGGCAACGGCCGCCGCCAATCCTATGCCCACGCGCCGATGCCGCGCATGACCAACACCTTTATGAAGGCTGGGAATGACAACCCGTCCGAGATGATCGCGCGCGCGGGCAATGGCATTTTCGCCAAGAGCTTCGGCGGCGGGCAGGTCGACATCGTCTCGGGCAAGTTCGTCTTTTCCTGCACCGAGGCGTACCGGATCGAGAATGGCAGACTGGGCGCGCCGATCAAGGGCGCGACCCTGATCGGCGACGGCCCGACTGTGCTCACCAAGGTCCGCGCGATCGGCAATGACTTCGCGCTCGATGAAGGCGTCGGCGTGTGCGGCAAGGGTGGCCAGAGCGTGCCCGCCGGCGTCGGCCAGCCCAGTCTGATGATCGAAGGGCTGACCGTGGGCGGGACCGCAGCCTAGGCTTTCGCCGCCGCGCGTTGGGGCAAGAGCGTCACCAGCGCGACGATCGCGACTGCCAGCACTGTCGTGGCGAGCGGCCGGCTGAGGTCCAGCCCGCCATGATCCAGCGGCTTGTCGAGAAAATCGCCGACCGTCGCGCCGAGCGGCCGGGTCAGGATGAAGGCGGCCCAGAAAAGAACCACATGGCTCACGCGCGTGAAAGCATAGAGCGCCGCGATCACCGCCAGCGCGCCGCCGAACAGCGCCGCGCCGCCGAGATAGCCGAGGCCGCCATCGTCCGCCGCCCAGTCGCCCAGCGCAGTGCCGAGCGTCTGCGAGAAAGTGATCGTCAGCCAGTAGAAGGCCTCGGCCGGCGGGCGCGAAACGGTCGCGACGGAGACGCTTCCCAGCGTCAGCTTCCACGCCGCGAGCGACAGCAGCACGAGCGTAAGCAGGATCAGTGATCCGCCCAGATAGCCGATACCGAGCGACCGGTCGGCATAATCGGCCATCGTCGTACCCGCCGTCGTGGAGGCGATGATCGTCGCCCAATAGAGAATCGGGTGGAAGCGTTTGGCGGCGATCTGCGCCGCGACCAGCAGGATGAGCGGGCCAAGAAATATGAAAGTGCCGGCGAGATAGCCGAAATTCCAGGTCATGCTCACAGTATCGCCGCCGGTTTCGCCCAGCGTGGTCGCCAGGATCTTGATCACCCAGAAGCCCAGCGTGACGGCGGGCACCTTGCTTTCGATCCGGTCCGGTTCGTCCTGCATCGCGATCCTCCTAGAAACTGATCTGCAGCGCGGCATAGCCATGCGCCTGGGCATGATGGCGGCCGGCGACGAAGGTCGGCCCGCCGGAAAACAGCAGCGAATAGGGGCCGGCGATATGGACGCTGCCGCCAAGGCCAAGCCGGGTTTCCGGGTGTGCGTCGGTCGCGTCGGCGCCGAAATGCGTCACCTCGATCCCGGCCGTCATTCCCTCATTGAGGGAAGCCGTCGCCGCCAGCCCTTCGCTCCAATAATCGCGCTGCCCGGTTCCCGGGTTGATCGTGTATCCGCCGCCGCCGAAAACGCTCACCTGTCCGAAATCCTTCTGCATCCAGAGCGGCAGCAGGAAGGCGGCGCGGCCGGTGCCGAAACGGGCGCCGGCGGTCGGCAGGATCACGCGCGGAAAGATCGCGGCGGAGGCCGTGCGGCCCTTGGCGAATTGATATTTGATCCCGGCCTCGACATTGCCGCGCGCGACATGCCCGCCGTCCTCGCTGGTGAAGGCCAGAGGCAAGGTAGCGGTCAGCTGGACGCGGTCGACGGGCCCGTAGTTGAGATCGAGCCCGGCCGCGCCGTCGGTCACATGCCCGCCCCGGTTTCCGGCGGCGAAGGCATAGATTTCCCAATGGCCGGTATCGGTCGGCTCAGGATCGTCCGTGTCATAGGGCGGGCCGGCAAGCGCAGGTGCGGAGCTCAAGGTCAGTCCCAGGAGAAGCCCGTACAAACTCCTCACCGGGCGCTCACCCGTCCGCTGCGCTCCAATTTGCCCCAGCCGACGCGCGGCCCGCGAATGGCTGCCGCGATCGCTTTCAGCACGACATAATACATGATCTGGCGATAGCCGATGCGCTGCGGGATCAGCAGCCACATCAGCCGCCACCGCTCCCGCGTCGACAGCGCGAAAGCGATCGAGGCGGCGAGCACGTCGATCGCGGTGAAGGCGAGCCAATAGGCGCCCATCACGGCCAGATCGGTGTGCGTCTGTGCCCAGCCATGCGCCTGCACGCGCATCACAGTCGAAACGATGCTGAACAGAAGCGCAAGGTCGATCACCGGAGAGATCGCGGCGAAGCCGACCTGGAACAGCATCGCCTGCGGCAGGCCGACCAGCGCCAGCCCCCTGGGCTTGCCGGTCGCCAGCACTGCGCGGTGCTTCCACAGGCATTGCAGCGTGCCGTATGCCCAGCGGAAGCGCTGCTTGGCGAGCGCCTTGAAGCTTTCCGGCGCCTCGGTGAAAGCGACGGCATCCTGATCGTAACGCACGTGCCAGCCCAGCCGTTGGATTGCGATCGTCAGATCCTGATCCTCGGCCAGCGTGTCGGGCGGATAGCCGCCGGCCTGACGCAGCGCCTCGGCCCGCCACGCCCCGACCGCGCCGGGCACGACCGTAATCGCATCGAGCCGGGCCAGCGCCCGGCGCTCCAGATTCTGCGCGGTGATATATTCCAGCGCCTGCCAGCGCGTAACGAGGTTGATGCGGTTGCCAACCTTGGCGTTGCCCGCGACGGCGCCGATCCGCGGATCGTCGAACCAGCGCGCCAGCCGCGCGATCGTTTTTTTCGGGAATTGCGTGTCGGCGTCCAGCGCGACGATGAACTCGCCCCTGGCCAGCGTCAGGCCCTGGTTCAGCGCGCGCGCCTTGCCGCCATTTTCCAGCCGCAGCAGCTTGACCTTCGGTTCGTTCCCGAAGGCCTTTTCGACAATGTCGCCGGTGCCGTCCTTCGACCCATCATCGATCACGATCACTTCCAGATCGACAGCCGTGCTTTCCAGCACCCGGCGCACCGACGTCTCGATCACCCGCGCCTCGTTGAAGCAGGGGATGAGGACGGAGACGAAGCGGTCGGCTCGGATCGCCGGCGGCTGCTCTTTCGCCTCGCGCCGCGCCTGCCAGAGCGCTAGGCCCGAGAAGATGACGGCGCGCGCAATGCCGAGCGAGATCGCGATCCCGAACAGCCAGCCGAGCAGAGTCTGCAGCCAGCCGAGCGCAGTGAAGAGGTAGAGATCGGTGCGCGCCGCCGCCTGCTCTTCGCTGGTGAGCGGCTGCATCACCTGATCGGGCCTGAGGCCGACGAGATCGGCGACCGACACGAAACGATATCCCCTGGCGCGAAGCTGGTCGATGATGACCGGCAGCGCCTGCACGGTCTCTTCACGATTGCCGCCCGCATCGTGGAGCAGGACGATATTGCCGCTCCGATCTTCATTGGAAGCAAGCACGCCGGCGATCGTTCGATCGACGATCGCCTGAACGCCGGGCCGCGTCCAGTCGCCGGGATCGACATGCAGGCCGACCGAAAGGTAGCCGAGTTCCTGCCCGACCAGCACAGGCACGATTTCGTCCGCGGTGGTCGGCTCGGCGTCGCCAAAATAGGGCGCGCGCATCAGCCGCATCGACCGGCCGGTGAACGCTTCGACCAGCCGCTGCGTCGCGTTCAGCTCGATGCGCGTCACGGCATCGCTGGTCTGGCCGAGATTGGGGTGGGTGTAAGTGTGGTTCCCGACCGCGTGTCCTTCGCGCACCTCGCGCTTCAGAAGGTCGCGATAGGTGAGCGCATTCTCGCCGACGACGAAGAAGGCCGCGGGCACTTGCTTTGCTTTCAGAATGTCGAGGATTTTGGGCGTCCAGTCAGGATCGGGCCCATCGTCGAACGTCAGCGCGACTTCCATGGGCTTGTAGCCGGCCCGCTCGATCGAGAAAGGCAAAGGCAGGCGCTGGAATTCCTCGCCGGTGACGAGTCCGTTCCTGTCGAGCGTGATGCGGCGCAGGCCGGCGACCGGCGTCGAGCCGACGCGCAGCACTTCGCCCGACCCTTCGATATCGACGTCGGTGCCGGGCGGCATCTGCTGGATCGCGCGGACATCGCCGCCGTCCCGGTGCGAACGGCCGAAGACCTGCCAGACCGACGGGTCTTCAGTGCCCAGCCGCCACAGGCCGATCGCACCGATCCCAGCCGCACGCGCGGCGAGCATCTGGTTGTGGAAAGACGCGGCGTCGAGCATCCAGAGCTCGTGCTGCTTGCCGTCTTCCTCATAGGAAAAGGTGAGGTTGCCGCTGACGGAATCGAAGCGGGGGACGGTACCGGAATCGTGCGCGATCACCATCGCTTCTTCCAGCGACGGCGTATCGGCGGGCGGCGCGCCC
>JAFEEY010000095.1:1515-10494 GCA_018240865.1 Pseudomonadota bacterium | reverse complement strand
GGCAGGCCTTTGAGCGCGGTCGCCAGCGTCGAGACGAACCAGCTCTGCGACGCGATCGGTCCCGGATCGCCATCCGGATCGTGCTCGTCATAAGCCATCAGGAACAGGCGATCGACGAGGCCGGCATAGGCCGGCAAATGCCAGCTCGGATCGCCGACGGGTGCGGCCATCGCGATCAGCCAGCCATGCGGCGCGAACCGCACTCGCGTCTCGCGCAGGAATGCTTGGTAATCGCGTTGCGACGCAGCGGGCAAATTCTCGAAATCGAAAAAGGCGCCATCGGCTCTGTTGGCGATCAGGAAAGCTTCGAGCCGATCGAGCAATTGCTTGCGCGCGGCCGGCGAGCGCATCAGCGCCGCCGTGCCGTCCGGATCCCAGACCCCGTTCAGCGCATTCTGAATCATCGGCAGGATCTTGGGCCGATGCACCGCGCCGGCGATGATCTGCCGACCCTGGCGGTCGTCGAAGACGGTCCAGCGATGATCAGGGCCGGTGACCGAGACCCAGCCTGGCACCAGCCAGTCGAGCTCGTTCACATGGCGTTGCAGCGAGGCTGCGCTGGAGCCGTCCCACGGAGCATGGAATGCGACGGCGAGGCTAGTCTGATGAGCAGGCTTTCCGCTCAGCAATGCCCGGCCGCGATGGACGATCGCGCGCTCGACCCGGCGCGCCCCTCGCGCGATCGCGTTCGGCTGCCCGCCGGGCCGTTCGACCTGGAACGGCAGTGCCGGTTCGGGCGACATGCGGACGATGGTCGCGGCGAACAGCGCAGCGGAAAGCAGCAGCAATGCGATGAAAGCGACCACGGCGAGCGTGAATTGCCGCCGCCGCCTGCCGCTGGCGTCGAAGAAGACCGGATTGGTGTCCATGAATCTCCTATGACGATACGGAACCCCGCTTCCGCAGCTCTTTACCGCAGTCGCGCGTCCAGCCAAGCGGCGGCGCGATCCGGGGTCCATTTATCGCTATCACGATCGACACTGAGATTGGCAGCGCGCATCGCCTCGACGCCGATCCGGCCGGTCAGCGGCTTCAGTACGGCGATGAAGCGGGCATCGCCGACGCGCTTTGGCGAGATGAGCAGCAATGCGTCGTAGCTCGGGATCGCGTGGCGCGGATCGGCGAGCACAACGAGATTCTGCGCGGCGATCCGCCCATCCGACGAGAAGGCGGAAATCGCGTCCACCGCGCGGCTGTCGATCGCACGATACATGAAGGTCGGGCTGAACGATCGGGTCGCCGCGAAATGGAGGCCATAGGCATCGCGCACCGCCGCCCATTCGGGCCGCTCGAGGAATTCGAGGTCGCTGCCCAGGGTCATGCGCGGAGCCGCACGCGCGAGATCGTCGAGGGTTTTGAGGCCGAGGCTTTGCGCATCGCCCCCACGCACCGCGATCGCATAGGCATTTTCGAAACCGAGTGCGCCGATCAGGCCGACGCCATGCTCGGCCTTTGCCCATCGCGCGATCGCTCTCGTCATCATCAGCGGAGGCGGAATGTCGCGGCGTTTCATCTCATTGGTCCAGAGCGTGCCGGCATAATCGACATAGACATCGACATCGCCGCTCGCGAGCGCGCGGAAAATGACCGCCGATCCCAGCCCCTCGCGATACTGGACGTGATAGCCGGCCGCCTCCAGCCGCCGCCCGATCAGACGGGCGAGAATATATTGCTCGGAAAAATTCTTGGCGCCGATGGTGATGACGGGACGCTGGGGCATCAAGCTTGGTGCCAGCCCTGCCGCGGTGCCCGCCAATAGCAGCGCGAGGCCGGTCCAGGTCCAGAGGCGCTTGCGTGCCTTGATGCCGTGCTCGATCAGCCCGAGCAGTGAGTCCGCCGCCAGCGCGAGCGCGGCTGCCGCGAGGCAGCCGGTCGTGACCAGCGCCCAATCCTGCGTCTGCAGCCCGGCGAAGATCAGGTCGCCCAGGCCCGGATAGCCGACCGTGGTGGAAAGCGTCGCCGCGCCGATCGTCCAGACGGCGGCGGTGCGAATGCCGGCCATCACCACCGGCGCGGCGAGCGGCGCCTCGACCAGCCGCAGCTTCTGCGCGGCGGTCATGCCGACGCCGTCGGCCGCTTCGATGATCGCCGGGTCGATGCCGGTCAGCCCGGCGACGCCGTTCCGGAGGATCGGCAGCAGCGCGTAGAGCGTCAGCGCCAGCAGCGACGGCAGGAAGCCCAAGGCCGGAATGCCGCCGCCGATCAGCACCGAGAGCGCCAGCAGCAGAGGGTAGAAGAGCGCCAGCAAAGCCAGGGCCGGGATCGTCTGCACCAGGCTCGCGAAGCCGAGCGCGATCCGCGCGACGGTGCGGTTGCGTGCCGCCCAGACGGACAGCGGCAGGCTGACCAGCAGCCCCAACGCCAGCGCGCAGGCGGCGAGCAGGATATGGCTGGCAAGCAGCTGAGGGAGGCGATCGAGCCCTGCCATTAGCCCTCTCCCCGGCGGGGAGAGGGTTGGGCGAGAGGGTCGTGAGTCCGCGAATAATTCCGGAGGCCGAGCCCCCTCACCCCCCTCGCCTGGCGGCGAGTCGCCCTCTCCCCGCCGGGGAGAGGGGAGGGAGCGGCGGCGATCACGCGCCTAATTCCTTCAGCCGCTCCGCTTGCGCGCGCGGGACTTCCACCAGCGCCGCCGCTTCCGGCCCCGCGCGGCCGGCGAGCAGGTCGGCGGGCGTGCCGTCGCCGACGATGCGCCCGCTGGCCATCACTAGCACCCGATCGGCAAGCAGCAGCGCCTCGGCCATGTCGTGCGTGACCATGATCGTGGTGAGGCCGAGCCGGTCATGGAGATCGCGATAGGCGCGGCCAAGCGCGTCGCGCGTGACCGGATCGAGCGCGCCGAACGGCTCGTCCATCAGCATCAGTTTTGGCGACAGGGCCAGTGCCCGCGCCACGCCGACGCGCTGGCGCTGCCCGCCGGACAGCTGGTCCGGCATCCGCGCCGCCATGTCCGGCGGTAGGCCGACGAGCTCCAGCAGCTCGCCGATCCGCCCGCTCTCCGCGCGGCGCTCCAGCCGGAAACCGATGCCGATATTCTCGGCCACGCTCATATGCGGGAAAAGGCCGACATTCTGGAAAACATAGCCGATCCGCCGCCTGAGCGCGTGCGGCTCTTCGTCCGCCACGTCGCTGCCGTCCAGCAGCACCCGCCCGCTGTCGGGTACGACCAGCCGGTTGACGGTCTTCAACAGCGTCGATTTGCCCGACCCAGAGCTGCCGACCAGTGCCACGAAGCCGCCGGAAGAGATCTTCGCGCTGACGGCATCGACGGCAGCCGTGTCACCGAAGCGTTTCGCAACGCCCTCGAAGATCAATTCGCTCACCCGCGCACCCCACTCCGTTCGGGCTAAGCTTGTCGAAGCCCTCCCTTTTCTTTCTACTGCCCTCAAGAAGGGAGGGCTTCGACAAGCTTAGCCCGAACGGAGTGGGGGAGCATGAGAAAAGCGATCTTCATCACAGGTGGTGGGTCAGGCATCGGCCGTGCGACCGCTGAGCTGTTCGCGAAACGCGGCTGGTTTGTGGGACTGGCGGACGTGAACGAAGCGGGTCTCGCCGAAACCGCGCGGCTGATCGGTGCCGATAATGCTTTCACCGTCAGAATGGACGTGCGGGACCGCGAGGAATGGCGCGACGCGCTGGAACATTTCACGCAAGCAAGCGGCGGGCGGCTCGACCTGCTGTTCAACAATGCCGGCATCGGTTCGGGCGGTCCGTTCGAGGCGATGAGCCAAGCGGACAAGGACCGCGTGCTCGACGTCAATCTGCGGGGCGTGATTTATGGCGCGGAGGCAGGGCTGCCTCTTCTGAAAGCAACGCCGGGATCGGCCTTGGTCAACACCTGCTCCGCCGCCGGATTGTGGGCGGGCCCGGGCATGTCGATCTACGCCGTCACCAAATTCGGTGTGCGCGCGCTGACCGATTCACTGAACGAGGAATGGGCCGAGCACGGCATCAAAGTGCGTTCGATCATGCCAAGCTTCATCGACACGCCGCTGCTCACGCAGACCGTATCCGGTACCAACCAGAGCTTCCGCGAGCGAGTGCAGGCGCAGGGGCTCGAATTCACGCCGGTCGAGACGGTCGCGCAGGCGGTTTGGGACGCGGTGTACGGCAAGAAGACCCATGTGGTGGTCGGCAAGACCGCCAGGCGCCTCGCCTTCATCATGCGCTGGGCGCCGGGGATGGTGAGGCTGCTGCGGAAGTCGGAGGAGAAATAGTCTGTCATCGCGAGGCGCGTTAGCGCCGTGGCGATCCAGTCACCGCGCCTGGATTGCCGCGCGGCATTGCCGCTCGCAATGACGATTAGAACAGCGCTTTCAGCTCGCGCTTCAATATCTTGCCAGTCGCGTTGCGGGGCAGTGTTTCGGGCACGAAGGCGATCCGCACGGGCACTTTGAACGCCGCGAGGCGCGCACGGACGAAGTCGCGCAACTCCGCCTCCGTCGCGCTGGCGCCGGGCGCGAGATGGACGACGGCCGCCGGCTCTTCGCCCAAGGTCTTGTGAGGAATGCCGATCAGCGCCGCATCGGTCACGGCTGGATGGGCGTAGAGGACATTCTCCACTTCCACAGAATAGATATTCTCGCCGCCCCGGATCACCATGTCCTTGGCGCGGTCGACGATGAACAGAAAGCCTTCCGCGTCGATACGGGCAAGGTCGCCGGTGCGCACCCAGCCGTCGACAAAGGTCGCCGCCGTCGCTTCGGGCTTGTTCCAATAGCCGCGCACGATCATCGGTCCGCGCGCCCAAAGCTCGCCGATCGTGTCTGGCGGCAGCACGGTCACGCCGTCATCGGCACGGATTTCAAGGTCGGCCGTCGCGACCGGAGGCCCGGCACTGTCGGGGCGATTGAGATAATCCTCGGCGCTGTGCGTGGTCACGGTCGCCATCGTTTCGGTCATGCCCCAGCCATTGCCGGGCAGCGCGCCGAATTCCTCGCGGATGCGCCGTACCAGTTCGGGCGCGGACGGCGCGCCGCCATAGGCGATGCTTTCCAGGCTGGAGAGGTCGAACTTTGACCGTTCCGGGTGCTCCAGCAATTGCCAGGCGATCGTCGGCACGCCGCCGGTCATGTTTACGCGCTCGCGCTGGATGATCTCCATCGCCTCAAGCGCATCCCATTTGCGCATGAAGATCAGCGTGTGTCCCGACGCCATCGCCCCCATCAGCGTGGCGCTGCACGCGGTCGCGTGAAACAGCGGGATGACGGTCAGAAAGACTTTGGGCTCGGGCTCGGGCGGCGCTTCGCCCCGGCGGAGAAAACTGCGCGCGACGGCATAGCCGCTCGACAGGATATTGCTGACCATGTTGCGGTGGGTGCCGAGCGCGCCCTTGGGCGCGCCGGTGGTGCCGCTGGTGTAGAGGATGACCGCATCATCGTCGGTTTCGATCGGCATATCGGACAGTGGGCGGTCGGGCAGCGAAGCCCAGCTTTCCGGCGTGCCGATGACATCCTCCAGCCGTTCGGTGCCCTCGCCGCCATCACCGCGCGTCACGATCACATGGGCAAGGTCCGGCAGGCTGGCGCGGGACGGCGCGATCCGCTTCCATCGCTCGGCATCGGCGATCAGCATTTTCGTGCCCGAGTCTCTCAGGCCATATTCCAGCTCCGCACCGGTCCACCAGGCATTGAGCGGTACTGCGATCCCGCCCAGGCTGGTGATCGCGAAGAAAGCGACGATCCATTCCGGCAGGTTGCGCATCGCGGTCGCCACCCGGTCGCCCTTGCCGATCCCGCGTGCGGCCAGGGCCGCCGCGAGCGCCGCGATCGCGCGATATTGCGCGTCGAAGCGGACCCGCTCGCCTTCCAGCACCGCGGCGGTCCGGCCGCCGTGGATACGACTGAGTTCCGCCAGTGCACGCAGGCTCGGCGGCGCATTTTTCCATGTCCGGGTGGGGATGCCCCGAATCACGACCGTTTCCATCTCGAATCGCTGGCCCGGCGCGCACAGCAGCGCCTCGACCTCTTCCAGCGAAAGGCTCGGCCATGCCGTAGCGTCCGCGTCGGCCATCCATCTCTCTCCCGACTGCCCGGCCTTCAAAAACCGCGCTTTTCCTTGGGATATTGTTGATTTGGGCAGGGCTCAAGGCGATAAGCCCGGCCCTGAAAACAAGAGAGGAATGCATGGTCCAGCTCGTCGATCCCGCCACGCTCGGCATGGATGCCGGTCGGCTGCAACGGATCGATCGTTTCCTGGATGAGCGCTATCTGCAAAGCGGCCGTTTCAAGGGCATGCAATTGCTGGTCAGCCGCGATGGCCAGCCGGTCCATTTCGCGAACTTCGGGTCGATGCGCGAGGGGCGGCCGGTCGCCAATGACACGCTGTTCCGCATCGCCTCGATGACCAAGCCGGTGACAAGCGTCGCCTTCATGCAGCTGGTGGAGGAAGGGAAAGTCGCGCTTGACGATCCCGTGCACCGCCTGATCCCCGAGTGGAAAGGGCTTGGCGTCTATGATGGCGGCGGCGGATCGGCGCCGTTCCTCAGCAAACCGACCGCGTCGCCGATGCGGATGGTCGATCTGCTCCGCCACACCGCCGGTTTGACCTACAGCTTTCAGAACCGGGGCAATATCGACGCCGCCTATCGCGCGACCAAGATCGAGGATTGGTACGGCGCCCACGATCTCGACAGCGTGGTGCGGACTTTGGCCGGCATCCCGCTCGAATTCTCGCCGGGCGAAGCGTGGAATTATTCGGTCGCGACCGACATTCTCGGCCTGATCGTCCAGCGGATCGAGGGCAAGGGGCTCGATCAGGTGTTCCGCGAGCGGATCTTCGGTCCGCTGGGCATGGACGACACTTTCTTCCAGGTGCCCGGCGATAAGGTTTCGCGGCTCGCCGATTGCTACACCATGCATCCGGATAAGGGCGCGGTGATGTACGACCAGGGCGCGGCGAGCGTATGGAGCCGGGTGCCGACCCAATTTTCGGGCGGCGGCGGGCTGGTCTCGACCGCGGCCGACTATCACCGCTTCTGCGCGATGCTGCTGAACAAGGGCGAGCTGGACGGGGTGCGCATCCTCGGCCCCAAGACGGTCGCGCTGATGACCAGCAATCATTTGCCGGGCGGCGCCGATCTTGCGTCGATGTCGCGGTCGCTGTTTAGCGAGGCGACCAATGCCGGCGTCGGCTTCGGCCTCGGTTTCGCGGTCACGATCAATATCGCGCCGACTCTGGTGCCGGGATCGGCCGGCGAATTCTATTGGGGCGGCATGTTCTCGACGGCCTTCCACATCGACCCGGTGGAGCGGCTAATCTTCATCTTCATGGCGCAGCTGAGCCCATCCAACACCTACCCGATCCGGCGTGAGCTGAAGACGATGATCTATTCGGCGATCGCCGAAAGCCGAGCGTGATGCGAAGCGCGCTCGAAACCGTTGCCGCGATCCGGCGTGGCGACACCAGCGCCGTGGCCGAGACCGAGGCGGCGATCGCGCGGATTGAGGCGGGCGATGGCGCGATCAACGCGGTCGTGGTCCGCGATTTCGATCGGGCGCGCGCGCAGGCGAAAGCGGCGGACGCGCGGCTGGCGGCGGGCGATGCCGCGCCGCTGCTCGGCCTGCCGATGACGGTCAAGGAAAGCTATGACGTCGCCGGCCTGCCGACGACATGGGGTTTCGCCGAACACGCCGATCACATCGCCCATGCCGATGCCGTCGTGGTGCAGCGGCTGAAGGCGGCCGGCGCGGTGATCCTGGGCAAGACCAATGTGCCCACCGGCCTGATCGACCTGCAAAGCAACAATCCGCTCTATGGCCGCACGCTCAATCCGCGCGACCCCGCGCGGGTGGCGGGTGGATCGTCGGGCGGCGCGGCGGCGGCGTTGGCGGCCGGGCTCGTCGCGGCAGAGATCGGTTCGGACATTGGCGGCTCGATCCGCACGCCCGCCGCGTTCTGCGGCGTCTGGGGGCACAAGGCCAGCTATGGCGCGATCGACACCCAGGGCAATTTCTTCCCCGGCACGGACGGGGCGGGCGCCGCGCTGGGCGTGATGGGCCCGATGGCGCGCGATCCGGACGATCTGGCGGCGCTGCTCGACGTGCTGACCGATATCCCTTTGCCGCGCGCCGGGACAGGGGAGCCCGGCGCGCTTTCGATCCTGCTGCTTCCCGAGCATCCGCTCGCCCGCGCGTCGGCGGAAATGAAGCGCGCGGTGGAAGCGGTCGGCCAGGCGTTCGAGCGCGTGGGCGCGGACGTCGAACGCGCGCCCGATCTGCTGCCGGACCTGTCGGCCCAGCACCGCGATTATGTGAAGCTGATGCTGACCGCTTTGTCGCGCGGCGCGCCGTCGCCGGGCGGCGAGGCGACGACGCTGCCGCAATGGTTCGCAATGCTGGACACGCAGGCCCGCTGCATCCGTGCATGGAGCAGGGTCTTCCGCGAATATGACGCCGTGATCGCGCCGGTGTTCGGCACCACGGCCTTCGCGCATGACGACACGCCGTCCAACAAGCGGCTGCTCGATATCGATGGGGACTCGACGCCATTCGGCGCGCAATTCGCCTATGCCGGACTTGCGACCTATCCGAACCTGCCGGCGACCAGCGTGCCGATCGCGAAAGGCGCGGACGGCCTGCCGATCGGCCTGCAGGTGATTTGCGATCTCCATCAGGATCACAAGGCGATCGCGATCGCCAGACTGGCCCATGCTTTGACGAAGGATTTGCGATGAGTGACCCGGATATTTTCCGCGCCGAAACGCGCCAGTGGCTGGAGGCGAATTGCCCGCCCGCGATGCGCCAGCCGGTGCGCGGCGAGCAGGATATCGTCTGGGGCGGTCGTAAGGCGCAGCTCTCGGCGGACCAGAAAGCGTGGCTCAACGCGATGGCGTCGCGCGGCTGGACCGTGCCGGACTGGCCCAAGGCCTATGGTGGCGGCGGCCTGTCGCCGGAGGAAGCCAAGATTCTCCGCCAGGAAATGGCGCGGCTCAACTGCCGCAATCCGCTGCAGAGCTTCGGCATTTCGATGCTCGGGCCGGCG
>JAFEEY010000095.1:0-1482 GCA_018240865.1 Pseudomonadota bacterium | reverse complement strand
CGCTGGTGCCAGGGCTATTCGGAGCCCGGGGCAGGGTCCGACCTCGCCGGTCTGCAGACCTCGGCGGAAGACAAGGGCGATCATTTCCTCGTCAACGGCCAGAAGGTCTGGACCTCTTACGCCGACAAGGCGGACTGGATTTTCTGCCTCGTCCGCACCGACAAGAGCTCCAAGCACAGCGGTATCAGCTTCCTGCTGTTCGATATGGAAAGCCCCGGCGTCTCGACCAAGCCGATCCTGCTGATTTCCGGCTACTCGCCTTTCTGCGAGACTTTCTTCGACAATGTTCAGGTGCCCAAGGACCAGCTGGTCGGCGAGCTGAACCGGGGCTGGGACGTCGCCAAATATCTGCTCGGCCATGAGCGCGAGATGATCTCCGGCATGGGGTTGGGCGGCGGCGGACTGGGTTCGGGCGGCCCCGCTTCGTTGGCGGAGGATGCGAAGAAGGCCGCCGGCACCGACGCCGAAGGTCGCCTCGCCGATCCGCTGCTCCGCGCCCAACTCGCGCTGTTCGAGGTGCGCGAGCGCGCCTTCCGCGCGATGTCCGAGAAATTCATGGACGAGCTGAAGGCCGGCAAGGCGCATCCCGCGCAGCCCTCAATGATGAAATATTACGGCACGGAGCTGAACAAGGCCCGCTACGAGCTGGTCATGGCGGCGGGCGGGTCGGACGCGCTGGAATGGGACAGTGACGCCTCGGCGAACGGCACGAAGGCGCGCGCCTGGCTGCGCACCAAGGCGAACTCGATCGAGGGCGGGACCAGCGAAGTCCAGCTCAACATCATCGCCAAGCGGATCCTGGAGCTGCCCGGCGCGTGACACCCAACCGTCACCCCAGCGAAGGCTGGGGTCCAAGGAGATGCCGGCCTGCGCTGGCATGACGAAAAGGATTTGGAAGAAATGCCTCTTTTCCTGACCGACGAGCAGACCATGCTGCGCGACACCGCGCGGCAGTTCGTGAGCGAGACCGCGCCTGTCAGCCATATGCGCGGCTTGCGCGATGCCAGGGACGCGACCGGCTTCTCGCGCGATCTGTGGAAGCAGTTCGCCGAGATGGGGTTCACGTCGATCCTGATCCCGGAGGCCGAAGGCGGGCTAGGCCTCGGCCATGTTGAGGCGGGCGTTGTGCTGGAGGAGATCGGACGCAACCTGACGCCGTCGCCGTTCCTCCTGACCTCCGTCGGCGCGGTCGAGGCGCTGAAGGCGGGCGGCGCCGCGCTGCGCCAGGCCTGGTTCCCGAAGATCGCGGCGGGCGATGCGGTGGCGACGCTCGCGATCGACGAAGGTGCCAAGCATCGTCCGGACCGGATCGCGATGAAGGCCGAGCGCTCCGGCAACGGCTTCAAGCTGACCGGAGCCAAGAGCTTTGTGCCCTTGGGCCATGTCGCGGACCTGATCGTCGTCGCGGCGCGCACCGATCAAGGCGTCACGCTGTTCGCGGTCGAGAAAGGCGCGGCGGGCCTCGATGCGACGCCGGAACGG
>JAFEEY010000094.1:22186-34552 GCA_018240865.1 Pseudomonadota bacterium | reverse complement strand
CAAATATCTCTGCACAAAATGGATCAGGGAAAAACACTGGGTGCCGTGACAGTCAGCGCTTCAAGCGCTTGCCTACATCCATCGCCTGATGAAGCACTCGCACGATCAATACCAAATCGCCATGGATTTCATAGTACATCGTGTGCCGCCCGAACGAGAGGCGGCGGGTACCACGCTTCCTGCCGGTCGTCGCACCAATCTCGGGAAATGAGCTGAGCCGATCGAGCCGCGCATAGAAAAGCGCGATGTACTCGTCAGCAGCAATTTGACCGTGCTCAGCTCTGCTGTATCGAATGATCGCATCCACATCAGCCTGCGCCGCAGGCGTGATCTCGATTCTCATGCCGCCGACCGACCGTAGCGACTCTTCAGCTCATCAGCGAATTCGAATGCGTCGCGCGGCGCGCCGGAATTAAAGCCTTCATCGAGCTTGGCGTCCAACCAGGCAAGCTCGGCGGCTTCGTCCTGGGCGCGCCTCACAAGCTCGCGAATAACGTCGCTGGCACTGCTGTAGCGGCCCGCTGCGACCTGTTCGTCGATCCACGCCTTCAGGGCGTGCGGAACGGAGACATTGATCTGGGCCATCACGCGAAACTCCTACATTTTCGCGCAATATAGCACGTTATCGTAGCAGCACCAATTCCTCGGCCATGCTTGGGTGGAGCGCCACCGTGTCGTCGAATGCCTGTTTCGTCAGCCCCGCTTTCACCGCGACGGCCGCTGCCTGCAGGATTTCCGGCGCGTCGGGGCCGATCATGTGGAGACCCAGAATCTTGTCCGTCTCCGCATGGCAGATCATCTTGTAGAGCGCGCGCTCGTTACGGTTGGCGAGCACATTCTTCATCGGCCTGAAGTCCGACGAATAGACTTTCACCGCGCCATATTTGTTGCGCGCCTGACCCTCGGTCATGCCGACTCCGGCGAGCGGCGGGTGGCTGAACACGGCTGACGGGATGCAGCCATAATCGACACGCCAAGGCTTGCCGCCGAACACCGTGTCAGCGAACGCCTGCCCCTCGCGGATCGCAACGGGTGTCAGCTGCACTCTGTTGGTGACGTCCCCGACCGCGTAGATGCTGTCGACGCTGGACTTACTATCCGCATCGACGACAACCGCGCCCTTCTCATCCACCTTCACACCCGTTTCCTCAAGGCCCAGCCCTTTGGTGTGCGGCACCCGGCCGGTCGCGAACAGCACCAGATCGACATCCATCGCGTCACAGCCATCGAGATCGACATGCAAGCCGTCACTGGTCTTTTCGATGCTTTTGAATCGGGCGTTGAATTGGAATTTGATGCCCTTCGCCATCGAGATCTGCAGCAGCCGATCGCGCACGCCTTCGTCATAGCCGCGCAGGATCACGTCGGTACGATTGAGGATCGTCACATCGACGCCGAACTCGTGGAAAATCCCGGCAAACTCATTGGCAATATAGCCGCCGCCCGCGATCAGGATGCGCTTGGGCAGCTTTTCAAGGTGGAACACCTCGTTCGACGTGATGCCATGCTCCGCGCCCGGCACCTCGGGCCGGGCGGGCCAGGCTCCGGTCGCGATCAGAATATATTTGGCCGTGACTTCGCGTCCGCCCGCCAGCTTCACTTTGTTGGGTCCGGCCACGGTCGCGCGCTCGAGAATGATCTCGACGTGATTGTTCTGCAGGGTAGTTGTATAGGCCTGATTGAGCCGGTCGACCTCGGCCAGCACATTGTCGCGCAGGGTCGGCCAATCGAAGCTGCAAGCGGGAACGTCCCAGCCGAAGCGGCGGGCATCGGCCAAATCCTCGGCAAAGTGCGCGCCATAGACGAGCAATTTCTTCGGTACGCAGCCGCGGATCACGCAAGTGCCGCCGATCTTATGCTCTTCGGCCAACGCGACTTTGGCGCCGTGCGCTGCCGAAACGCGCGCCGCGCGCACGCCGCCCGATCCGCCGCCGATCACGAACAGGTCATAGTCGAATGTCGCCATCTGTTTCTTCCTGTCCTCAGCCGAATGCCCGACCGATCAGCGCCTGTGTGGAAATGTCGAAACCCTCGGTCCCTTCGGTCTCGATCGCCTTTGCGATGGCCTTGCCGAGCTCGACGCCGAATTGATCGAACGGGTTGATCTCAAGCAGCACGGCGTTGGTGAAGACGCGATGCTCGTAAAAGGCAATCAGCGCGCCCAGACTCGCCGGATCGAGGCGATCGAGCAGGATCGTGCTCGACGGCCGATCGCCGGGATAGGCGCGCTGCGGATCGTCGCTGGCCTTGCCGGCCATCAGCGCTGCTCCTTGCGCGAAGCAATTGGTGAGAAGCGTCTGGTGATGCGCTTCGTCCCAGCCATGGCCGGGCTCGACCGAGGCCAGGAATTCGACCGGCACGAGATGCGTGCCTTGGTGCAGCAGCTGGAAGACGGCATGCTGGGCGTCAGTGCCGACGCCACCCCAGGTGATCGCCGCGCTGGGCCAGGCGAGCGGCTGGCCATGCTGCGTCACCCGCTTGCCGTTCGACTCCATCTCGAGCTGCTGGAGATAGGGCGGCAACAGCCGCAGCCGTTCGTCATAGGCGAAGACGGCGCGCGTCTCGCAGCCGCGCAGCTGCGTGTACAGCAGGTCAACGAAAGCGGCGAGCATCGGCGCGTTCCTATCCGGCGGAGTCAGCCGGAAGTGCCGGTCCATTTCGGCTGCGCCTTCCAGCAGGCTTTCGAAAGCATCCCAGCCCAGCGCCAGCGCGGCGGGGAAGCCGATCGACGACCAGAGTGAATAGCGCCCGCCCACGCTCTCAGCGAAGGGCAGGATGCGGGTCTCGTCGACACCCCATTCCATTGCCTTGCTCGGATTGGCGGTCAGCGCGACGACCTGGCCATAGGGGTCTTCGACACCGGCTTCGGCCATCCAACTGAGCGCGCTCGCCGCGTTCAGCATCGTCTCGGTAGTGGTGAAGGTCTTGGACGCGACGACCAGCAACGTAGCAGCTGGATCGAAATTGCGCGTCGCTTCCTCAAGCGCCGCGCCATCGACATTGGACACGACCGCGACGTCATAGCGGTCGCTGTCGCGCCCCAGCGCATCGAACAGCAGGTCCGGTCCCAGTGCAGATCCGCCAATGCCGATATGCAGCACATGGCGGATCTCGCCGAGGGCGCCCGCCTCGATCGCGTCGATCAGCGCGCGCATCCGATTGTGGAAGCTGCGGTCGCGGGCGACGCTGTCCGGGGCACCCTCGCCACGCTCGGCGGTATGCTCGGCCGGGCGGTCCTCGCTCAGGTTCACGACCTTGCCGGCGAACAATGCGTCGCGTGCGGCGGCGAAGCCCCGCGCTTCGGCGAGCTTTTTGAATTGGCCGATCAGATCGGGCGTCAGATGCGTCTTCGACCAGTCGAAATACAGGCCCGCCGCCTCCAGCGTCAGCGCCTCCAGCCTATCGGGATCGTCCGCGAAAAACTCGGTCAGCGTGCGGCGGTCGCGTTCCTGGGGCCAATCCATCGACGATCTCCTTTGCGGGCGCGCTTCTAGCGCATGGGAGGGCTGGCGCAACGGCTCACCCGGTCTTAGCCTCCCTGCAAAAGGGAGGAAAATCATGCGCGATCTGGATTTCGACCGGCGGACCATCCTGCAAGGCGCGGCAGCAGGCGCCGCCCTGCTCGGCTCGACCTCGACCCTCGCCGCATCCGGCGACATGAAGGCGATCCAGGCGCAGGTCGAAAAGGGTCATGATGCGGCGATCAAGCGACTCCAGGAATGGATCGCCCTGCCCTCGATCGCCGCCGAGAATCGCGACATGCAGAAAGGCGCGGACTATATGGCCGCGCTCGCCAAGGACGCCGGTTTCCAGCATGTCGAGATCGTTTCGACCGACGGCCATCCGGGCGTGTTCGCGACGCTGGACGCCGGCGCACCGCGCACTGTCGGCCTGTATTTCATGTACGATGTGAAGCAATTCGATCCTGCCGAATGGTCGTCGCCGCCGACCGAGGCGCGGATCGTCGACAAGCCCGGCATGGGTCGCGCGATCGTCGGCCGTGGCGCGACCAATCAGAAGGGCCCGGAAGCGACCTTTCTCGCAGCCCTGCATGCGATCCGCGCCGCGGGCCGCAAGCTGCCGGTCAACCTGGTGCTGGTTGCGGAAGGCGAGGAAGAGATCGGCTCACCCCATTTCGCGCAGATCGTCCGCCGGCCGGATATCGCCGCCAAGCTGAAGGCCACCTCCGGCGTGTTCATGCCGATGAACCTGCAGAGCCCGAACGGCGAGGTGACCGTGATGCTCGGCTCCAAGGGCGTGATCGAATGCGAACTGGTCGCAACCGGGGAGAAATGGGGCCGCGGCCCGGAAAAGGATGTGCACTCATCGCTGAAGGCGGCCGTGGACAGTCCTGTCTGGCGGCTGGTCGCAGCACTTCAGACCCTGGTCTCGCCCGACGGCAACACCGTCGCGATCGACGGCTGGGACGAGAAGGTCCGCCCGCTCACCGCCCGCGAAAAGGCGATCATCGCCCAGAATGCAAAGATGACCAGCGAGGCCGACGCGATGAAGGCGCTGGGCGTCAAGCACTGGATCGGCGATCAGGACTGGCTCGCCAGCCGCGAGCGCCTCGCCGCAGCGCCCACCTGCAATATCGAGGGTCTGGTCGCCGGCTATACGGGGCCGGGCGGCAAGACGATCCTGCCGCATAAGGGCGTCGCCAAGCTGGATTTTCGCCTCGTCCCCAACCAGACGCATGACGATTGCGTGGCGAAGCTGAAAGCCCATCTCGCGAAACGCGGGTTCGGCGATGTGCAGGTCAATGTCAGCGGCGGTTATGATCCGACCGAGACGGCGGAGGGCAGCCGCCTGATCCAGACCGCGATCGCGACCTACAAGACGCTGGGCATCGACCCGACGCTCTATCCGCGCAACGCCGGCTCCTGGCCCGGCTATGTCTTCACCGGCGCGCCCTTGAGCCTGCCCGCAGTCCATTTCGGCCTGGGTCATGGCAGCGGCGCGCATGCGCCCGACGAATATTATCTGATCGAACCCAGCAACCCGAAGGTCGCGGGTCTCGACCGCGCGACGATGAGCTATGTCGAGTTTCTTTACGCGCTCGCTGCCGCCAAAGCCTGAGGCAAATACGGGCGGCGGCGCAGGCTTCTGTTAAGCCTGTCCGTCGCCGCCGCGTTAACTCTTCGCCCGATACACGACGACTCATGTTTGCCGCGAGCCGAGTCCAGCACGAACGTCGCCAGAGCGAACGCGAAGAGGTGTTCTACCGGACGCGCGTGATGGCCAACGGCTTTGGCAGCCTGCCGGTCCAGGTCGTCAACATCTCGGCCAACGGCTTCATGGCGCGCAGCGAGACCGAGCTGCCGATCGGTCATCCGCTCACGATCCGCCTGCCGGTCGTCGGCGAAGTGAAGGCCGAAGTGCGCTGGGCACTGGGCGGACGGATCGGCTGCCAGTTTGTCCGGATGATCGCGTTTCCATCCTATCTCGAATTGCTGGGCGCGCTCGCCGGAGAGGGCCGCTAACCCTCTCGTTCACCTATTGCTAACTCCCTCGTGCCACAGACAATAGAGGGAGGCTGTCATCGCACTGATCCGCATCGCGCCGCAGCAGGTCGAGCTCGGGATGTACGTCCAGGGCTTTGACGGCTCGTGGCTGGATCATCCCTTCTGGCGCAGCCGCTTCGTTATCCAGAGCGATCGCGACCTGGAGAAGCTACGCGACAGCGGTGTCGAGGCCGTCATCATCGACGATGAAAAGGGTCATGCCCCAGCGCCGCGCGCACCCGCCCCGCGTTGGGAGCCGCCGCATCGGCCGGTTCCGCCTCCCTGGGTCCCGCCCGCCTATCACCAAAGGCCCGATCAGAAGCAAAGCTTCGCCGGCGCCTATAGCCAGGCGACGAAGCTGTTCGGCCGTTCGAAGCGCTCCGTCGCGTCCATGTATTCGGACGTGCGGCTGGGCAAGGCGATCAAAGCGGAGAAGCTCGCGCCGCTGGTTGAGGACATCACTCGTTCGATCGACCAGAACCCTCGCGCTTTCATCAGCATCGCACAGCTGAAGAACCGGCACGAATATACCTATATGCATTCGGTCGCCGTGTGCGCCTTGATGATCAACCTGGCACGCGAGCTGCGCTTCAACGAGGCTGCGGTGCGCGATGCGGGCATGGCCGGGTTGCTCCACGATATCGGCAAAGCCGTGATGCCGGTCGAGATTCTCGACAAGCCTGGCGCGCTCGAAGATCATGAGTACAACGTCATGAAGACGCATCCGGAACGCGGGCACGAGCTGCTGGCGAAAAGCAGCGGCGTTTCCCACAACGCGCTGGAAGTCTGCCTGCGCCATCACGAAAAATTCGACGGCAGCGGCTATCCGGGCGGCCTGATCGGCGAGCGGCTGAGCCTGTTCGCGCGCATGTCAGCGCTGTGCGACGTCTATGACGCGGTGACTTCGGAGCGCGCGTACAAAAAACCCTGGACGCCGACCGAAACCGTCGCCCGCATGCGCGAATGGGATGGACATTTCGACCCCGAAATGTTCGAGATTTTCGTGCGCAGCGTCGGCATCTATCCGGCGGGCGCGCTGGTCCGGCTGAAATCGGGCGGCATCGCGATGGTGACGGGGGAAAATCCCGAAGACCCCACTTGCCCGCCGATGATCCGCCTGCCGCATGGCGATTGCGTGGAAACGGAACGTCTGCCGGTGGGCAGCGAGGAAATCACGAACATGGAATCGCCCGAAGCGCTGGGCTTCACCCTCTGGGAAGCCGAGCGCGCCAGGCTGATCCGCCAATACCGCTCCTAGCGCGCGGAACGCGCCCGGTTCAGGCCCGTTACGACCCTGCATCAAGCAGGACAGCAATGGCCGCCGATACCGCCCTTTTGATCATCGACATGCTCAACGCCTTCGATTTCGAGGAGGCGGATGATCTGATCGCAGCGACGCGACCGATCGTCGATCCGATCAACCGCCTGCGCCGGCAAGCGCGCGCGGCGGGGCTGCCCGTCATCTACGTGAACGACAATTACGGCCGTTGGTGCGACGAGCGGTCGGACCTTATCGAATGGCTGACGCGGAAGGACACGCCCGGCGCTGAAATCGCCCATGCCATCATGCCGGAAGCCGACGATTATTTCGTCATCAAACCGGAAGCGTCGGGCTTTTACGCGACGCTCCTCCCCGCTTTGCTGCCGCGGCTCGGCATCTCCAGGCTCATTCTGACCGGAGTGGCGGCAGACATATGCGTCCAGTTCACGGCCGCTGACGCCCATATGCGCGAATATCCGCTCTGGGTGCCGGCGGACGCGATCGCCAGCCAGACCGAGGAGCGGAGGCGTTGGGCGCTGAAGGTCATGGCACAGAATCTGGGCGCCGATATCCGACAGGTCGGCGAGCGCGGAATCGACGAATGGCGTGACTGAATCGGGGTCCGATCGGAACTCGGTTTGGAACCAAGCGCTTGTCCGCCTGAAAAGCGGAGAAATATATGTCCGATCTGATCGACCATCCGAGAGACGACGCGCCGCCCGCCTCATCGAAACGTGAAAGCGAAGCTGCGGCCGCCGCGCGGAACGATCTGGGCAAGGGGGACACGCTTGTCGCCCAGTCAGTCACGATCAATCGCCCCGTGGCGGAGCTTTTCGCCTTCTGGCGGAATTTCTCCAACCTCGCCTCGGTGATGGAGAATGTGGAGCGCGTCGATGTGCTGAACGACACGCATTCGCACTGGGTGGTCAAGGCCCCGGGCGGCAAGACGGTCGAGTGGAATGCGGTCATCACTGATGAGCGCGAGAATGAGTCTATCGCCTGGGCGTCCGAAAAGGATGCCGACGTCCCGAATTCCGGCCGGGTGACATTCCGCCACGCCGGCGGCCGCGGCACAGTCGTCACCGCGACCATCCTTTACGATCCGCCGGCCGGCTTCATCGGCAAAGTGGTCGCCAAGATGTTCCAGCGCGAACCGGCCATCCAGGCCCGGCGCGATCTGCGCCGCTTCAAGCAACTGATGGAAACCGGCGAGATCGCCACGGGCGCGCGCAATCGCCGCCTGTTCGAGGAGGGGAAGAACTGATGCGCGCGCTCACCTGGCACGGAAAGCATGACGTCCGCATGGAAACGGTGGACGATCCCGAAATCCTCAATCCGCGCGACGCGATCATCAGAATCACCTCGACCGCGATCTGCGGCTCGGACCTCCATCTTTACGATCATTATATCCCGACCATGCAGTCCGGCGACATTCTCGGCCATGAATTCATGGGCGAGGTTGTCGAGACCGGGCCGGGATCGACGCTGAAGAAAGGCCAGCGCGTCGTGGTGCCGTTCACCATCTCCTGCGGCGCCTGCTACCATTGCTCCAAGCACCAATATTCGGCCTGCGACAACGGCCTGCCCGCCGACAATCAGGATATCGCCCAGCAGGTCTACGGCCAGCCCATGTCGGGCCTGTTCGGCTACAGCCATATGACCGGCGGCTATTCGGGCGGACAGGCCGAATATGTCCGCGTGCCGTTCAGCGATATCGGCCCGATCGTGGTGCCGGACGGCGTGGAGGATGAAAAAGTCCTGTTCCTCTCGGACATTCTGCCAACCGGCTGGATGGCGGCGGAAAACGCGCAGATCGAGCCCGGCGATATCGTCGCGGTCTGGGGCTGCGGGCCGGTCGGGCTGTTCGCGGTACAATCGGCGCTGTTGATGGGTGCCGACCGCGTGATCGCCATCGACCATTTCCCGCGGCGCCTCGAACTCGCAAGAGCCTTCGGCGCCGAAACGATCAACTATGAAGAAAGCGCCGTCTACGAAGCGCTGATGGAAATGACGGGCGGCATCGGCCCCGATGCCGTGATCGACGCAGTAGGCCTGGAAGCGCACGGCTTCTTCGTCGACAATGTGATCGACCAGATCAAGGCATCGACGTTCCTCGGCACCGACCGCACGCATTCGATCCGCCAGGCGATCATCGCCTGCCGCAAAGGTGGCCGCGTCTCCATGCCGGCCGTCTATGGCGGCTTTGTCGATAAATTCCCGCTGGGCGCATTCATGGAAAAGGGCCTGACGCTGAAGACCGGCCAGACCCATGTGCAGCACTATATGCCGGGCCTGCTGAACGCGATCATGGAAGGCAAGATCGACACCACTTTCCTGATCTCGCACACCCTCCCGCTCGAGGAAGCACCGCGCGGCTACAAGATGTTCCACGACAACCAGAACGAAGTGACCAAGGTCGTGCTGAAACCCGGGATGAGCGTTCCGCAGGGAGTCCATTGAAATGGCAGGCAAATTCGCGATCGTAACCGGGGCATCGACGGGCATCGGCTTTGCGCTCGCGAGCATCGCCGCGAAGGCCGGCTATGATCTCCTCGTCGTGGCCGATGAGCCATTGATCGAAGCGGCCGGGCGGGATTTCAGACAGTTCGGCACCGAGATACAGTCGGTCGAAGCCGATCTCTCCACCATCGAGGGCGTCGATAAGCTGCTCGCGCAGGCAGGCGGCCGCCCGATCGACATTCTTTGTGCCAATGCGGGGATCGGCACCGGAGGCCTCTTTCTGGACCAGCGGGTGGCGGATTGGCGGCGATCGATCGACACCAACATCACAGGAACCGTCTATCTGCTCCAGCAAGTGCTGACCGGAATGGTCGCGCGCGGCGTAGGCCGCGTGCTCGTGACCGGCTCGATCGCCGGCTATATTCCGGGCCCTTTCAATGCTGTGTACAACGCAACCAAGGCGTTCATCGACAATTTCACCGAAGCGCTCCGCAACGAACTAAAGCCGGTCGAAGGCGTCACTCTGACAACCCTGATGCCCGGCGCGACCGACACCGAATTCTTCGCGCGTGCGGACATGCTTGACACCAAGGTGGGCGCCGCCGACAGCAAGGCCGATCCGGCGAAGGTCGCCCAGGACGGGTGGGATGCGCTGATGGCCGGCAAAGGCCATATCGTCTCGGGCGTCGCCAATAAGCTCCAGGCCGCCGCCGCCGGCATAGTGCCGCAATCGGTGCTGGCCGAACGCCACCGCAAAATGGCGGAACCAGGAAGCGCCGATTAGCGCCCAGCCCCTGCCGCCTTGCCTTTCGCCGCCTCTTCGCCTATGTGCGCGCCCGTCCGGCGAGGGTGAGCTCGCGTGGAGGTCGGCGCGCTGAAACATTCAGCGTGCCTTTCTGGCATATTTGTCTGAGCCTTTTCGCGTTTCGCCCGCATCGGATGCCCTGCCCGGCATGGGGCCGGCGGGGCGGATTGGCCTTGTTCCCGCTTCCAGCGGGGATAGACCGCCGGAACCAACCGGCTGGCCAGCAACAGCATGTCCCGGCGAAGGCCGGGACGGATCAGGAAGACCTGTTTTTTATGGCAACTGCCGCTTTTCCCACCCGCGACGATTTCGCGGCGCTCCTTAACGAAACGCTTGGCGACAATGAAGGCTTTGAAGGCCGCGTCGTCAAGGGCACCGTCACCGCGATCGAGAACGACCTGGCCGTCATCGATGTCGGCCTGAAGTCCGAAGGCCGCGTGCCGCTGCGCGAATTCGCCGCGCCGGGCCAGAAGGCTGACCTGAAGGTCGGCGACGAAGTCGAAGTGTTCGTCGATCGCGTCGAGAACACGCATGGCGAAGCGATGCTGTCGCGCGACCGCGCGCGCCGCGAAGCCGCGTGGGACAAGCTCGAGGGCGAATTCTCCGCCGGCAACCGCGTCGACGGCGTGATCTTCGGCCGCGTCAAGGGCGGCTTCACCGTCGATCTGGGCGGGGCCGTTGCGTTCCTGCCCGGCAGCCAGGTCGATATCCGCCCTGTGCGCGACGTGCAGCCGCTGATGGACCTGCCGCAGCCTTTCCAGATCCTGAAGATGGATCGCCGCCGCGGCAACATCGTCGTGTCGCGCCGCGCCGTCCTCGAAGAGACGCGCGCAGAGCAGCGCACCGGCCTGATCCAGTCGCTCCATGAGGGCCAGGTGATCGACGGCGTCGTCAAGAACATCACCGATTACGGCGCGTTCGTGGATCTGGGCGGCATCGACGGCCTGCTCCACGTCACCGATCTCAGCTACAAGCGGGTCAACCACCCGTCGGAAGTGCTGAACATCGGCGACACGGTGAAGGTGCAGATCATCCGCATCAACCGCGACACCCAGCGCATCTCGCTCGGCATGAAGCAGCTCGAGAGCGATCCGTGGGAAGGCGCCGCCGCCAAATATCCGATCGGCGCACGTTTCCATGGCCGCGTGACCAACATCACCGAATATGGCGCGTTCGTGGAGCTGGAAGCCGGCATCGAAGGCCTGGTCCACGTCTCCGAAATGAGCTGGACCAAGAAAAACGTGCACCCGGGCAAGATCGTCTCGACCTCGCAGGAAGTCGACGTGATCGTGCTCGAAGTCGATCAGGAGAAGCGCCGCATCTCGCTGGGCCTTAAGCAGGCGCAGCAGAATCCGTGGGAAGCCTTTGCCGAGAAGCACCCGGTCGGCAGCCAAGTCGAGGGCGAAGTCAAGAACGCCACCGAATTCGGCCTGTTCATCGGCCTGGAAGGCGATGTGGACGGCATGGTCCACATGTCGGACATCGCCTGGGGGATCTCCGGCGAGGACGCGCTCAACCTGCACCGCAAGGGTGAGATGGTCACCGCCATCGTGCTCGACGTGGACGTGGAGAAGGAGCGCATCTCGCTCGGCATGAAGCAGCTTGAGCGCGGCGCGCCGGCGGCGGGTGGCACGGCTTCGGCCGGCGGCCTGAAGAAGAACGAGGTCATCACCGTCACTGTCCTCGAAGTCCGCGACGGCGGCCTCGAAGTGCAGGCGGGCGAAGATGGCGCGACCGGCTTCATCAAGCGGTCGGACCTTGGCCGCGACCGCGACGAGCAGCGTCCGGAACGCTTCCAGGTCGGCCAGAAGTTCGACGCGATGGTGACGGGCTTCGATCGCTCCAAGAAGCCGACCTTCTCGGTAAAGGCGATGCAGATCGCCGAAGAGAAGCAGGCCGTCGCCCAGTACGGCTCGTCCGACTCGGGCGCCAGCCTCGGCGACATCCTTGGCGCCGCGTTGAAGGCCCAGGAAAAGAAGTAAACCTTTCCGATCCGCCGCTTCCTCCCGGAAGCGGCGGATTTTTACAATCTGCCCACTCGCGCCCGGTGCAAGCTTGCGCTATGTTGGCAAGGCGTAACGATGCGTATCGCGTGACGTTGACGGTCTGGGGGGATCGTCAGGTAATTGTGGGGGGACCAGCGCCCGGCTTCCGGGCGGCGGTTCGCTGTGGGACAGCCAGCTGGGAAGGAAATCTATGATCCGGTCCGAACTCGTCCAGATGCTCGCCGCGGACAATCCCGGCCTGTCCATTCGCGAAATCGACAGGATCGTCGCGATTTTCTTCGACGAGATCAGCGCGCGCCTGGCCGAAGGCGGCCGTGTCGAGCTGAGGGG
>JAFEEY010000094.1:0-22132 GCA_018240865.1 Pseudomonadota bacterium | reverse complement strand
AAGCGCGTCCCCTATTTCAAGCCCGGCAAGGAAATGCGCCAGCGCCTGAACGTGTAAGGCTCAACCGGCGTCGAACGCTGCGTGATAGCTGACGTCACCGCTAGGCCGCGCGCCTGCAAATATGAGCATCTGGAAATATTCGGGTGGGACGCCGGGGTAGCGGAGCGCCGGATCGTTTAAGAAACCGAAGCGCGCATAATAGGCGGGATCGCCCAATACAACGCAGCCGAACGCACCAGATTCCTTTAAACGCTCCAATCCCACCCGGACCAGAGCCTGCCCGATTCCCTTCGTCTGAAAATCCGGCCGCACTGAAACCGGGCCCAATCCATACCAGCCACCTTCACTTCCGTCGGCCATCACTGGCGAGAAGGCGATATGGCCGACAACCTCGCCGTCCTCTTCGGCGACCAGCGACAACGTCAACGCACCAGCCTCGCGCAAGGCATCGACGATCGCGGCTTCGGTGCCGCTGCTGTGCGGCGCGGTCGCGAAGGCGGCTGTGACGACGGCGCGGATCGCCGCCGCGTCGGCCGGACGCTCGTCCCTGATCTCCACGGCGTCAGCTCTTCAGCCGATAGCCGGTGCGGAAAATCCAGGCGACGACGGCCAGGCATATCGCGAACACGGCGAGCGTGATCGCGAAGCTGAGGCCTACCGCCACGTCCGACGTGCCATAAAAGCTCCAGCGGAAGGCGTTGATCAGATAGACGATCGGATTGAACAGCGTCACTGTCCGCCACGGCTCCGGCAGCATATCAATCGAGTAAAAGGCGCCGCCCAGGAACGTCATCGGCGTGATCACCAAGAGCGGGATCACCTGCAATTGCTCGAAGCCTTTGGCCCAGATGCCGACGATGAATCCGAACAGGCAGAAGGTCGCGGCGATCAGCAGCAGGAAAGCGACCATCACGACCGGATGCTCGATCCTGACCGGCACGAACAGATTGGCGGTGATCAGGATCACCAGCGCGACCGTCACCGCCTTGGTCATCGCCGCGCCGACATAGCCGAGCACGGTCTCGAACGCCGAAAGCGGCGCCGAGAGGATTTCATAGATCGTGCCCGTGAAGCGCGGCATATGGATGCCGAACGAGGCGTTGAAGATGCTTTCCGTGAACAGCGACAGCATCATCAGCCCCGGCACGATGAACGCGCCATACGGCACGCCGCCCACCTCGGTCATGCGCGAGCCGATCGCCGATCCGAACACGATGAAATAGAGCGAAGTGGTGATGACCGGCACCGCGAGGCCCGTCCACAACGTCCGCGCGAAACGGTGCATTTCGAACTTATAGATTGCGAGCACGCCGCGCAGATTCATGCCGCCGCCCTCCTGTCATGGACGAGCTCGACAAAGATATCCTCCAGCGAACTCTCTCGCGTCGCCAGATCCTTGAAGCCGATTCCGAGGTCCGTCATCCGCTTGATCAGCGAGGCGATGCCAGTCCGCTCCGCATTGGCATCAAAGGCATAGACCAGCACATTGCCGTCATCCTCCAGCGCCAGCGGCCATTCGCCGAGCTCGGCCGGTATTTGCGCCATGGGCTCGGACAGTTTCAGCCTGAGCTCGCGCTTGCCGAGCTTCTCCATCAGCCGGTGCGTCTGCTCGACCAGGATCAGCTCGCCGCGGGTGATGACGCCCACCCGGTCGGCCATCTCCTGCGCCTCTTCGATATAATGAGTGGTGAGAATGATCGTGACGCCACGCTCGCGTAGTCCGCGAACCATATCCCACATGCCGCGCCTGAGCTCGACGTCGACGCCCGCGCTCGGCTCATCGAGGAACAGGATTTCGGGCTCGTGCGAGAGCGCCTTGGCGATCATCACGCGGCGCTTCATGCCGCCGGAGAGCTCCTTGATCTTGGTGTCGCGCTTTTCCCAGAGCGAAAGCTGTTTCAGCAGATCCTCGATAAAAGCCGAGTTCTTTGCCTTGCCGAACAGGCCGCGGCTGAAACTCACCGTGTCCCACACCGTCTCGAAAGCGTCGGTGGTCAGTTCCTGCGGCACTAGCCCGATCGCACGCCGCGCGGCGCGATAGCTGCTGATGATATCGTTGCCGTCGACCGTCACCGTGCCGGAGGTGCGCCGGACGATACCGCAGACAATACTGATCAGCGTCGTCTTGCCCGCCCCGTTCGGCCCCAGCAGCGCGAAAATCTCTCCGCGCCGGATATCGAGATCAACGGATTTGAGCGCCTGATGCCCGGACTCATAGGTCTTGGTGAGCCCGGCAATGCGGATGATGGAATCCATGGCCAAGACCTAGCGGCACCCCCGCCCTCCCCGCAAGCACGGGCTTGACCCGGCCGCCCGCGCCCCCGATCAAGCGCGCAACGCGGATGTGGCGAAACCGGTAGACGCAGCGGACTTAAAATCCGCTTCCCCATGGGAGTGCGGGTTCGAGTCCCGCCATCCGCACCAATCCTTTCCGATCAGGCCAGCCGGAATGAAAGCGGGGGCAGGCCTTCGATGCTGGCCTCGATATTATCGCCCGGAAGCAGGCGGCCGACGCCGGAGGGCGTGCCTGTGAAGATCAGATCGCCGGGCGCCAGCGTCACGTAGCTGGACAGGGCGGCGATGATCTCGGCGGGCGACCAGATCATGTCCGAAAGCTTGCCGGCCTGCCGCGCGGCTCCGTTGACCGAAAGGCTGATCGCGGCAGAGGCCGGCGGTTGCCCGCGCGCCAGCGCACCGATCGGCGCGGAACGGTCGAAGCCCTTGGCCATGTCCCAGGGCCGCCCTGCCGCCTTGGCTTCAGCCTGCAGATCGCGGCGAGTCAGGTCGACGCCTACCGCGCAGCCGAAGATCAGCCGCCCGGCTTCGTCTGCGCCGATATCCGATCCTCCCGCCCCCAGTGCCAGCACGAGCTCGACTTCGTGATGAAGATCGTTCGTGCGCGGCGGAAACGGCAGCACGCCCCCGCCCGGCACAACCGCATCCGCCGGCTTTGAGAAGAAGAAAGGCGCCTGCCGGTCGGGGTTCGCGCCCATCTCCCGGGCGTGCGCGGCGTAGTTCTGGCCCACGCAATAGATGCGACGGACCGGAAAGCGATCGGCGCTCCCCTCGATCGCGATCGTCGGGACAGTGACGGCGGGAAGGTCCATGAACGCCTCTATTTCCTGGCTGCGATCCAGGCATCGACCTGCCGCTCGAGAATCGAGAGCGGCAGCGAGCCTGAGCCGATCAGCAGATCGTGGAAGCCCTTGATGTCGAACTTCGGGCCCAGCGCGCTTTCCGCTTTCCGGCGCAGCTCCATGATCTTGAGCATGCCGATCTTGTAGCCGGTCGCCTGGCCCGGCAGCGTGATGTAGCGGCGTACCTCCGCGCGGGCCTGATCCGGTGAGGCGCGGCCGGACTTGACCATATAATCGACCGCCTGATCCTCGGTCCAACCTTTGGCATGGATGCCGGTATCGACCACCAGCCGCGCGGCGCGGAACAGCTCGGCTTCCAATCGCATGAAATCGCTGGCGAGGTCAGGGAAGGCACCCATTTCCTTGCACAGGGCCTCGGAATAGAGGCCCCAGCCTTCGCTGAACGCGACATAGCCCGTGGTCTTGCGGAACTTCGGGCCCGCCGTCTGGCGAACCTGAATATCGCCCTGCATCACATGGCCCGGCACCCCTTCGTGGCACATCAGATCGACCAGCGCGTCCGGCGCCGGATCGCTGGTATCGCCCAGTAAGTGGACATAGACTCGGCCCGGCCGCACGCCGTCCGGGCTGGGTCCGGCGGCGTGGGCGGCGCCACCTGCCACTTCGCTGAACGACGGCTCGCGCACCACCTCCATCTTGTGTTCGGGCAGCACGCCGAAGAATTTCGGCAGCAGCGTGCGGTTGCGCGCGATCGCCGCGTTGGCGTTGCGCAGATATTCGGCGCGCAGCTCGTCGGTCCACGGCTTGGGCGGGTTCCGCCGCTCCCGGTCCGCATAATAAGCGATTCGGTCCCTGAAGCCTGCCTGTTTGGCAAGCGCATCCTGCTCACCCTCGATCCGTGCGACTTCCTTCAGCCCGATCTGGTGGATCTGCTCGGCCGTCAGGTCGGTGGTGGTGTTGAGCTTCAGCGCCGCCGCGTACCAGGCCGCACCATTGGGCAGGGTCAGCGCGCCGACCTTGCCGCCCGGCGCGGTCGGCAATGCGGCTTCTGCCCAGCTGATCACGCGCTCATAGGCCGGCTTGATCGTCAGCAGCGCCGCGCGCGTGTCCGCCAGCAGCGTTTCGGCCTCGGCCGGCGTGATCTTGCCCGCGGCCTTGAGCTTGCCGGTCTTGGCTTCGGCATCCGCCCACAGCGGCGAGGCCGGGCCGTTGTCGAACGGCGCGCCGGTGATGATCGCGCGGCTGCCCGCGATCACGCGCTCCACCTGGAATTTGGGCGCGTGCACACCGAACGCTTCCGAAGTGCGGGTCTGCGCGATCGCTTCGTCCAGCACTGCCGGCATCGCGCGCAGGCGGGCCGCATAGGCCTGCATATCGGATGCATCCTGCACATTGTGCGTGTTGATCATGAAATCGGGCAGGCGCGCATGCACCGAATACAGGAAGGAATAGAATGGCGGGGAATATTGGCGATATTTGTAGCTGAGCTCGGCGCGGTCGAGCTGCAGCGCCCAGATATCGTAATTGACCTGGGCATCGGCCGAGAGCTTGGCGCGATCGAACTGCGCCTTCATCCGCGCGACGCTGCCGCGGCGCCATTCCAGCCGGCGCAGCTCGGCGGCGTCGCTGATATCGTCGAGCTTGTCCTTGCCTTCCTTCATGCCCAGGCGCGTCGCCAGCTGCGGCCGGTCGGCGACTTCCTGCGCATATTCCTGATCCAGAAAGGCATAGAGCCGCGCATCCTCGGTCGCCGCGGGCGCCGCGGCCGGCGCCGCCTGCATCGCAATGGCCGGGACCGGCGAGACAAAGGCGAAGGCGGCGGCGGCACACAGCCACGATGATTTCAGCATGATGATCCCCTCTTTTGACTATTCGGTTTGCCGCTGCGGGCAGGACGCTCGAACGCCCTGCCCGCCTTTTTCAGTCAGCCCGCGCGGGGCCGTAATAAATGCCGTTGAAGAGCAGTTTGAACGTCGCATAGGGCTGCGCACGCGAGGTCACTTCCGGGCCGATGAGGAAGACATGGCCCTTGCCGAGCGAGGCGTCGACGATCGTAGTGGTACCCTTCAGCGCCTTCTGCCCCCACGCCCAACCGGAGCGGAGCGGCGTCTCGCTGTCGAACCAGGCGACTTTCTTCGCCGTGTCGCCGGTCAGGGTGAAGACCGGACTGTTGTAGAAGAAAACGTCCGCCCTTTCCGGCATGCCGTAGGCGAGCGGGTCGGTCACATCGAATCTGGCGCTGAGGATCGAGCCCGGGATGTAATAATCGGTCGCCGGGATCGGCTTACGTTTCCCATCTTTCCCCACAACCGTCAGCGGATTGCTGACCGGCAGGCCGAGCGCCTCGCCCATATCGTCGCCGGCATTGCCGACGGTGACGACGGTGCCGCCGGCCTTCGCGAAAGCGGCGATCTGCGGGTAGCTTTTCTCCCTGGTGACGGCGCCCAGCATCGGCCGGTTCTCGGCCGGGATGTCGGCGGCGGCGGGCTGGCGGCGGACGCTGCTCTCGCGGCCCAGCACATCGGTCTGGAAGACGAGCACGTCGTATTTCTTGTTGAGGCCGCCCTTGTCGATCTCCTGCGGAAAGACCTTGGTGTAGGGGAATTCGAATTGCTCGAAGATCCAGCGCGTCCAGCCGGACGCCATCGAGCCGCCATAGACATCGACCAGGCCGATGCGGACCGGCTTCAGCGCGATGGTCTCGCCGGCAGGCTTGGGCGCCGCATAGGCGTCGATGCCGAGCGGGCCGACGCTCGCCTCGACAATCTCGCGCGCCTTGGCCGCGGCCGGGATCCAGAGCGTGCCGGGGCCGAAGCTCTGGCCGCCCGCCGTCACCGGCGCCTTCAGCCAGAAGACCGGCTGCTTCGCCTTCATCAGCCGGTTGGTGAGGATGAAGCTGTTGTTGGTGGCGTGGCTGACCAGGAAGCCCTCCCCGCCCTGCCCGACGACATGGCCCGGCGGCGGCGTCAGCTCGTCGGCGACCGCCGGAAATTGTTCGGGGAACGCATCGAGCACGCGGTCGAACGTCACGTTCATCTGATAGGACAGGTTGTAGCCGGTGATGTCGTAGGGCTTGACCGGCGGGCCGCCCGGATAGGCGAAGTCCTGCGGGTGATCCTGCGGCTCGAACATGTCGAGCACGTGCGGGCGAAACGCCTGATCGCTGCGCACGACGAAAGAGCCGGCCGGGTAATTCTTTCCCCCGAAACTGAAGGCGCGATCCGCGCGCTGCACTTCGACCCCGTTCCGAATCAGCGCATTGAGGAAGCGGATCGTCGTCGGCATATCCGCCTGACCGTCCGCCGGGATGATGAAAGCGCGCGGGGCGCGCTGGGCAGGGTCTTTCAGGACCGTATCGTAAAGCTTTGAATCGACGACATTGGCGCCGCGATATTCGCCATTGTCCTCGGGCTTTTCGGTTTTCTTCGCCGCGTCGTTGACCGCGGCGATGCGCTTGGGCGTGATGACCCAACTATCCTCGCCGCCTTTGCGGATCTGGTTGCGGCCCATTACATAGCGGTTGAACTGGATCGTCTCGGCATTGCGCGACGCCCAATCCATCACCGCCCGGTCCATCGACTTCACATAGTCGATCGATTGCTGGAAGTGCCATTCCTGCGGGGCGATCGGCGCGATCAGGTCTTCGCGGGCAAGCTGGTTTTCGGGCACCAGCGGGATGTGCATCGGGGTCGGATTGCCGATGATCTCCGTCAGGATGCCCATCGCGTTGTGGAAATAGCCGACGGTGCGGATGCTGCCGTTGAACCAGGTCGAATAAGGCGCGCCCGAACGCATCGTCGAGCCATATCTGCCCTCGGCGATCAACCGCCCGTGCATGGCATAGGCAAGCGAATCCGTCTGGTTGATGACCAGCGGGTCGTAGTTGAAGTTCGGATAATCGCGGAACGGCGGGATGAACACGACGGTGCCGACCGGTCCCGTCTGATGTTCGTTATAGATGATCTGCGGGAACCATTCGCGATAGGCAGCCCGGTTCATATTGGTCGTCTCGGGCATCGCGGACATATAGCTGTCGCGATTGTTATCGTGTCCGATATATTTCTGGTAAAGCGTTGGGATCGTTGACGTGTTGCGCTTCGCCTTGTCGGCCGGACGCATGTACCAGTCGGCGACCAGCTCCAGCCCGTCGGGGTTGGCGAAGGGGAACAGCACGATCTCGTCGCCCAAGATGCGCAGCGTCTCCTCGTCATTGCCGGTCAGCAGCTCGTGGATGATCTGCGGGTGGGTCTGGGCGTTGACGACCTCGGTCGCGTGGAGGCCGGCGTCGATCCAGACGATCGGCTTGCCTTCCTTCGCGAGTGACCGCGCCTGATCGTCGGTCAGGCCCTTCGCCAGCGCCAGCTTTTTCGAGATGTCCTTATAGTGATCGAGCCTGGCGAGATTCTCGGGCGACGAGACGATCGCCATATATTGTTCGCGGCCCTCGGCGGTCTTGCCGATGCTGACCAGCTTCATTCGGCTGCTCTCGGCCGCCGCCTGCTTCAGCCATTTGCTGATCTGGGTATAGTCGGCGAGGTAATAGTCGCTGCCCGTTCTGGTGCCGAGCACGGCTTCCGGCGCCGTGACCTTGTCGTTCGTGGCCGGCGCGGGCGACGCCAGGGCCTGCCCCGCCGCTGCCACGCCCAGCAGCGCCAGAGTGATGGATGAAACGCGGTGCACGGCAACCTCCCCTTATGTCAGCCTGATTCCCATCCACCCGGAACCGCAAAGACTAGAGAATTGCCCGCCGGTCAATCCGCGCCGCGAAAAGGATCCCGGCGGCGCTGAGCGCGGCGGCCGCGACCAGATAAAGGCCGACCATCTGCAGCCCGCCCTTCTCGGCCAGCTTGAGGGCGATGGCGGGCGTCAGGCCGCCGCCGATGATGCCGCCCAGGTTGAAGGCGATCGAGGTGGCGGTGTAGCGCACCCGCGCCGGAAACAGGCCGGTCAGCCAGGCGCTGACCGGACCATAGACAAAGCCCATCGCAAGAAGCGCGATGCAAAGGAACGCGAACGCCCTGGGCATCACACCGCTGCCAAGCAGCGGCGCGAGCAGCAGGCCGGCGACGATCGTCATCCCGCAGCCCCAGAGCAGCACCGTGCCCGGCTTCACGCGATCGGAGGCCCAGCCGGCGATGGCGATACCCACTGCCATGAACAAGATCGCGATCAGCTGCGCGCCCAGGAATTGCTGGCGCGGATAGCCGATCTCGGTCGTGCCGAAGCCGAGCGCGAAGGCTGTCGCGATATAATAGGTCGCGAAGCAAGCGACGACGCCAAGCGTGCCTGCCGCCGTCAGCACGAAGTGCGAGCGCAGCACTTCGCCGAGCGGCACGGCCGGCGGCGGCGCTTCTTCGAGCGCGTGGGCGAAAGCGGGCGTCTCGGTCAGCTTCAGCCGCACCCAGAGGCCAAGCGCGACCAGAGTGACGCTGGCAAGGAAGGGGATGCGCCAGCCCCAGGCGGCGAATTGCTCCGGCGTCAGCCAATTGCCAAGGATCAGGAAGAAACCGTTGGCGGCAATGAAGCCGATCGGCGCGCCCAGCTGCGGCACCGATCCGAACCGGCCCCGCCAGCCCGGCGGCGCGTTTTCGACCGCGAGCAAGGCCGCACCGCTCCACTCCCCGCCGAGGCCGATTCCCTGGCCGAGTCTCAGCAGGCAGAGCAGGAGCGGCGCCCACCAGCCGATCGTCGCATAGCCGGGCAGGAAGGCGATCGCCGCCGTCGACAGGCCCATCAGCAGCAGCGACGCGACGAGCGTCGATTTGCGGCCGATCCGGTCCCCGAAATGGCCGAAGATCACGCCACCGACCGGGCGGGCGATGAAAGCGAGGCTGAAGCTTGCATAGGCCGCCAGCAACTGCGCCTGAGGCGAGCTGGCGGGGAAGAAAAGCGGGCCGAAAACCAGGCTGGTCGCGGTCGCATAGATATAGAAATCGTAAAACTCGACCGAAGTGCCGACGAGACTGGCCAGCAGAACGCGGCGCGTGCTGTTCGTTCCGGAATTCACCTGCTCCCCTCCGCTGCGGCCTGGTCCTTAGACTCTGTCCCGCAGGAATTGAAACGCCCGTCATCGCGAGGCGCGCAAGCGCCGTGGCGATCGAGCCGGCATCTGGATCGCCGCGCGGCTTCGCCGCTCGCAATGACAGCCAGGAAGAAAATCTCCGCCCCGGCGCTTGCAAGACCGGGGCGGAGCAGTTGGCCTACTCGTATCTGAGCGCGCGGATCGGGTTGGCGCTCGCCACCCTGACCGCATGGCCGGCGATCGTGCCGATCGCGATGAGGAGCGTCAGCAGGCCCGCCGCCACGAACGGCGTCGGCCCCAGCGCGATCCGGTCGTCGAACTTGTTCAGCCAGTCGCGCATTACCCACCAGGCGACTGGCCAGGCGATCAGATTGGCAATGACCACCGGCCGGGTGAACTGCCACACCAGCAACCGGACGATGTCGCGGCTGCGCGCGCCCATCACTTTACGGATGCCGATCTCCTTGGTGCGGCGTTCGGCGGTGAAGGTCGCGAGCCCGAACAGGCCGAGGCAACCGACGACGACAGCCAGCACCGCGAAGCCGGCAAAGGTCTTCGCGCGCGCATCCTCGGCCTTGTAAAGCTTCTCGATAATGTCCTCGCTGAACTTGCCGTCGAAAGGCGCATCGGTCGCGATCCGCTTCCAGGTCTGTTCGACACCGGCACGGACCTTGTCGGGGTCGGCGTCGCGGTAACGGATCAGCATCGCGTCGAGATTGTTCTTCGAGTAGCGGAACATGATCGGTTCCAGCGGTTCGCGGATCGAGCGGAAACGGCTGTCCTGGACGACGCCGATGATCGTGATCGGCACCGGCCCGAGCTCATCCGACGTGCCGAAGCCGCCGCTCTTGAAATGCTTGCCGACGGCATCGGCGGGGTTACGGAAGCCGAGGCGCTTGGCCGCCAGCTCGTTGATGACGATGTTGACGCCGCGATCGACAAGCGCCTTTTCCGCCACCTTGTCGTCCACCAGCGGAAGAGTCGCCTCGTCCATCGGCCGGTTGGCGTCGAAATTGCGGCCGGCGATCATCTTGATGCCCATCGTATCGAAGAAGCCGGTATCGACCGTATAGGTGCCGATCGTGACCGCGTCGGCGCGGCCGGGCACCTGCACGCCTGTGTTCGAGCTATTGTTGGTGGCGATGCCGATCGAGGAGCGGCCGACCGCCTGCACACCGGGTACGCGCTTCATTTCGGCCGCGATGGTGTCGCTGAGCGGGAAGAGCTGGCGTCGGGCGACGCCGGTAAGCTGCAGCAGCCCCTCGCGGTGATAGCCGGGATCGGTCGTCCGCGCATGCACGGTCTGGGCATAGACGACGGCGGTACAGATGATGAGGCCGATCGACACCGCGAACTGGCCGATCACCAAGATGTTGCGCAGCCGCCCGGTGCCGGGCGTCTCCGCCGCCGAACGGTTCGCCTTGAGCACCGCGGACGGCTGGAAGCGCGACAGGAAGAAGGCGGGGTACAATCCGCCCAGCAATCCGACGACGAGGACCAGCGCCAGCACCGGCAGCAGGATGCCGTCCGCCCCCAGATAGCGGATCGTCAGATCGGCATCGAGGAAGGCGGAAAAGGCCGGCGTCAGCAGCTCGACCAGCGCCAGCGCGATCAGCATCGCGATTGTCGCGACGATGATGGATTCCCCGACAAACTGGACGATCAGCTGCCCGCGCGCGGCGCCAAGAACCTTGCGCAGCGCCACTTCGCGCGCCCGCTGGCTCGCCCGTGCCGTCGACAGGTTTGTGAAGTTGACGCACGCCATGCCGAGGATCAGGAGCGCGATCACACCGAAAGTGACGATCGTGCGATGATCGTTGCCGGGGGTCTGCGCCCCGTCCTGGGCCTTGCCCAGATGCACGTCGCGGATGTTGACGAAATGATAGTCCTGATCGTCGCCGGGATTATATTTCTGGGTGCCGAACGTTTCGTCCGGAATGTTGCGCTTCTCCCACGCCGGCTCGGCCGCCGCGATCGCTTTCGGATCGCTGCCCGGCTTCAGCGCTGCGTACCACCAGCCCGATTGCCAGCCCCATTGGGTCAGGAAATCGTTCTGCTCCGCCCAATAGCTGATCGGATCGTAGCGAGCGATCATATTGAACTTCATGTGGCTGTTCTTCGGTAGATCCTTGAACACCGCCGTCACACGGTGATCGACCGGCTTGCCGCGCAGCATCAGCGTCAGCGTCTTGCCCATCGGGTCTTCGGCACCGAACAGCTTTTCGGCCTGCGTTTCCGAAAGCGCGATCGAGCCAGGATCGCGCAGTGCGGTGCGTGCGTCGCCCTTCACCACCGGGAATTGGAAGATGTCGAAGAATGGCCCGTTGACCAGCGATCCGTTATCGACCGCGATCGCTTCACCGTCTTTCAGCACAGTGAAGCCGCTGCCCTGGACATAGACCATCCGCTCAATCTGCGGAAAATCCTTCTGAAAAGCGGGCCCCGACACATAGGACGCCATCTGAAGGTTCTGGTCCTCACCGGTCTGCTTGTCGTGATACCAGGTCTGGATCTGGTAGATGTTGTCGGCGTTCGGCACCCACCGGTCGAAGCCCAGCTCGTAGCGGACGAACAGCAGGATCAGCAGGCACGCCGCCATGCCGATGGCGAGACCGAGGATATTGATCGCCGCATAGACACGGCTTTTCATCAGCGAACGGATGCCGACGGTCAGGTAATTCCGCCACATGGGCTGAGTGCTCCTTATTCGTAGCGCAGGGCGCGGATCGGGTTCGCGCTCGCGACTTTGATGGCGTGGGCGGCGATGGTGCCGATCGCGATGATCAGCGCCAGCACGCCGGCGAGGATGAAGGGCGTTGGGCTAAGATCGATGCGGGTGTCGAACTTGTTCAGCCAGTCCCGCATCACCCACCAGGCGACCGGCCAGGCGATCAGGTTGGCAATGATGACGGGCCGGGTGAACTGCCACACCAGCAGCCGCACGATATCGCGCGTGCTGGCACCCATGACCTTGCGGATGCCGATTTCCTTGGTCCGCCGGTCGGCCGTGAAGGCGGCGAGCCCGAACAGGCCGAGGCAGCCGACCACCACCGACAGCAATGCGAAGGCGGCGAAGGTCTGCGCCCGCGCATCCTCGACTTCGTAAAGCTTGCCGATGATGTCGTCGCTATATTTGGCGTTGAACGGCACTTCGGTGGTGATGCCGCGCCACATCTGCTCCAGCCCGCGGCGCACCGCTTCGGGATCGCCATGATAGCGCACGATCATATGGGTGTGGCCGCCGCCGGTCCGGGCGTTCAGGAACATGATCGGATCGAGCGGCTGGCGGATCGAGCGGAAGCGGCTGTCCTTGACCACGCCGACGACGGTGACGGGAACCAGCCCGATCTCATTATCGACCAGCGCTGCGCGATAGGTCTTGCCGACTGCGTCCGCTGGCCTGCGGAAGCCAAGGCGATGCGCCGCCAGTTCGTTGATCACGACATTGACGCCGCGCGCGGCCAGCGCCTTCTGCGCGTCCTTGTCCGGCGGGAACGGCAGGCTCATGTCGTCGAGGGGGCGCTTCTCGTCGAACCAGCGGCCGGCGACGAGCTTCAGGCCCATCGCGTCGAAGAAACCGGTATCGACGGAATAATTGCCCATCGTCAGCGGATCCTTGCGGCCGGGCAGCATCAGGCCTGTATTGTTGTTGTTTTCCGTGGCGATGCCGATCGAGGTGCGGCCCGCGGCATCCACACCCGACACGCGCCTGGCCCGCTCGACGATCGTCTCGCCCTTGTCGAGCAGCTGGTAGCGGCTGAGCTCGTTGACCTGGATGATATGGTCGCGGTTGTAGCCCGGATCGGCGGTGCGCGCGTAGACGGTCTGGGTGTAGATGATCGCAGTGCAGATGATCAGCCCGATCGAGACCGCGAACTGGCCGACCACCAGCACTTGCCGCAGCCGGCCGGACCCCGGCGTTTCCGCCGACGATTTGTTCGCGCGCAGCACCGAAGCGGGCTGGAAGCGCGAAATGAAGAAGGCCGGGTAAAGCCCGCCCAGCACACCCACCGCCAGCACCAGCAGCAACACAGGCAAGAGGATGCCGTCCGCGCCCAGATAGCTGACCTTAATGTCCGCTTTCAGGAAGGCGGAGAAGGCCGGCATCAGCAGCTCGACCATCGCCAGCGCGATCACCATCGACAGGAAGGTGACGATGACGGACTCGCCGATGAACTGGATGATCAGCTGGCGCCGGTTGGCGCCCAGCACTTTGCGCAGCGCTACCTCACGGGCGCGCTGACTGGCGCGGGCGGTGGAGAGGTTGGTGAAGTTGACCACCGCCATGCCGAGGATCAGCACGGCGATGACGGCGAAGGTGATGATCGTGGTGCGGTCGTTGCCCGGCGTCAGCGCCGCTTCCTGCGCCTTGCCCAGATGGACGTCGCGCACGTTGATCAGGTGCCAGTCGCCGAAATCGCCGGCGTTGAAGCGCGCCTCGCCCGCATTCTGATCGGGAATGTTGCGCTTTTCCCAGGCCGGCATCTGCGCCTGGATTGTCTTGATATCCGTGCCGGGCCGGGTCCGGACATAGACCCAGCCGGAATTGCAGCCCCAGCAGGTCAGGAAATCGGGCTCGGTCGCGAAGAAGCTCGGGAAGTCGATCCGCGCGATCGCATTGGCGGCGAAATGGCTGTTCTTCGGGATGTCCCTGAAGATGGCCATGACGCGCAGATCGCGCATCTTGCCCTTGGAAATGACAGTGAAGGTCTTGCCGATCACGTTGGTCGAGCCGAAGCGTTTGATCGCCTCGCTCTCGCTCATGATCGCGCTGTTGACCTGCTTCAGTGCGTTCCTGCTGCCGGCGACGAGCGGCAGAGGTATGGTGTCGAGCAGATCGCCGTCGACATAGCGGTAATTCTCGGTCGCGCTCGCTTGCCCGTCCTTGTAGAAAACCGGCTCCGACGACAGCACGTAAACCGAGCTGACGATCTGCGGGAAATCCTTACGGAGTGCCGCTTGCGAGGTGTAGGTGGACATCTGGCCGAAGCCTTCCTCGCCCGTGTCCGGGTTCTTGAACCAGGTCTGCACCTGGTAGATGTCCGCTGCCTTAGGCAGGTCGCGGTCGTAGCTGAATTCGTAGCGGACGAAGAGCAGGATCATCAGGCACGCGGCCATGCCGATCGCGAGGCCGAGGATGTTGATGAACGCATAGGTCCGGTTCTTCATCAGCGACCGGAGGCCCACCGTTACATAATTGCGCCACATAACCACCCCTCCCCAGGCTATTCCCGACCCCCTTCCTTGCGCGTCAGGCCGCGCGGCGGCGTTCCACCAGCACCTTGCCGTCGAGCATGTTGACGACACGGCCGGCATAATCGGCATGGGCGGGCGAGTGGGTGACCATGACGATGGTCGAGCCTTCGGCGTTCAGCTTCTGGAGCATCCGCATCACTTCCTCGCCGTGCTGGGTGTCGAGGTTGCCGGTGGGCTCGTCGGCGAGGATCAGCTTCGGCTCGCCGACCACAGCGCGGGCGACAGCGACGCGCTGTTGCTGACCGCCCGACAGCTGGCTCGGCCGGTGCTTGGCGCGGTGGGCGATGCCGACCTTGTCCATCACCGCTTCGACCCGCGCCTTGCGCTCGGAGGCCGGGATGTCGTGATAGAGCAGCGCCAGTTCGACATTCTCGCGGACCGAGAGCTCGTCGATCAGGTTGAAGCTCTGAAAGATGAAGCCGATATGCTTCTTGCGGATGTCGGCGAGCTTCGCCTCGGTCAGCCCCGCGACCTCGCCGCCGTTGAACACGTAGGAACCGCTCGACGGGCTGTCGAGCATGCCGATCACGTTCAAGAGCGTCGATTTGCCGCAGCCGGACGGCCCCATGATCGCGACGAATTCGCCGTCGGCGATGTCGAGGTCGATCCGGTCCAGCGCGGTGGTCTCGACGGTGTCGGTGCGATAGACACGGGACAGTTCACGCATGCTCAGCATGTGGCTTCCTTTCACTTCTTCTGGAGGTCGAGCCGGTCCTTGTCGGCGAAACCGGTATAGGGAGAGGTCAGAACCTTCTCGCCGGGCTGCAACCCGCCGAGCACTTCGATGAAATCGGCGTTGCGGCGGCCCAGCCGGACCGGACGCTTGACGGCCTCGCTGCCGTCTTCAGTCACAACAAACACCCAGGCGCCGCCGGTATCGTTGTAGAAGCTGCCATTGGGGATCAGCAGCGCCGGCGCGGGATCGCCGAGCGTCAGCTTAGCCTGAAGCGTCTGGCCGCGCTGCAGCCCGTCGGGCTGATTGCCCTGGAACTGCAGATCGACCTCGAATTGGCCGTTGGTGACCTGCGGGTAGATCTTGGTGACCTTCAGGACATAGCTTTTGCCGCCCTGGTCAATGACCGCCTTTTGGCCGACCTGAATGCGCCCGAGATAGAATTCGTCAACACCGGCGATCAGTTTGTTCGAGCCCGGGCTGTCGATCTGTCCGATGCGCTCCCCGCTCTTGACCGACTGGCCGACCTGAATCTCGAAGCCGGAGAGCTGGCCGGAGACCGGCGCACGCAGCTTCAGCGATTCAAGATTCAACCGGGCGACGTCCAGGCTGGAATTCATCGAGGCGGCCGACTGGCGAAGCTGCGCGAGTTGGCTGGTCTGCAACCGCTCGTCGGTCGCGCGAGTCCGCTGCTGGACTGCGTAACGCCCGCGCTGATAGGCGAGATCGGCAGTCGTGTCTTCGAACTGCTTGCGCGGAATGAAACCGCGCGCCGCCAGCGCTGCCTCCCGCGCATGCTGGCGCTCGGCCTTGTCCAGCGCCGCCTTTACTTCAAACATGCCACGCTCATCGGCGAGCCGCGTCTGGGCGAGCGCGAGCTCCTGGCTGCGCATCGAGTTCAGCTCGCGCGACACGTCGGTCTGGCGGGCAAGCACCGACAGCTGCAGCTCGGGGTTCGAGAGAACGGCGAGCAGCTGGCCCTTCTGGACGCTGGCGCCGTCCTCGACGAGCTTCTCTTCGATGCGGCCGCCTTCGACCGAGTCGAGATAGATGGTGAGAAGCGGCGTCACGCGCGCGCGCAGCGGCAGGAAATCGTCAAACGTGCCACGCTTGACGGTCGAGATCGTCACGCGATCGGCGGCCACTGTCTGCGAGCTGCTGCTGGGCGCATAGGCGTAGAAGCCGATTCCCGCGACGGCGAGGACGCCCGCGGCGATCCCCGCCTTCATCCTGGTGGACAGGCCGCGCCGCTCGACCACTTTGTCCATCGCGCCGCCGCTCACCGGCTCACGAGGCGAAGCAGTCTCAGAAGTCATTCGAACGACGCTCATTCACGAGTCTCCAGAACCAGGGCAGCAAGCATCGTGCCATTTATGAAAACACTTGTAGTCGAGAGAAAATGAAGCCGGTTATGCGCAAGCCCGCGTCCGGAACCGGACAGAAGTGTCCGGTTTCGAACAAAGGTGCCGCAGCTGCCGGCATCGGGATCAGGCCAGCACTGGCAGGCCGGGGCGTTCGGCGCATGCGACCGTGCGCGCACTGGCCGGTTGCGGGGCGACGGTTACAAATGTAGTCATGGCGCCGGCAGCCATCGCTGCGAATGCGAAAGTAAGGCGAATCTTGAACATGGTACGGCTCCTCTTTGGTTGCGAAACGATCAGCGAAAGCCGTGCCAGACCCACGAAAGCCGCGGAAAACCGCCATTCCTGGAATTTCTGTGGAGACCGTGCGATCCGGGATGCAGGCCGTGCCGGATTAACCTATGTCCGGAATCGAACACAGACTGTGCGGAGCCGGACGCGGTGAGTTCCAAGCCTTTCGACCTTGCCCTGATTGTCGACGACGATCCCGACATTCTGCTGGCCGCGCGGCTGTTGCTGCGCGACCTGTTCGCGGACGTGATCGTCGCCGAGCAGCCGGACGAAGCGCTCGCCAAGACAGCCAGCCGCGCCCCGGACGTGATCCTTCTGGACGCGAATTTCGCGCGCGGAGCCACCAACGCGGCTGAGGGCTTCGAGGCCCTGGCCCGCTTTCTCGAACGCGACCCCGAAGCGGTGGTCGTGATGATCACCGCGCATGGAGGAGTGCAGATCGCCGTGGAAGCGATGAAAAGGGGCGCGACCGATTTCGTGTCGAAACCCTGGTCCAACGAACGGCTGCTCGCGACCGTGCGGACCGCGGCTGCGCTGCGCCAGTCGCGCAATGCCGTCACCACCGAGCGGCAGAAAGTGGTGGAAGCCACCTCGCCCGTCGCCGGCGGCGAGACGCCGCTGCTCGGCTCCTCGCCCGCGATGAGGCGGGTGCTGCAGCTGATCGAGCGGGCGGCGCCGACCGACGCCAATGTGCTGATCCTGGGCGAGAACGGCACCGGCAAGGAACTGGTCGCACGCGAACTGCACCGCCGCTCGCGCCGCGAGAATCGGGTGATGCTGTCAGTCGATCTCGGCGCGGTCGCTGAAACCCTGTTCGATTCCGAGCTGTTCGGCCATGTGAAAGGCGCCTTCACCGATGCGCGCGCGGATCGCATCGGGCGCCTGCAGGCAGCGGACGGGGGAACGCTGTTCCTGGACGAGATCGGCAATCTTCCGTTGCATTTGCAGCCGAAACTTCTGACCGCGCTGGAACAGCGCCGGGTGACGCCGGTCGGCTCCAACAAGTCCGTGCCGATCGACGTGCGCGTGATCGCCGCGACCAATCTTTCGCCGCAAGCGCTGGGCGACGAAAGCCGGTTCCGGCCCGACCTTCTGTTCCGCTTGAACACGGTCGAGATCGAGCTGCCGCCACTGCGCCAGCGCCGGGAGGACATCCCGCTGCTGCTCGATCATTATCTGGGCCTCTATGCCCGCAAGTACGACAAGCCCGTGCCGCCGCTCGCACCCGACGTTCTGGGCGCGCTGACCAGTTATGACTGGCCGGGCAATGTCCGCGCGCTGCGCCATGCCGCCGAGCGCGCGGTGATCCTGTCCGACGGCGGGCCGCTGACGGTCGACGATTTCTCGATCCGGCGCCAGGCCGAACATATCGCGGTCGTGGCGGCGCAGAGCGACAGCGATCTCAATCTGGAACGCGCCGAACGGCAGATGATCGAGCGCGCGCTGCAGAAACACGCCTATAATATCTCGCTCGCCGCCAACGAACTGGGCCTGACTCGCGCCTCGCTCTACCGCCGCATGGAAAAACATGGGCTTTGAGGGTGAGACTCGGCGTCAAAAGCCCTCCCCCCTTGTGGGGGAGGGTTGGGTGGGGGGCGCGATGACAGCGCAAGCTGTCGTCGCCAACAAGGAGTCTTCTGGCCCGCGGACGCGGGCCGCCCCCCACCAACCTCCCCCACAAGGGGGGAGGCCAGGCTTTCGCAATGGGCTTTAAGGGGCGGTTCGCGCTGGGGCTGGCGTGGCGGATGGCGGTGCTGCTGGCGATACTGGCGGCGTTCGCGGCCTCGCTCGCCAATCCCAATCTGGGCGCGGCGCGGATCGTCGCCGCCGCCCTGGTCTTCGTCGCGGCGCTGGGCCTGTGGAACTTCATCCAGCGCACCAATCTCGAAGTGGCCCGCTTCATCGAGGCGATCCGGTTCGGCGACATGTCGGCGAGCTTCTCGCGGCCGGCGGCCGGATCAGGCTTCGATGCGCTGGGCGATGCGCTCGATTCCGGCATCCGCGCGCTCCGCGAAGAACGCGCCCGGATGTCGGACGAAAGCCGCTTCTATCAGGCGATCGTGGACGATCTGCCGATCGCGCTGCTGCTGATCGACGCGGAGGAACGGGTCGAACCCGTCGGCAAGACGGCACGACGCATGTTCGGCGCGCTCGAAGGCGTGCGCATCGCTGACTATGCCCAGTTCGGCGAAGGTTTCGCGCAATGCCTGCGCAGCCTTCAGCCCGGCAGCCGGCAGCTCGTGACAATGGCGCTGGAAAGCGGCCAGACCCAGCGTGCGCTGCTGCGCGCGGGCGCCGTGCACAGGCTCGGCGGATCGCACCGCGTCATCACCGTCCAGCCGATCCAGGAAGCTTTGAACGCGGTCGAGATCGCGACGCAGAGCGACCTGGTGCGCGTGCTGACGCATGAGATCATGAATTCGATGACGCCGGTGACGTCGCTCGCGCGGACCGCCGCCGACCTGATGATCGAAGCGGACAAGGGCGGCGACGAAACGATCGCCGACGCCCGCGCCGCGGTCGAGACTCTGGCGCGGCGCGCGGATGGCGTAATGCATTTCGTGCAGAGCTACCGCCAGATCAGCCGCACGCCGCAGGTGCATCGCCAGGTGTTCGTCGCCGCGTCCTTCGCCGACGAATTGCGGCGGTTGTTCCAGGCCGACTGGCCCGCGAGCCGCATCGGCTTCGACCTCGCCGTCGACCCCGAGACGATGATGATCGACGCCGATCCCGACCTGCTCGCGCAATTGCTGATCAACCTGCTGCGCAACGGCGCCGAGGCAGCGGAAGGCAGCGCCGCCGAACCCGGCCTCGGCCTGCGTTTCGAAGCGACGCGCGGCGGCGGCGCGACGATTCTCGTCGACGATAACGGACCCGGCATTCCGGAAGCCAGGCGCGCCGAAGTCTTCCTCCCCTTCTTCACCACCAAGGCCAAGGGCACCGGCGTGGGCCTGAGCCTCGCCCGCCAGATCGTGCTCGCCCATGACGGCACGATCGGTATCGAACAAAGCCCGCTCGGCGGCGCCCGCTTCCGCATCATCCTCTGAACCTTGCGCCGCCCTTCAAGCGTTCTATCGTTGGGGTGAGGACGCAAGGGGAGCGTGTCATGGGCTATGCGGAAGACAAGCAGCTGCACGATTCGATCGAGCTGGTCGGCATGCGCACCCAGGCGACGACTGTCGGCCTCATCCAGCTCGCGATCGAGCTGCGCAGGGCCGGTGTGCTCGATCAGGGCGCGATCGACCGGATCAAAGGTGTGATCGCGAACGAGATTTCGCTGAATCGCCCCCGTTCCATTCCCGCCGAGCAATTCCAGACCCATCTGCGCAACCGGCTCGACCGGCTGTTTTCAGGCGAGGACGCAGTCGGCGAAGTCGGTCCGGAGGTAATCGCTCCTCATCGCTGACGGGCGGTCAGCCTTTGCGCCGCCAGCAATGAAGCGAGCGCGTAGGCCGATTGCGCGGCGAGTCCCAAAGGCCACCAGCCAACCGCCGCGAAGGGCACTAGCAGCCAGATCAGCGCGTCGGGTTCGGCCAGCCAAAGCGGCCGCCGCGCGGGCCGCCCGATCAGCCGCTCATGTTCGAAAAATGCGGCCATGAACCCGAGCGTTGCCGTCGTGAGCGCCAGCGTTCCCCAGCCGAACGGGCGCAACCCCCAGCCTATCGCCAGCAGTGCCGCGCTCGCCGCGCCATAGCGGATGCGCGTCCAGCGGCTCCGGTCGCGCCGCGAACGCATCGACAGTGCGCCGAGATGGCGGCCGAGCGTATCGACAGGTCCGGAGAGCATCGCGAAGAGCAGCCCGGCCCAGGGCCAGCCCGCGATCGACGCCAGCGCCGACAGGATCAACAGGCCCGCGCTGCCGCCGCGCAACCAGGCCGGGTCGATCATCGCCGCCATCGCCCGCGGTGCGATCAGGCGGGCGAATGGATCGAACACGTGCCGGTCAAGCAAGCCGGCGTGACGCCGCGTCGCGGCTTCGCCGATCGCTTGCTCGACCGCCAGCGCGCCTGCGGGGTCGACGACCTGGGCAAGCAGCGGCGTGGCAGCGCTGACGTCGACGCGCTCCGCGCCCGACTGAACGGCATTGCGCAGCAAGGTCGACTGCAGATCCCAGTCGCCCAGCATCCGCGCCGTGCGCCGCACCAACTCACCGTTCGCAAGCAGCAGCCCGGCCCAACGCGAAGCGGCGTCGATCCGCTCCCAGGCCTCGGTGCCCGGCGCGTCAGGGAGGACGAGGACCGCCGGCGCCGGCGCCTCCAGCAACCGTTCGACCGCATTCTCGTCCGTGACGATGCCGTCGCCCACGAAGAGAAGGCGCTCATCCGGTTTTACCCGTTGGGCGACGTCATGGACCTGACGCAGCAGCTCGACCGCGAGGCCCTCGCGCCTGAGCCGCGTGACCGCCCCAGCCAGACCGGGCGGCAGCCGCTCGGCGATCGCGATCACCCGATCGGCTCCGGTTTCGATGAGCAACCGGGCCTGCTGTTCGAACACGGTCTGGCCCGCGACTGGCAATTCGGCGCGCAGCGTCGTGCCGTCCGCGACTTCCTCGCAGGCGATGATAATTCCGGTCAGCATGTGCGGCCCCGCATCGGGCCGTCCACTAGGCGTTATGACGCGCCCTGCAAAGGCGCGAACGTCAGAGCGTGATCAGCATCAGCCCGCGTTCGATGTCACGCATCGCCTCGGCGTCGCCACGGCGCGCATCGGCCGCCTTGCTGGCATGTTGCATCAGCGTGGTCGCGCCGAAGCTGGCCGCCAGGCCTTTTAAGCGCAGCGCGGCTTCGCGCCAATCCTGATCGTCCGCGGCATTGCGCATCGTCTCGACATGGCGCGACGCGCTTTCCATGAATGCAGTTTCGAGCTCTGCGACGAGGGCGCGATCGTCGCCGACAGCGGCGGCGAGCGAGGTGCTGATGGCTTGTTCGAACGACATGCCGCAGGATTATCCCCGAAAAGCTTAAAACCCGGTAACCCGGGCTTGTTCTTTCCCCCGGAAAAGTTGGTATGCTGCGGTCATGACCCGGGGCAACATTGTCGGCCTGCATGCCGATCAGGACGAAGAGCTGATTTTGGAAGAATCGACGCCGGCGGTGCCGGAACCCGTTTATGAAGAGCAATCCGTGCCCGCCCGCAGCGGCGGCACGATCGCGGTCGCTGCGCTGCTGACGCTCGCCGCGCTCGCCTGGATCGCGTTCGTCGTTTGGAGCATCGCCGCGCGGCAGGATGCCTTCGCCAATCTGGCGATGATCATTGGCGCAAGCAGCGCGCCGCTGGCGCTGATCGGGGTGCTCGGCGTGCTCATGCTCAGGACCAGCCGGCGCGAGGCGGCGCGGTTCCTGACGACGGCACAGGGCCTGCGCTCCGAATCGGCGCAGCTGGAACAGCGCGTCTCGCTGCTCGCCGCGCGACTGGAAGCGAACCGCGGCGC
>JAFEEY010000093.1:3733-19870 GCA_018240865.1 Pseudomonadota bacterium | reverse complement strand
GCAGCGCGATCATGAGATACAGCGCCGCGCTCTGGGCGGCGTGGCCGCTGGGGTAGCTCTGGTCCCACACCCGGTCGAGATGTGGATAGAGATCGGGCCGCGCGCGGTGGAACAGGATTTTAAGCGCGCTGTTCGTGCCGGTCTGGATAAGCGCGACGCTGAGCAGGATCAGCCCGTCCCGGCCCCGCTTGCGCAGCCAGAGGAACGCGGCGGCGAGCAGACCGGCGGCCGCACGGACCTCGCCGCCGCCCAGCATCGTGGCGCTCTGCCAGAAGCCCGCATCGGCACGTCCCGCGGATGCCGCGCGGGCCAGAGCCAGATCGAAGGCCGGAGTGCCGAAGGTTCCGAGCAGGACGCCGAGAAGCAGGACGAACAGGAGGAGGAGGGTGGTGGCGCGCAGCATCTAGCCCTCTCCCCGGCGGGGAGAGGGTTGGGTGAGGGGGTACTGAGTCGGAGGGCAATCTCGAAAGCGGAGCCCCCTCACCCCGCTCGCCGTGCGGCGAGTCGCCCTCTCCCCGCCGGGGAGAGGGGAAGAAGTCACTGCTTCACCACCTCGCCGCCCTTGATGACCACCGCCACTTTTTCCAGCACGCGCACGTCCTGGGTGGGGTCGCCGTCGACGGCGATGATGTCGCCGTAGCGGCCGGGGGCGATCGCGCCGACGTCGGCCGTCTGGCCGAGCGCTTCGGCCGCGCTCTTCGTCGCGGACTGGATCGCCTGCATCGGCGTCATGCCCCATTCGACTTCCTTGGCGAACTGGCGCGCATTCTGGCCGTGCGGATAGACGCCGGCATCGGTGCCGAAGATCATCGGCACGCCGGCGCGGAATGCCTTGCGGAACGTCTCGCGCTGCAGCCGGCCGATCATCTTTTCCTTGTCCAGGCTTTCCTGCTCGGTGCCGTTGGCGGTGCCGGTCGCCAGGATATAATCGTCATTATAGATATCCATGTCGAACCAGGTCTTTTTCTGCGCCGCGAGCTTGATGCCTTCATCGTCAGCAAGGCTGGCATGCTCGATCGTGTCGATGCCCGCCTGGATCGCCGCGCGGATGCCTTCCGGCCCGTGCGCATGCGCGGCGACTTTCAGGCCCAGCATGTGCGCTTCGTCGGCGATCGCTTTCATTTCCTCATAAGTGAGCTGCTGCGCGCCGACTGCGTCGCCCAGCGAGAAGACGCCGCCGGTCGCACAGATCTTGATCACGTCCGCGCCATATTTGTGCAGCCAGCGCACCTTGGCGCGCGCTTCCTCCGGCGAATTGATCACCGAAGGCTCCTTGCGGTCGAACGAAGGCGGCAGCGAATTGTCGTCGCAATGCCCGCCGGTCGCGCCGATCGCATAGCCCGCGGGCACGATGCGCGGGCCCTGGATCCAGCCGCCGTCGATCGCCTGCTTCAGCCCGACATCGTCGAAATTGGCGGAACCGACATTGCGCACGGTGGTGAAGCCGGCCTCCAGCGTCCTGCGCGCGTTCGCCGTGCCCGCCGCCTGCCAGAAACTGTCGGTATAGCGCAGCCCGCGATAGCCGCCGATCTCGGCCAGGCTGGTCAGATGGACGTGCATGTCGATCAGGCCGGGCAGGATCGTCTTGCCGGCCAGGTCGATGCGCCGGGCATCGGCGGGCACCGCCCCACCGGTGGAGACCGAGGCGATACGGCCATTGGTGATGACAACGACCGGATTGTCGACGGTCTTGCCCGCCAGCACATCGACCATGCGCGCGGCGGTGACGACGACAGTTTCGGCAGACGCAGGCGCGGCGACAGCGGCGAGGCCGAGCAGAAGCGAACGGATCATGAGCCCTCCCTAAGTTGGAGAGGGGGTAGGACGCATAGAAACAGGCGGCAAGCCCCTCTCCCTTGACGGGAGAGGGCGACTCGCGGCGGCAGCCGCGAGCGGGGTGAGGGTGACGGAGTGGGAGAAAAATTTCCGGCGCCGTCACCCTCACCAAGCTACGCTAGGCAGACAAGCTGCCAAGCTTCGCTATCCTCTCCCGTCAAGGGAGAGGGTGCTACTTCGCCAGCGCCTTTGCCGCATCCAGATGGTGCTGGATCACCGGCTCCATTTTGGTCGCGAAGCCTTTCACCGCTTCGTTGTCGCCGGTCGCGGCATAGTTCTGCATCAGCTGCAGCGCGGCTTCGTGCGCGGGGATCTGCTGGCTGATATAGAGTTTGTCGAAATCGGCGCCCTTGACCGCTTTCAGCGCATCGAGCTTGCCTTGGTTGTCGGCATCGAGCGCCGGCGGCGGCAGGTCGATCTTCTCCTTGGCGGCGATCGCCTTCAGATCGGCGGTGGACTTGGTGTGGTCCTTGACCAGCATCGCCGCGAAGTCCTTGACCTTGGCGTCGCTACCCTGCGCCTGGGCGAGCTTGGAGCTTTCGATCTCGAACAGATCGCTCGCGCCCGCCTGGGCGCCGAACTCGGCGGCGGTAGCGGGCGCCGGCGCGGCGGTGTCGTTCACGGCCATCATATTGTCGGCGGCATTGGCTTCGTTGGCCATCGCGCCGTTGTCGGTGGCCGAGCTTTCATCGCTGTTCGCGCGTCCGCAGCCCGCAACCGCAAGCCCGATCGCCGCAACCGCTGAAATGATAGTGATTTTCCGCATGGCTCATCCTTCCCTCGAAGCGGGCGAAACGAACGCGGGAATCAGTGAGTTCCGTGGGCCTTCCCTCGCCACCTCTTCAAACCGTCATCCCGATCCCCCTGAGCAACCGTCATCCCGAACTTGTTTCGGGATAAGCGTGACGTCGCGGGGCGGCGGCGAATGGCTGCGACTGCTGTCCGACCCCACCCTTATCCCGAAACAAGTTCGGGATGACGAGGGAGGGGCGGGCGCCGGAGGGGCTACGCTCAGATGTGCAGCACCCTTCCATAGGCGGCGAGGACGCTTTCGTGCATCATCTCGCTCAAGGTCGGGTGCGGGAAGACGGTGTCCATGAACTCCGCCTCGGTCAGCTCGCCCTGCTTGCCGACCGTATAGCCCTGGATCAGCTCGGTAACTTCGGCGCCGATCATGTGCGCGCCGAGCAGCTCGCCGGTTTTGGCGTCGAACACCGTCTTCACGAACCCCTCGGTCTCGCCCAGCGCGATCGCCTTGCCGTTGCCGATGAACGGGAAAGTGCCGACCTTGACTTCGTATCCCGCTTCCTTCGCCTTGGCTTCGGTCAGGCCCACGCTCGCGATCTGCGGGCGGCAATAGGTGCAGCCGGGGATGTTCCTGGGGTCCATCGCGTGCGGGTGTTTGCCGGCGATCGCTTCGGCCGCGATCACGCCTTCATGGCTTGCCTTGTGCGCCAGCCAGGGCGGCGCAGTGACGTCGCCGATCGCATAGAGGCCGTCGACATTGGTGCGGCAGGCGGCATCGGTGACGATATGGCCGCGCTCCGTCTTCACGCCCAGCGCCTCCAGCCCGATATTCTCGGTGTTGGGGACGATGCCGATCGCGACGATCGCGTGGCTGAATTCGCTTTCGACGACCTTGCCGTCCTTGCCCTTGATCGCGGCCTTGACGCCCTTCGGCCCCGCCTCGAGCTTTTCGACGCCCGCGCCGGTCATGATCGTCATGCCCTGCTTCTTCAGCGATTTTTCGAGGAAGGCGGAAACGTCGGCATCCTCCACCGGCACCAGCCGGTCGAGCATTTCGACAACCGTCACCTCGGCGCCCATATCCTTGTAGAAGCTGGCGAACTCGATGCCGATCGCGCCGGAGCCGATCACGAGCAGCTTGGTCGGCATTTCGGTAGGCACCAGCGCGTGACGATAGGTCCAGATGCGCTTGCCGTCCGCCTTCGCGAAGGGCAGGTCGCGGGCGCGCGCGCCGGTCGCGACAATGATGTTCTTCGCGGCAAGCTCGGTCTTCTTGCCGTCCTCAGCCGTGACGGTCAGCTTGCCTTTCCCGGTCAGGACGCCGGTGCCCATGTGCACGGCTATCTTGTTCTTCTTCATGAGCCCGGTGACGCCCTTGTTCAGCTGCGCCGCGACGCCGCGCGACCGCTTCACCACCGCGTCCAGATCGGCGCTGATCCGATCCGCGACCAGGCCGTAATCCCTGGCGTGGGACATGTAATGGAAGATCTCGGCGGAGCGGAGCAGCGCCTTGGTCGGGATGCAGCCCCAGTTGAGGCAGATGCCGCCCAGCAGCTCGCGCTCGACGATCGCGGTTTTCAGGCCCAGCTGCGACGCCCGGATCGCGGCGACATAGCCGCCGGGCCCGGAGCCGAGGACGATGAGATCGTAGGTTTCAGGCAAGAGAGGCTCCTTCTAGCCCCTCTCCCCGCCGGGGAGAGGGAGGGGCCCACGCCGTAGGCGCGGGAGGGTGAGGGTCTTCGAGCGCGGCGCAGATCAGGTCGAACACACCGGCGCTGTTTTCAAGCACGTCATTGTTCCAGAATCGCAGCACGCGAAAGCCGGCGTTGCGCAAAAAGGCGTCGCGCCGCTCGTCGGCGCGATTGTCGGCGTGCTGCGATCCGTCGGCTTCGATGATCAAGCCAGCGCCCAGGCAGGCGAAATCAACGATGTAAGGTGCAATGATCCGTTGCCGCTTGAACTTGTGGGTTTCAAGACGGCGGTTGCGGAGCATGGCCCAGAGGCGTTTTTCGGCTTCGGTCGGGTTGGCGCGCATCCATTTGGCGCGAGCGAGCAGTTCGGCATGGCTGGGATAGGCCATATGCCCTCACCCTCCCACCGGGCTTTGCCCGGCGGGCCCCTCCCTCTCCCGTTGCCGGGAGAGGGGCAGATGGTCGGAGGCCCTCTCCCCACCGGGGAGAGGGAGGGGCCCGCCTTGCGCAGCAAGGTGGGAGGGTGAGGGCATCTAGGCCACCAACCCCAACGGTGCCTCCACCAGCTCCTTGAACGCTTTCATCAGCCGGGCGCCGTCGGCGCCGTCGATGGCGCGGTGGTCGAAGCTGCCGGTGGCGCTCATCACCGTCGCCACGCCGAGCGCGTCATCGACGATGTACGGCCGCTTCTCGCCCGCGCCGATCGCCATGATCATGCCCTGGGGCGGATTGATGACGGCTTCGAACTGCTTGATGCCGAACATGCCCATGTTGGAAATGCTGGCGGTGCCGCCCTGATATTCGTGCGGCTGGAGCTTGCCTTCCTTCGCCCGCGCCGCGAGCTCGTGCATCTCGCTGGATATCGCGGCGACACCTTTGGCGTCGGCATCGGCGATGATCGGCGTGATCAACCCGCCCGGGATCGACACTGCGACCGAAATGTCGGCGCGGCTGTATTTGATCAGGCTGTCCGGCGTGAAGGAGACGTTGCACTCCGGCACCTGCTTCAAGGACACCGCCAGCGCCTTGATGAGCAGATCGTTGACGCTGAGCTTGACGCCCCGCCCGGTCAGCGCGCCATTCAGCTCGGCGCGCAGCTTCAGGAGCGCGTCGAGGCGGATATCGACGGTCAGATAGATATGCGGGATCGTCTGCTTCGCCTCGGTCAGGCGGCGTGCGATCGTCTTGCGCATGTTCGAAAGCTTGACCGCTTCGTGCGGGATGTCGGTGCTGAACTCCGCCTTCGGCCCTTCGGCGGGCGCCGGCTGAACCGTTGAAGAGTCCGCCGCACCGCTCCGTTCGGGCTGAGCCTGTCGAAGCTCTCCCTTCCCTTCCGCTGAATCGATATCCGCCTTGACGATCCGGCCATTGGGGCCGGAACCCTGGATGGCGGCGAGGTCGATGCCCTTCGCCTCGGCGAGACGGCGGGCGAGCGGCGAGGCTTTTACGCGGTCGCCGTCCGACTTGGCGGGCGCGGGCGGCTTTTGCCCCTCTCCCGCTTCGGGAGAGGGAGGGGCCCGCTCGCCGTCAGGCGAGTGGGAGGGTGAGGGCTTGGCGGATTCGGATTTGCCCTCACCCTGACCGGCTGCGCCGGTCTGTCCCTCTCCCGCCGCGGCGGGAGAGGGGCTGGTTTCTTCGCCTTCGCCCGCGATCAGCGCGATCACGGTGCCGACCTTCACGCCATCCGTGCCCTCGGGCACCACGATCTTCGCGACCGTGCCTTCATCGACCGCTTCGAATTCCATCGTCGCCTTGTCGGTCTCGATCTCGGCGAGGATGTCGCCGGATTTCACTTCATCCCCTTCCTTGACCAGCCATTTGGCCAGCGTCCCTTCCTCCATCGTCGGCGAAAGGGCCGGCATCTTGAGCTCGATCGGCATGGGGGCTCCTGTGCGTTTCTGGGCAATTCCGGCCTTCCCCTTCGGCCATGGGCAAGAGCCGGTCAAGATATTGCGCTTGAGGCAAGCTTCGCCCAATTGTCGTGCGGATCAGGGGGACGCCCATGCGCACTTATCTGGCGGTCATCGACGAGACCGAGGAAGCGGAAATCGCGCTGCGCTTCGCGGCGCGGCGCGCGGCCAAGACCGGCGGCACGGTGCTGGTGCTGGCGCTGATCGAGCAGGCGGACTTCATCGCCTGGGGCGGCGTGCAGGCGACGATCGAGGACGAAGCGCGGCAGCGGGCCGAGGGGCTGGTCGCCTCCGCCTCCGGCACTCTCTTCGACGAAGCCGGCATCCGCCCGTCGATCCTGGTGCGGCAGGGCGAGCCGGTGCAGGTGGTCCGCGAGCTGCTCGCCGAGCATCCCGAGATCGCCGCGCTGGTGCTGGGCGCGGCGGCGAGCGGCGTCCCGGGTCCGCTGGTCGCCCATTTCGCCGGCAGCGACGCCGGCACCCTCCCCTGCCCGCTGATGATCGTGCCGGGCAGCCTGGATAAAGAGGCGATCGATCGGCTGAGCTGAGCACCTCTCCAAAAAAATAGGGACTGTCCCTATTTTTCGTGCGCAGCATTGGCACTAAGACGTCGGTGGGAGAAAAATAGGGACTGTCCCTATTTTTTGTATTTTTTGGGGATTGTCCCTATTTTTTGATCCGCTCCGCCAGCAGCTTGACCAGCATCTCGCACCCCGCGGCGTCGCCGGCGTCGAAGCGGCCGGGCGTCGGGCTGTCGAGGTCAAGCACGCCGATCAGTTCGCCCTGCGCCACGATCGGCACGACCAGCTCCGAGGCGGAGGCGGCGTCGCAGGCGATGTGGCCCGGAAAGGCGTTGACGTCCGCGACCAATTGCGTTTCGCGCGTCTCCGCCGCCGTGCCGCACACGCCTTTGCCCAGCGGGATGCGGATGCAGGCGGTCCTGCCCTGGAACGGCCCCAGCACCAGCTCGCCGCCGATCATGCGGTAGAAGCCGGCCCAGTTCAGATCGGGCAGATATTCAAACAGCAGGGCTGCCGCGTTCGCCATGTTGGCGATCGGATCGGGCTCGTCCGCCGTCAGCGCGTCGAGCGCCGAGAGGAGGTCATTGTAGAGCTCGGTCTTGGAGCCGCCGGCGATGTCGAATTTGAACACAGGAAACACCGTTCGGGCTGAGCTTGTCGAAGCCCTCCCTTACCTTTCGACGCCGACCTAAGAAGAAGGGAGGGCTTCGACAAGCTCAGCCCGAACGGGCGTGGAGGCTCCGTCGGAACGGAGAGGACTCGGTCCCAGCAGCGAGAAGATTGCCGCGCTACTCCACCCGAACCTTGCCGCGCCCGGCCTTGACCGCGCTGCGGCCTTTTTTCTCGTCCACCCGTTTCGCCTTCGCCGCCTTGCTCGGCTTGGTCTTCCTGCGCTTAACCGGCGCAATGTGCGCCTTGCCGACGAGCTCCGCCAGCCGCGCGCGGGCTTCGGCGCGGTTGGCCTCCTGCGTGCGGTGGGCGCGGGCGGTGACGAGTATCTCGCCTTCCTTGGTCCAGCGGCTGCCGGCGAGCGCCTTCAGCCGGGCATAGACGTCCGGGTGCAGCCGGAGCGCGAACACGTCGAGGCGCAATTGCACGGCGGTCGCGACCTTGTTGACATTCTGCCCGCCCGGCCCGGTCGCGGCGAGGAAACGCTCCTCGAGCGCGTCCTCGGGCAGCGGCGGCCACTCGGTCCTAGCCAAGCGTCCAGCTCCCGAAGCGTTCCGGCAGCGGCGCTTCGACATCCACGGCGGGCTTGTTGTGGCGCGGCATGACGATGCGGCTGGCGTGGAGCAGCATTGCCGGGCCGCCCTTGCCGTAAGTCGGATCGCCGACGATCGGCAGGCCGAGGCCGCTCGCCGCATGGACGCGGAGCTGATGCGTGCGGCCGGTCTCCGGCTCGAAGCGGACCAGCGCGCGGCCGTCGCGCACGTCCAGCCGCGTCCAGCGGGTGACGGCGGGCTTGCCTTTCTTCGCCGGGATGATCCGCCAGCCGCCCGAGGCGCTGCTGATCTTGGAGAGGGAAAGCGCGATCACGCCTTCCTCCGCCTCGGGCACGCCTTCCAGCACGGCGAGATAGGTTTTCCGGACGGTGCCATCCTGGAAGGCGGCGGAGAAGCGGCGGTGCGCGCCGTGGTTGCGCGCGAGCAGCAGGCAACCGCTGGTGTCGCGGTCCAGCCGGTGGACGATGCCCGGCGGCCGCGCGAAGCCGAAACGCAGATCGCCGACGAGATCGGCGAGCGCGGTGGTGCCGTCCTTCGGGCGATCGACCGGGAGGCCGGCGGGCTTGTCGATCACCAAAGCTTCGGCGTCGATGAAGAGGATGCGGTCTTCGAGCACGCGGGAGGGCCTAGACCATAAGCTTCCCTCCCGTCATCCCGAAAGCCTCCCCAACGCCTCCTTCCCGTCATCCCGAACTCGTTTCGGGATAAGCGGGAAACGGGCGTGACGGTCGGGAACCATATTCCGCCGCCACGCTGCCCAATCCTTGTGCCGAAACAAGTTCGGCATGACGGAAGATAGCCGCGCGCGCCGTGCGAAACGAAACCCGGCATCTCCGCGGAGCATTTACCCGAACAGCTTCGCCGCCGTCCGTGCCACGCGGGCGCCGAGATAGCGGGCGCCGCCTAGGTCGGCCTCGCTCGGCTGGCGCTCGCCGCGGCCGCCGGCGATGGTGGTCGCGCCATAGGGGGCGCCGCCGACCACTTCGTCCAAGCCCATCTGCGCGGCATAGCCGTAATCCAGGCCCACCACCGTCAGCCCGAAATGGAGCAGGTTGGTGATGATCGAAAAGAGCGTGGTTTCCTGCCCGCCATGCTGAGTGGCGGTGGAGGTGAAGGCGGCGCCGACCTTGCCGTTGAGCTTGCCGGTCGCCCACAGAGCGCCGGCCTGATCGAGGAACGCCGCCATCGGCGCGCTCATCCGGCCGAAGCGGGTGCCGGTGCCGATCACGATCGCGTCATAATCGGCGAGCTCGTCGATCAGCGCCTGCGGCGTTTCGGGGCGCGCGACGACCGTGCCTTCAAGATCGGGGACGCGGCGGATATCGACATGCGCGCCTTCGCTGCGCGCGCCTTCGGCCACGGCGTCCGCCATCTGCGCGATATGGCCGTAGGTGGAGTAATAGAGGACGAGAACTTTGGGCATTGGGAAGCTCCTTTTCATCCCTCTCCCCACCCGGGGAGAGGGAAAATCATTCACTCAGAATCGACCATCACGATTTCGGCGTCTTCGCGGGCGGTGATGCGGATGGGCCCGCCGCCTTTGATCGCGCCGCCGTCGCGAGCGTTCAGATCGGTGCCGTCGACCGTGATCGCGCCGGTGGCCGGCACGAGATAGGCGTGACGCCCTTCGCCCAGCGCATAGTCGATGCTTTCGCCGGCCTTCAGCGTCGCGCCGAGCACGCGGGCGTCGGCGCGGATCGGCAGCGCGCCTTGCGCCAGATCGGCGTCGAAGCCGCTGGCGAGCGTCACGAACCTGCCCGAACGGTCGCCTTTCGGAAACGGCTTGGCGCCCCAGCTGGGCTGGCCGCCGCGCCGCTTCGGCTCGATCCAGATCTGGAACAGCGTGGTCGGCTCGCTTTCCAGATTATATTCGGAGTGACGGACGCCGGTGCCGGCGCTCATCACCTGCACGTCACCCGCCGCGGTGCGGCCGCTATTGCCCAGCGAATCCTGGTGGGTGATCGCGCCGGAGCGGACATAGGTGATGATCTCCATGTCCCGGTGCGGGTGCGGCGGGAAGCCGCTGTTCGCCGCGATCTCGTCATCGTTCCAGACGCGCAAGCTGCCCCAGCTTGTCCGCGCCGGATCGTAATAATCCGCGAACGAGAAATGATGCCGCGCATTCAGCCAGCCATGATCGGCATGGCCCAGGCTTTCAAAGGTCCGTTTTTCAACCATTGGTCAGTCTCCCGACTTGCTTGACGCCAAGATAGCGCGCAGGATTGGCGAAAAAATAGAAACCTTGGAAACCTATCGTTTCGGATTATGCGCCTTCCCGATTTCGAAGCCTGGGCGATCTTCGCCGCCGTCGTCGAGCATCGCTCGTTCAGCGCCGCCGCGCGCGCGCTGTCCTTAAGCAAGGCGACCGTCTCGAAGGCGGTGACGCGGCTGGAAGCGCAGCTGGGCGCGAGCCTGTTCCACCGCACGTCGCGCACCGTGTCGCTGACCGAGACCGGTAAGGCGCTCGCACCGCGCGCCCGGCGCATCCTCGACGAAGCCGTCTGCGCCGAGGAGGAAGCGCGCGACGCCGCGCGCGCGCCCAAGGGGCTGGTCCGCCTCGCCGCGCCGATGACCTTCGGGCTGCAGCGCGTCGCCCCTGTCATCGCAGAATTCCTTGAGGCCCATCCCGGCATCAGCATCGACCTGATGCTCGACGACCGCACGATCGACCTGGTCGAGCAAGGCGTCGACGTGGCGCTGCGCATCGCCCGGCTGCCCGACTCGTCGCTGCGCGCCCGCCGGCTGGCGCCGATCCGCGCGCATGTCGTCGCCAGCCCCGCCTATCTCAACCGGCACGGCCGGCCGCAGCATCCCGCCCAACTCGCCGAGCATCGCTGCCTTCGCTATGCCAATAATGAGACGTGGCGTTTTACCGGCCCGGGCGGCGAAGAAGTGACGCTGAAGCCCGCCGGCCCGCTCCGCACCAACAGCGGTGACGCGATGCTGCCCGCGCTCCGCGCCGGGCTCGGGATCACATTGCTGCCAGATTTCATCGTCGGCGCCGACCTCGCCGCCGGCACCGTCGAGCAGGTGCTGACCGACTGGGCCGCCCCGCCGATCGCCCTCCACCTCGTCACCCCGCCCAACCCGCTCCGCCCGGCGCGGGTGGAAGCGCTCATCGCGTTCCTGGTGAAGCAGTTCGCGCAATCATTATGACACCGTTCGGGCTGAGCTTGTCGAAGCCCTCCCTTTCTTTTCTGAATTGCCGAAAGAAGAAGGGAGGGCTTCGACAAGCTCAGCCCGAACGGCTAAGGGGCCGGCGCAACATGATCGAAGCAATTCCCGCCGCCACGCTGATCCTGTTCCGTGAACGGGCGAGCGGTTCGCCCGAAATCCTGATCACCCAGCGCGCGGCGGGGATGGCGTTTGCGGGCGGGGCACTGGTGTTTCCGGGCGGCCGGATCGACCCCGAGGACCGGGTGCGCGCGGCCGAGCATCCCGACCTGCCCGCGGACGACGCCGCCGCCCGCATCGCCGCACTGCGCGAGACGCTCGAGGAAGTGGGCTTCGATTTCGGGCTGGGCATCCACGATCTGACGCCGTTCGCGCGCTGGCTGCCCAAGCACCGCCAGGCGCGCAATTTCGACACTTTGTTCTACATCGCCAGCGTCGCCCCCGACGCGCCCGACCCGGAGGCCGACGGCAACGAGACGGTGTGCGCTTTCTGGGCGAGCGCGGCGGATGTGCTCGCCATGTGCGACAGGGGCGAGGCGGACGTGATTTTCCCGACCCGCCGCAACCTCGAAAGGCTGGCGCAATTCGCCAGCTTCGACGCGGCGCTGGACAGCGCGCTCGCCCACCCGATCGTGCCGATCACGCCCTTCGCCGAAGATCGCGACGATGGCCTCTGGCTGTGTATCCCGGAGGGGCTCGGCTATCCGGTGACGCGCGAGCTGTGGACCAGCGTGACGCGGGGGTGATTTACCCTCTCCCCTTGCGGGAGAGGGCGACTCAAGCCGGCAGGCTTGAGCGGGGTGAGGGGTGACGGCGCCGGGAGAATAATCTCCAACTCAGCCACCCTCACCAAGCTACGCTAGGCGGACGAGCCGCCAAGCTTCGCTATCCTCTCCCGTCAAGGGAGAGGATGAGTCATCAAAACCCGATATCGTCGAGGCTGAGCAATGTGGCATTGCCGCCGGAGCTTGTCGTGTCGGTGCTGGTCACGCGCTCGGCGGTAAAGCGGGGCAGGTAGTTGGGCCCGCCCGCCTTCGGACCGGTGCCGCTATGGCCCTCGCCGCCGAACGGCTGCGAGCCCACGATCGCGCCGATCATCGAGCGGTTGACGTAGAGATTGCCGACCCGCGCCAGCGCCTCCACTGTCTCGGCCGACCGGGCGATGCGGCTGTGCAGGCCCATGGTCAGGCCGAAGCCCTTGGCGTTGATATGCGCGACCGTCTCTTCCAGCTTGCCCGCCGACCAGGTGGCGACGTGCAGGATCGGGCCGAACCATTCGGTGTTGAGGTCGTCGAGCGAGTCGAGCCGGATCGCGGTGGGGGGGACGATCAAGTCTTCGTTCCCCGGCGAAGGCCGGGGTCCATCATGGAGGCCGGTTCTGGACCCCGGCCTTCGCCGGGGAACCTCCACCGTGTGGATCCAAGAATTCCGCATCCGCTCGCGGTGCGCCATGAGCTTGTCATAGGCGGCCTGGTCGATGACCGGGCCGACATCGGTGGCGGGATCGGACGGATCGCCGACGATCAGCGTGTCCATCGCGCCGGCGAGCATCTCCAGCGTCGACTCGGCAATCTCTTCCTGCAGCAGCAGCAGGCGCAGCGCGGAGCAGCGCTGGCCGGCCGAGCGGAAGGACGAGGTCACAACGTCCTGCACCACCTGTTCGGCGAGCGCGGTCGAATCGACGATCATCGCGTTGACGCCGCCGGTCTCCGCGATCAGCGGCACGATCGGGCGGCTGTCATCGTCGAGCAGGCTGCGCGCGATCTTGCGCGCGGTGGCGGTGGAGCCGGTGAAAGCGACGCCCGCGACCCGCTTGTCCGCGACCAGCGCCGCGCCGATTTCCGGGCCGCCCGGCGCCAGGATCAGCGCGTCTTCCGGCACGCCCGCCTCATGCGCGAGCTCGACCGCGCGCGCGGCGATGCGCGGCGTCTGCGGCGCGGGCTTGGCGACGACCGTGTTGCCGGCGACCAGAGCCGCGACCGTCTGGCCGAGAAAGATCGCGAGGGGGAAATTCCACGGCGCGACCGTCGCCCACACGCCCCGGCCTTCGTGGCGGAGCACATTCCGCTCGCCGGTCGGCCCGGGCAGCTCTACGGGCATCAGATGCCCGCGCGCCTGATCGGCGTAATAGCGGCAGAAATCGACCGCCTCGCGCACTTCGGCGAGCGCGTCGGGGATCGTCTTGCGCGCTTCGTGCACGCAGATCGCCATCAGTTCGGTGCGGTGCTGTTCAAGCAGGTCGGCGAGCCGGTCGAGACAGGCCGCGCGTTCGTGGACGGGGCGGAGGGACCAGGCGGGGAAGGCCGATTGGGCGCGGCCTACCAAATCCTCCCCGGGACGGGGAGGGGGACCAGCCGAAGGCTGGTGGAGGGGGCCCGACGCCGCATCTCTGCCCGGGCCCCCTCCACCCCTCGCTCCGCGAGCGGTCCCCCTCCCCGTCCCGGGGAGGATTTGTGCAGCAACCCCCGCCAGCACATCCCGATCCTGAAGGTCGATCCCCTCGCTGTTCCGGCGTTCCGGCGCGAACAGGTCTTTGGGCAGCGGAATGCTCGGATGGCGTTCGCCGCCCACCTTCGCGATTTTCTCGACCGGGTCGGCGAGCAATTCCGCGTCGCTCATATGCTCGTCGGCGAGCTGGTGGACGAAGCTGGAGTTCGCGCCGTTCTCGAGCAGGCGGCGGACCAGATAGGCGAGGAGGTCGCGATGGCCGCCGACCGGCGCGTAGATGCGGCAGTGATAGCCCTCCTCACGCACCAGCCGCTCGTACAGGCCTTCGCCCATGCCGTGCAGCCGCTGGAATTCGAAGTCCCGCTCGGCGCCCGCCCATTCGACGATCGTCGCGACCGTCAGCGCATTGTGGCTGGCGAAGGCGGGGCGGATGCCTTTCGCCGCCAGCATGTCCTTCGCGCAGGCGAGATAGGAGACGTCGGTCGCCGCCTTGCGGGTGAAGAGCGGATAGTCGCTGAGGCCCGCTTCCTGGGTGCGCTTGATCTCGCTGTCCCAATAAGCGCCCTTGACCAGGCGGACGTTCATCCGCCGCCCGGTTTCCTGCCCCAGCGCGTCGGCCCAGCCGATCACGGCGCGGCAGCGTTTGCCATAGCCCTGCACGGCCATGCCATAGCCGTCCCAGCCCTTCAGCCGGGGCAGCCGCGCGACCGCCTCGATAATGTCGAGGCTCATTTCCAGCCGCTCGGATTCCTCGGCGTCGACGGTGAGCGCGATGCCCTTGTCCGCCGCCTGGATGCAGAGCGTTTCCAGCATCTCCGTCAGCGCGGGCACGCAGCGGTCCCATTGCGCGACTTCGTAACGCGGATGGAGCGCGGAGAGCTTGACCGAGATCGAGTGACCCGCCGCCGGGTCGCTGCCCACCGCGTCGATCGCGTTCGCATAGGCGTCGAAATAGCGCTGGCCGTCGGGGAAGGTCCGCGCCGCCTCGCCCAGCATGTCGAAGCTGGCGGTGAAGCCCCTGTTCTCCGGCTTCTTCATCCGGCGCATCGCTTCGTCGATGGTCCGGCCCATCACGAAGACTTCGCCCATCATCTTCATCGCGGCGCCGACCGCCTGGCGCACGAACGGTTCGCCGGCGCGCGAGATCAGGCGGCGCAGCACTCCGCCCTGCCCGCCTTCGCTGACCAGCGCCTTGCCGACGATCAGCCCCCAGGTGGCGGTGTTGACCAGCTTGGACGTGCTTTTGCCGGCATGCGCTTTCCAATCGGCATCGCCGAATTTGTCGGCGATCAGCAGATCGGCCGTCTCCGGGTCCGGCACGCGCAGGAACGCTTCCGCCAGCGACAAGAGCGCCACGCCTTCCGACGAATTCAGCCGGTATTGCTGGAGGAATTGGTTGACCCAGCCGCTCGACTGGGCCGCGCGCAGATCGGCGAGCAGGCCCAGCGCCACCTGCACCGTCCCTTCGCGCTCGCGGGCATCGAGTCGCGCGCGCTGCAAAAGGGGTTTGAGCACCTCCGGTTCGGGCGCGCGGTGCAGCTTCTTCATTTCGGCGCGAAAGGATGACGTTGCGGAATCCATGACTCTCCCGGCCGCCCTTGCCGGGCGCTTGATTTCAGAGGATGAGGCGCGCCTATGCGCCAGAAACGGGGATGAAGGAAGCCATGCCGACAGTCACGACGGACGAGTTGAAAACCAGGATCGGGCAGTCCCTCGGCACCTCCGACTGGCTGACCGTCGATCAGGCGATGATCGACAAATTCGCGGATGCGACCGGCGATCACCAGTTCATCCATGTCGATCCCGAAAAGGCGAAACTGACGCCGTTCGGCGGCACGATCGCGCACGGCTTCCTGTCGCTGTCGCTGTTCCCGGTACTGACCGAGATGACCGACATGCCGCGCGCGGCCGGTATCAAGATGGGCGTCAACTATGGCGGCAACAAAACCCGCTTTCTCGCGCCCGTCCGCTCGGGCAAGCGCGTGCGCGGTCATTTCAAGATGCTGGAGCTGGACGAGAAGCGCCCGGGCCAGTGGCAGCAGACGATCGAATACACGCTGGAGATCGAAGGCGAGGACAAGCCCGCCTTGATCGCCGAATGGATCACCCAGTTTTTTATCTGAGCTTTGCCCGTCATGCCAGCGCAGGCTGGCATCTCCCGCGCCGGAGACCCCAGCCTTCGCTGGGGTGACGAAGACCTAAGGAGAAACCCAATGCGCGACGCCGTTATCGTTTCCACCGCCCGTACCCCGATCGGCCGCGCCTATCGCGGCGCGTTCAACAACCTGCCTTCGCCGACGCTCGCCGGCCATGCGATCCGCGCCGCCGTCGAGCGGGCGGGGATCGACGGCGCGGAAGTGCAGGACGTCGTGTTCGGCGCGGCGCTTCAGCAGGGCAGCCAGGCGACCAACATCGCCCGCACCGCGCTGCTGCGCGCCGGGCTGCCGGTGAGCGTTTCCGGCATGAGCGTCGATCGCCAATGCGCGTCCGGCCTGATGGCGATCGCCACCGCGGCGAAGGAAATCATCGTCGACAATATGGACGTGGCGATCGGCGGCGGCGTCGAGAGCATCAGCCTGGTCCAGAC
>JAFEEY010000093.1:0-3557 GCA_018240865.1 Pseudomonadota bacterium | reverse complement strand
GTGACGCTCGCCAAGGACGAAGGCAATCGCGCCGATACGACGCTGGAAGGGCTGAAGGCACTGCAGCCGGTGCTGGGGCCCGACCTCAACATCACCGCCGGCAACGCCTCGCAGCTCTCCGACGGCGCGTCAGCCTCGGTGCTGATGGAAGCGAAAGTGGCGGAGAAGAAGGGGCTGACCCCGCTCGGCCGCTATGTCGGCATGGCGGTGGCGGGCACCGAGCCCGACGAGATGGGCATCGGCCCGGTCTTCGCGATCCCCAAGCTGCTGGAACGCTTCAACCTCAAGATGGACGATATCGGCCTGTGGGAGCTCAATGAAGCGTTCGCGGTGCAGGTTCTGTATTGCCGCGACAAGCTCGGCATCCCCAATGAACTGCTGAACGTGAACGGCGGCGCGATTTCGATCGGCCATCCTTACGGCATGTCCGGCGCGCGCATGACCGGCCACGCGCTGATNNGAAGGCAAGCGCCGCGGCGCGAAGTATGTCGTCGTCACCATGTGCGTCGGCGGCGGCATGGGCGCGGCGGGCCTGTTCGAAGTGCTGTGAGGCTGGCTCCTCTCCCTGGCGGGGAGAGGATAGCGAAGCTTGGCGGCGTGTCCGCCTAGCGTAGCTTGGTGAGGGGGCTCGGCGTTGGGAATTCTTCTCGAGCTCGGAACCCCCTCACCCCGCTCGCCTCCCGGCGAGTCGCCCTCTCCCCGCTGGGTAGAGGGGCTAGATAGTCTGGCCCCCTTTTCGCTCGTTCCACGCATCCATCCTTGAACAGCAATCGGGGGAAATGGATGAGCGCACGCACCACGGCCTTGCCCTGAAACGGGACGCGGGCGGCCGCGGCGCGCTTTCGTGTTGCAAGTCTCGCCGCTTGGCGGGATGAGTCGGCCCGATGGGGGACGATCGCGACACGACGGCCTTGCTCGCCGCCTGCTATGACGAGGCGCGCCGGATCGCGCGCATCGTCATCGCGCGCGACGGCGCCGGAAAGAGCTTCCAGGCGACGGAGCTGTTGAACGAAGCGGCGCTACGCCTGATCGGCGGCGGCCCCGTCAATGTGAAAGGCCAGGCCCATATGCTGGCGCTGATCGCCCGGACGATGCGGCGGATCCTGATCGACGAAGCGCGCAAGAATGCCGCTGCCAAGCGCCAGGCGCCGGTGTTCGTCACTTCCTGGCCGGACGATCCGGCCGCCTCGCTGATCGACATTGGCGATCTGGACCGCGCGCTCGCGGCGCTTGAGGATGTCTCGCCCGATCACGCCCGCGTGGTGGAGCTGCGCTTCATGCTCGGCCTGACCGTCGAGGAGACAGCGGCGGCGAGCGGCATTCCGGAGCGCACGATCAAGCGGCGCTGGGCGGCGGCGCGGGCCTGGCTGCTGGATTTCCTGAACGGCGATGGCCAGCCGCAGCTCGCCTGATATCGAGCGCCGGGCGCTGGCGCTGTTCGAACGGCTGGCGGATCATATTGGCCATACCGGCTTTCGCGAGCGGCTGCTGAAGCGCGAGCCGGACGAGGTGCGCGCCCGGGTCGCGGCGCTGGAAGCGAGCGTGACGCGCGCGGCGGGCGCGATCCCTACGATCGTGCCCGGCAGCGGCGATCTGGGCGGCACCGCACTTCCCCCGCACAAGCTCGGCGCGTTCCGGATCGGCGCGCATCTCGGCCGCGGCGGCATGGGCGAAGTCTGGCTCGGCGAGCGCGACGACGGGCTTTACGAGCAGAAAGTCGCGATCAAGCTGATCCAGCGCCGGGTGCTCGCCCGCGCCGGCGCTGCCTTCGATGAGGAGCGGCGCATCCTCGCCCGGCTGGAACATCCCAACATCGCCCGGCTGATCGACGGCGGCGTGACCGGGGACGGGCTGCCCTGGCTGGCGATGGACTATATCGACGGCGAGCCGCTGGATATTGCCTGCGAGGGGCGCACCCCGGCCGAGCGAGTGACGATGTTCATCAAGGCGGCCGACGCGGTGCAATATGCGCACAGCCGCATGATCGCGCATGCCGATCTGAAACCCAGCAACATCTATGTCGACCGCGCCGGGCGCGTGAAGCTGCTGGACTTCGGCATTTCCGGGCTGATCGGCGCGACCCGGCCGACCCAGGGCGCGTCCGAGCCGGTGACGCGCGATTTCGCCAGCCCGGAGCGGCTGGCGGGCGGCGGCCCGAGCGTTGCCGACGATGTGTTCGCGCTCGGCAAGACGCTGGAGCTGATTCTCTTTCCCCTGGCCGATCCGGAGCTCGCCGCGATCGCAACCAAGGCGCACGCGCCGGCCGAGGCCCGGCGCTACGGCAGCGTCGCCGAACTGATCGCCGATCTCGACCGCTGGCGGCAGCGGCTGCCGGTCGCGGCGATGCCGGGCGGCTGGCGCTACCGGGCGCGCAAATTCGTGCAGCGGCACAAGGCGGGCGTGGCGGCGACGGCGGCGGCGATCCTGCTGCTCACCGGCGCGGCGGTGCTCGCCACCTCCAACTGGCTGCGGGCGGAGCGCAACCGCGCCTCGGCCGAGCAGCGGTTCGGCCAGGTCCGCCAGCTTTCGCACTATATGCTGTTCGACCTGTACGACCAGCTGGCGCGCGAGCCGGGCACAGTCGCCAAGCGCGCCCAGCTCGCCCAGACCAGCGCGGACTATCTCGCCCGCCTCCAGCTCTCGCGCGACGCGCCGGCCGATCTGCGGCTGGACGTGGCGAAGAGCTTCCGCCGGCTAGCGGCGATCCAGGGCCTGCCCGGCGTCTCAAGCCTTGGCCGCCCGCAACAGGCGGTCAAGTCGCTCGACCGCGCCGAGGCGCTGTTGCGGCCGCTGATCGCCGAACAGCCGGACAATGCCGCCGCGATCGCCGAGCTGGGCTGGGTGCTCGCCGACCGCTGGAGCCTGCACGGCGACGATCCCACCTCCCCTTCCGCCAACGCGAAAGCGCGCACGGCGTTCGACCGGGCGCTGGCGGTGGAGCCCGGCAATGTCAGCGCGCGGCTCGGCCTGATCACCACGCTCAGGAACCAGGGCTATGACCTGATCTGGGCGGCCGACAGGCCGAAGGACGCGCAGCCGGTGCTGCGCGATGCGCTGGCGCAGCTGCGTGCCAGGGTCTGGCCGGAAGCGTGGCGCGACACCGCGTGGCAGCTGGAGATCAACATCCTCAACCGGCTGGGCGACGCGCTTTACAATGGCGGCGACACTGCCGGCTCACTCGCGCCGTTCGAGGAAGCGGACCGGCTGGTGGACAAGGGGCTGGCACAGGAAGGCGCGACGCCGCGCTGGCTGATCCTGAAAGGCGAGAATGCCTTCAACATCAGCGGCACGTTGCAGGAAATCCCCGGCCAGCGCGATCGCGCGCTCGCCGTCGCGCGGGCGGCGCAGGGGCCGCTCAAGCAATTGCTCGCGGTCGGCCCCGATGCAGCGGCGGAGAAAAGGCTGCTGGTGCTCTACGGCCAGGAAGCGGCGCTGCTGGACGATGCGGGGCGGATCGACGAGGCCCTGGTCCCCTCGCGCGCCAGCGTGACGCTGCGCCGCGAGCGCCTCGCCCATTCGCCGGGCGACCCGCAGCGGATGCGCGACCTCGCCATCGG
>JAFEEY010000092.1:35069-51132 GCA_018240865.1 Pseudomonadota bacterium | reverse complement strand
GGCTGGGCCTGGGTGCAGCGCGAAAGCGTGGACGCGCCACTCTATTGGGAAGGCGACGGGCAGGGCTGGACCAGCTTTGGTCTCGACGGGCTGAAGCCGGTCGATCCCGCCGCGCCGGTCACCCATATCAGCTTCTACGAGGCCGACGCCTATGCCGCTTACGCCGGCGCGCGGCTGCCGACAGAGGCGGAATGGGAACATGCCGCCGCCGGTCTCGATCCCGGTCAAGGGCAATTTCTCGACGCGGCGGGGGCAGTGCGGCCGACGGACTACGGCTTGTTCGGATCGGTCTGGGAATGGACCGGCAGCGCCTATCGCCCCTATCCCGGCTTTCGGGCCGCCGAGGGCGCGGTCGGCGAATATAATGGCAAGTTCATGAGCGGCCAGTTCGTGCTGAAGGGTGGCAGCTGCGCCACCCCGCGCGGCCATGTCCGGGCGAGCTACCGCAATTTCTTTTATCCGCACCAACGCTGGCAGTTCACCGGCCTCAGGCTTGCGAGGGACATATGAATCTGATCGCCCCTGCCCGCGTGGACCCGGCCTTCCGCGCCGACGTGCTCGCCGGTTTCCGCAGCATCAGGCGCGCGATCCCGGCGCGCTGGTTCTACGACCGGGAGGGTTCGGAGCTGTTCGAGAAGATCACTGGGCTGCCCGAATATTATCCCACCCGGGTGGAGACGGCGTTGCTGGCGAAGCACAGCGCCGATGTCGCGCGGATCGTCGGGCCGGGGCGGGCGGTGGTGGAGTTCGGCTCGGGCTCCTCGACCAAGACGCCGCATGTGCTGGAGGCGGTTCAGCCCGCCGCCTATGTGCCGATCGACATTTCGGGCGATTTCCTGCGCGAATCGGCGGCTGCCCTCGCGTCCGATTTCCCGAAGCTGTCGATCCTGCCGGTCGAAGCCGACTTCATGCATCCGATCGTGGCGCCGCCTGAGATCGCAAGCCTCCCAAAGCTCGGTTTCTTCCCCGGCTCGACGATCGGCAACATGGTCGCGCGCACGGCGGTCAATCTGCTCCGCGCAATGGTCGAGACGCTGGGCGAAGGCGCGATGCTGCTGATCGGTATGGACCGCATCAAGGACGTTGCTATCCTGGAGCGCGCTTACGACGACGCCGTGGGCGTGACGGCGGCGTTTAACCTGAACCTGCTCCACCGCATCAATCGCGAGCTGGATGCCGATGTGCCGGTCGACGCCTTCCGCCATCGCGCGGTGTGGAATGATCTCTACGCGCGGATCGAAATGCATCTGGAAGCGACCTGCGACGTCGCCTTCACGATCGAAGGCGAGCGGTTCGAGATGCGCGCCGGAGAGACGATTCATACCGAGAACAGCCATAAATACGGGGCCCGCGACGCCCGCCTGCTGCTGCGCGCCGGTGCCTGGACGCCGATCGCGGAATGGACCGACGATGAAGACCGCTTCGCCCTGATCCTCGCCGAAGCCCAACCGCCAGGGACGGCGCCCTAGTTTTTCGTCACCCCGGACTTGATCCGGGGTCCAGCTTCCTTTCTAGCGCCCCGCAAGAAGCTGGATGCCGGATCAAGTCCGGCATGACGGAGGACATGATGAATTCAGTCGGCGTGATCGGGGCGGGGCAGATGGGCGCGGGGATCGCGCAGGTCTCGGCCCAGGCAGGCTATACGGTGTTCCTGGCGGACGTGAGCCAGGAAGTCGCCGAAAAGAGCAAGGCGGGGATCGCGAAGCAACTCGACCGCGCCGTGTCCAAGGAAAAGATCACCCAGGCCGATCGCGACGCGGCGCTCGGCCGTATCCGTCCCGTCGGCGACTATGCGCCGATGGCCGAGGCCGGGCTGATCATCGAAGCCGCGACCGAGAATGAAGCGGTCAAGCGCAAGATTTTCGAAGCGGCGGGCGCGGTGCTCGGCAGGCAAGCGGTGCTCGCGTCCAACACCTCGTCGATCCCGATCACGCGGCTGGCCCAGGCCTCGCCAGATCCGGCGCGCTTCATCGGCGTGCACTTCTTCAATCCGGTGCCGGTGATGGGCCTGATCGAGGTCATTCGCGGCCTCGCCACCGCCGATGCGACGGTCGCCAAGGTCGAGGCTTACGGCCAAAGCTTAAGCAAGCGCATCGTCCACGCCAACGACGCGCCGGGCTTCATCGTCAACCGCGTGCTGATGCCGATGCTGAACGAAGCCTGCTTTGCATTGGGCGAAGGCGTGGCGACCATCCCGGACATCGACGCCGCCTGCCAGCTCGGCCTCAACCACCCGATGGGGCCATTGACCCTCGCCGATTTCATCGGGCTGGACACCTGTCTTTCGATCGCGAAGGTACTGCACGAAGGCACGGGCGATCCGAAATTCCGTCCCGCGCCCTTGCTAGTGAAATATGTCGAGGCCGGCTGGCTGGGCAGGAAAACGGGGCGGGGCTTTTATGACTATTCGGGCGAGGAGCCGGTGCCGACGCGGTAACGCGAAGTCGAGGGGCGCTCCTCCCGCTTGACTCCCCACGGCTTCTCCCCCACATGCCAATCCGACTAAAACACTCCGATTGACCCATGCGCCTGTCCAACCTTGCCGACTATGCCGTCGTGATCATGTCCGCCGCCGCGCGGGCGGGTGAGGGTGCGCGGCTTTCGGCGACAGTGCTGGCGGACGAGACGGGCATTCCGCTTCCCACCACGCAGAAGCTGCTGGGCAAGCTGGCCGGTGCGGGCCTGTTCCGCTCCGCGCGCGGCGGCGGCGGCGGCTTCGTGCTGACGCGCGGGCCTTCGGATATCAGCCTCGCCGATGTGGTCGAGGCGGTCGAAGGCCCGATCGCGATGACCTCGTGCGTGGACGAAGGCCGGCATGATTGCGCGCTGGAGGGCGCCTGCCAGGTTCGGCCGCATTGGGGTCCGGTGAACGCAGCGATCAAGGGCGCGCTCTCGGCTGTTAGTCTCGCAAGTCTCCTCCACCCCGTTCGGGCTGAGCCTGTCGAAGTCCTCCCTTCTCTTGAGCGCGTGGGTAAGAAAGGGAGGCCTTCGACAAGCTCAGGCCGAACGGAGTTTAGCGTGCAAGCTGGAGTGAGTTCATAATGGCCACCCGCAATCTCGAAGCCCGGCAAGCGGCCGAGAAGCTCTCCACTTACGAATGGGGCTTCACCAGCGACATCGAGCAGGATTTCGCGCCCAAGGGGCTGAGCGAGGATACTGTCCGCTTCATCTCGGCCAAGAAGAACGAGCCGGAATGGATGCTCGACTGGCGGTTGAAGGCCTACCGCCACTGGCTGACGATGGAGGCGCCCGACTGGGCCAAGCTCGACATTCCGCCAATCGATTACCAGGACGCTTATTATTACGCGGCGCCCAAGGCGAAGCCGTCGCTGAAATCGCTCGACGAGCTCGATCCCGAAATTCGCCGCACCTATGAAAAGCTCGGCATCCCAATCGAGGAGCAGAAAGTGCTCGCCGGCGTCGAAGGCGCGCGCAAGGTCGCGGTCGACGCGGTGTTCGACAGCGTCTCGGTCGCGACCACCTTCCGCAAGGAGCTGGAAGCGGCGGGCGTGATCTTCCGCTCCATCTCCGAAGCGATCCGCGAATATCCGGAGCTGGTGCGGAAGTGGCTCGGCAAGGTCGTGCCGATGCACGACAATTATTTTGCGACGCTCAACTGCGCGGTCTTCTCCGATGGGACGTTCGTGTACATCCCCGAGGGCGTGCGCTGCCCGATGGAACTCAGCACCTATTTCCGCATCAATGCCGAGAATACCGGCCAGTTCGAGCGGACGCTGATCGTTGCCGACAAGGGGGCTTACGTCTCCTATCTCGAAGGCTGCACCGCGCCGATGCGCGACGAGAACCAGCTCCACGCCGCCGTGGTCGAGCTGGTCGCGCTCGATGATGCCGAGATCAAATATTCGACCGTGCAGAATTGGTATCCGGGCGATGCCGAGGGCAAGGGCGGCATCTACAACTTCGTGACCAAGCGGGCGCTGTGCCAGGGCAAGAACAGCAAGGTCAGCTGGACGCAGGTCGAGACCGGCAGCGCGATCACCTGGAAATATCCGAGCTGCGTGCTGGCGGGCGAGAACAGCGTCGGCGAATTCTATTCGGTCGCCGTCACCAACAACCGCCAGCAGGCCGATACCGGCACCAAGATGATCCATCTGGGGAAGGGCAGCCGCTCGACGATCGTCTCGAAGGGGATCAGCGCCGGCAAGTCCAACAACACCTATCGCGGCCTGGTCCGCGTCGGCCCGACGGCGGAAGGCGTGCGCAACTTCACCCAGTGCGACTCGCTGCTGCTGGGCCACGAATGCGGCGCCCACACCGTGCCCTATATCGAAGTGAAGAACCCCAGCGCCCAGATCGAGCACGAGGCGACCACCAGCAAGATCAGCGACGATCAGCTCTTCTACGCGATGAGCCGCGGGTTGGGGCAGGAGGATGCCGTGGCGCTGATCGTCAACGGCTTCGCCAAGGAAGTGCTGCAGCAGCTCCCGATGGAGTTCGCGGTCGAGGCGCAGAAGCTGCTGGGGATCTCGCTTGAGGGGAGCGTGGGGTGATTACCGCGGGGCTGATTGTACTTATGGCACAAGGGCAGCCTCTGGCTGTCTCCGGTTGGAAAGCTGAGGTTATCCAACCGTACCGGGACTGTCTCATTGCTGCCTACAAGGAAGCAACTCTTCTTGGCGGTGGAGCAGGCCAAGCGATCACGAAAGCAAAATCCTCGTGTGGCAATAGCCGGTCCGTCGCTCAACTGAGCGTCAAGGCTCATTACTTGCTCAGCGTTCGCGATCCGGACAACGACGAAGTGCTCAAAAGCGCCTTTGACCGCTTATCCGACGCAGAACAGCGGAGGCTGATTGATAAGGTAAGCAGCGAGGAATTCGATTACCTAGAATTTCAACTTGAGCGTGAAATTTCACGAATTGATTGAGAGTAGTGACTGCAGATGCTCAAGATTGAAAACCTCCACGCCACTGTCGACGACAAGCCGATCCTGCGCGGGCTCGACCTCACCGTGAATGCGGGGGAGGTGCATGCGATCATGGGGCCGAACGGGGCGGGCAAGTCGACGCTTGCCTATGTGCTGGGCGGGCGGCCGGGGTATGAGGTGACGGAGGGGTCGGTCACTTTCAACCCCGTTCGGGCTGAGCCCGTCGAAGCCCTCCCTTTCTTGTCTGACTCGGGGAAAGAAGAGAGGCCTTCGACAAGCTCAGGCCGAACGGCACTTGGTGAGCTTGATCTGTTGGCCCTCGAACCCCACGAACGCGCGGCGGCAGGCCTGTTCCTCGGCTTCCAATATCCGGTCGAAATCCCCGGCGTGTCCAACGTCCAGTTCCTGCGCACCGCGCTCAACGCCCAACGCCGCGCACGAAGTGAGGCGGAGCTGTCGGCGGGGGAATTCCTGCGTCTGGCGCGCGCGCAGGCGGATGCGCTGGGCCTCGATCCGGAAATGCTCAAACGCCCGGTCAATGTCGGTTTTTCCGGCGGCGAGAAGAAGCGCAACGAGATGGTGCAGATGGGCATCATCGATCCCCGCATGGCGATCCTCGACGAGACCGACAGCGGCCTCGACATCGACGCGCTGAAAGCGGTCGGCGAGGGCATCAACCGCATCATGCGCAAGCCCGACAAGGCGGTGCTGCTGATCACTCATTACCAGCGCCTGCTGGACTATGTGCGGCCGGACTTCGTCCACGTGCTGGCGGCAGGACGGATCGTCCGCTCGGGCGGCCCGGAGCTGGCGCTGGACCTGGAACGCGAAGGCTATGGAGCCATCGCCGCATGAGCGGACCTGCTCTCATCGTCATCCCGAACTTGTTTCGGGATAGGGCCTCCAGCTCGCGTGGCGCGGATAGCTTATGCCGAAACAGGTTCGGCATGACGTGCTTGGGTGGCTGAGATGCCTGGTCTCTCCCTTCCTTCCAGCCGCGACGAGGCTTGGCGGTGGGCTGACCTCTCGGCGCTTCCGGTGCTGGCCGAGGCGCGGCCGAGCGGCGCGGCGCGGATTCTGCCGGAGCCGTTCGGCGACGGGCCGTGGCTGGTGTTCGTCGATGGCGTGCTGGATGCGGCGCGGAGCGATCCGGGGCCGCTGGTGCTCGGGCCAGTCGAGGCCGCGAGCGATCATCCGCTGGCGCGGCTGGCGGCAGGTTCGGGCTGGACGCTGCGGCTCGGCCGCGATCATTCGGCGCCGGGGCTGGTCGAGATCGTGCATGTCGCGACCGGCGGCGCCAACCATCTCCCCGCCCTGATCGACCTCACCGACGATGCGCAGGCGTCGATCGTCGAGACGTTCGTGGGCGATGGCTGGGCGAACCGGCAGACGCTGGTCCGGCTCGGCCGCTCGGCGCGGCTGAAGCGGGCGGTGCGGCTGGCGCAGGCGAGCGGGTTCCAGTCGTTGCGCGACGAGGCCGAGCTGAAGGCGGGCGCGAGCCTGATCACCATTGTGCTGGCCGAAGGCAGCGCGGGCAGCCGCATCGACGGCCACGTGCATCTGGCGGGCGAAGGCGCCTATGCCGAGATGGGCGGCGCGCTGCTCACGCGCGGCACGCAGCGGCACGAGGCTGCCGTCGTGTTCCGCCACGATGCCGAGAACACCATGTCGCGCCAGACCTGGCGCGCGGTCGCCGACGATACGGCCGTGGCGAGCCTCGCGGCCCGCGTCGAAGTCGCGCGCGGGGCGCAGAAGACGGACGCCGAGCAGTCGCTGCGCGGCCTGCTCTTGAAGCGCGCGGCGACGATCAATCTGAAGCCGGAGCTCGAAATCTTCGCCGACGATGTGAAATGCGCGCACGGCGCGACGGTGGGCGAGCTGGACGCGATGGCGCTTTTCTATCTGGAGAGCCGGGGCGTCGGGCCGGATGAGGCGCGGGCGCTGCTGACGCGGGCGTTCGTCGCGGACGCACTGGCGCGGATCGGGGTGGAGCAGGTGCGGGAGGTGTTCGAGGCAGAAGCGGATGCATGGTTGGGGGGGAGAGGATGAGCGTATCCCCCACACCGTTCGGCCTGAGCCTGTCGAAGGCCTCCCTTTCTTTTAAAGGTTCGGGGCGAAGAAGGGAGGGCTTCGACAAGCTCAGCCCGAACGGGTTTAGGGGCGCGCGCTGATATGGCCACTCTCGCGCAAGCCCGCCCCCTCGACCTCCTCGCCGATTTCCCCGCGATTCCCGCCGGCTGGGCCTATCTCGACACCGCCGCCACGGCGCAGAAGCCGCGGCCGGTGATCGACGCGATCGCCCGCGCCTACGACACCAGCTACGCGACCGTGCATCGCGGCGTGTATCAGCGTTCCGCCGACATGACTCTCGCCTATGAAGCGGCGCGCAAGCGCGTGGCGCGGTTCATCGGCGCGGCCAGCGCGGACGAGATCGTGTTCGTGCGGGGCGCGACCGAGGGCATCAATCTCGTCGCCGAAAGCTGGGGCGGATCGCAGTTGAAGCCAGGCGATCGCATCCTGCTTTCCACCCTTGAGCATCATTCGAACATCGTGCCCTGGCAGCTGCTGCGCGACCGGATCGGCGTTGAAATCGACGTCTGCCCGCTCACGCCCGATGGTTGTATCGACCTGGACGCCGCCGAGGCGATGCTGACGGACGCGCACAAGCTCGTCGCCTTCGCGCATGTGTCCAATGTGCTCGGATCGGTGCTCGACGCGAAGCGCGCGGCGCGGATCGCGCACAAGGTCGGCGCGAAACTCCTGCTCGACGGCTGTCAGGCGGTGCCGCGCATGGCCGTCGACGTGCAGGCGCTCGATTGCGATTTCTATGTGTTTTCTGCCCACAAGCTTTACGGCCCGACCGGGTTCGGCGTGCTCTGGGCGCGGGGTGAGATCCTTGACGCCATGCCGCCGTGGCAGGGCGGCGGCGCGATGATCGACCGGGTGACGTTCGCACGCACCACCTATGCCCCGGCACCGGCGCGGTTCGAGGCGGGGACGCCGCACATCACCGGCGCTTTAGGGCTGCACGCGGCGATCGATTATGTCGAGGCGATCGGCCTGCCCGCGATCCACGCCCACGAAGCGGCATTGGTGCGGCTGACTCGCGAGCGGCTCGGCGCGATCAACTCGGTGCGGCTGTTTGGGCCCGAGGATTCGGCCGGTATCGTCAGCTTCGCGGTCAAGAGGGTGCATCCGCACGATATCGGCACCATATTGGATGAAGAGCGGGTCGCGATCCGGGCCGGCCATCATTGCGCGCAGCCGCTGATGGACTGGCTCGGCGTTCCCGCCACCGCCCGCGCCAGTTTCGGCGTGTACAACAGCGCCGCCGACGTGGAAACGCTGGCGCGCGGGATCGAGCGTGTGACGAGGATTTTCGGATGAACGAGCAGACGCGGATCAGCGTCGAGGAAGTCGACAGCGTTCCCTCGCCGCCCAAGGCGCGGGTGGAGGACGCGCCTGTGCCGAGCGGAGCCGAGGCGCGCGAGGGCTTCGAGCGCAAGAAGGATTATCTGGCCGGCTTCCTCGCGGAGAAGCCAGCGCAGCTTTCCGGCGAAGAGCCCGGCGGCGCGCTCTACGAAGCGGTGATCGACGCGCTGAAGGAAATCTACGATCCCGAAATCCCGGTCAATATCTATGACCTTGGCCTGATTTATGGCGTCGAGATCAGCGGCGGCCATGCGGTCGTGACGATGACGCTGACGACGCCGCACTGCCCGGTCGCGGAATCGATGCCGGGCGAAGTCGAACTCCGCGTCGGCGCGGTGCCGGGGATCGGCGATGCCGAGGTCAATCTGGTCTGGGATCCGCCTTGGAACCCGGCCCAGATGTCCGACGAGGCAAAGCTTGAGCTGGGGATGCTATGAGACATCCGTTCGTATCGAGCGAAGTCGAGATACCGCTTCTCGACTTCGCTCGAAGCGAACGGGGTAGATTGGATGCACTATGGCTACCGTTACCCGTGAACGCCCCAAGGCGCTGAACCTCACGCCCGCAGCCGAGGCGCGGATCGCCGCCCTGATGGCTTCCGCGCCGTCGGACGCGATCGGCGTCAAGCTGTCGACGCCCCGGCGCGGCTGCTCAGGCCTCGCCTATTCGGTCGACTACGTGACCGAGGCCAAACCGTTCGACGAACGGATCGAAACACCGGGCGGTGTGCTGTTCGTGGACGGCGCTTCTGTGCTGTATCTGGTCGGCTCGACGATGGACTGGGTGGAGGATGATTTCACCGCCGGTTTCGTGTTCCAGAACCCGAATGCCAAAGGCAGCTGCGGCTGCGGCGAGAGCTTCACCGTTTGATCGCCGTTGCTGCCCTGCTGCTCACAGCGGCCTCGCCCAAGCCGATCGTGCTGCCGGGCATCAGTTACCAGGTGCTTGCATCGGGCGCCGAGGCCGGCGCCCACCCGACCCGCGCCGATGAAGTGGATGTGCACTACACCGGACGGCTGACGACCGGCGAGGTGTTCAGCGCCTCGCCCGATGGCGGCAAGGGGTTGAGCACGTTCGCGGTCCAGCGCGTGATCCCGGGCTTCATGGCCGCTGTTCTGCTGATGCGGCCGGGCGATCGCTGGCGCGTCACCCTACCGGCATACCTCGCTTACGGCGCCCCTGGCCGCGCGATGGGCCCGCAGGCGAGCGCGATGCAGTCCCGCGATATCCCGCCGAACGCGACACTGATCTTCGATATCGAACTCGTCGCGATCCGGCCCGTCACTGAAAAATAGGGACAGTCCCTATTTAATTTCGTGTGACTAAAAGCCCGCCCGCCATCTGAGTGCCGCGCCCATATCGTCGGGGGCGGCGGCGAAATTGCCGGGGTCGCGGCGCCAGAAGAGATTGGCGTCCATCCGGCCGCCCAGCAGCATCCGCGCGTAGCTTGCCTCCAGGTCGATCTCGCGGCCGGTGGGGGCGAGGTTCAGCCGCTGGTCGGCATAGGTGACCGCGCCGGTTTGATAGTCATAGCTCGCGGGGAGGCGGACTGTCAGCCCGCCCTGGGAAATACGCAGGGGCTGAGCGATGCGCAGCGCGAATTGATCGCCGCTGTCCAGTACGCCCGCCTTCGCGATGTCGAAGCTGAAGGCGTTGCTGTGGATGCGGTTGGCGCCCATCGCTGACCAGCCCTGCCGCGCCGATGCGGCCAGCGACCAGCTGCCGAGCGTCCAATCGGCGCGGAGATCGGCGAACCAGCTCGCCGAGCCGCCGCCGCCGAACAGCGGTCCGAAATGCGCACCGAGCAAGGTGCGGTCCTCGGTCAGCCGGGTCACACCTCCCGCCACGCGCAGGCCGCCGAAGCGGCGATCCGCACTGAGGCTCATCAGCGCGTAAGGCGAGCGCAGCCACGGGTCGCGGACACCGGGCGCGCCCTGGTAGAGCAGGCCGTCGCCGCTTTCCGCTACAGCCGTCACGCCGATTCTGCCGAAGGCGTGGCGCAAGGAGGCGGCGCGCTCCCCGGTGCGGTCGAAGCCAGTGAGGTCGCCCGGCCCGCGCGCGACCAAAAAGGCCGGGTCGGCCCGGCCGTTCAACTGACCGGCAATGCTCGCGCCGCTCTGGCCGAAACCAAACGCGACGCTCGTCAGCGGGTCGATGCGGCTGGCGATCATGCCTGCCGTCGCGCGCGCCTGCACGGCCTGGTTTTCGCTGAGTGAGAGCCGGCGCATCGTCGCGCCGCCGGGCGTGTCGGCGATCGAGACCGCCACCATCGAGCCGCCGGCGCTCAGCGACGCGCTCCGCCAGTTGCGCGACAGCGTGCCCGCCAGCCCCGATTGCGGCTGGGCGCGGCGGACCTGCTGGGCAAGATCGGCGACATAGGCCCTCTTGAGGCTGTCGAGGATCACCGCGCTCATGCCCTTCTGCGCTACGTCGCCCATGGCGGGCGAAAGGCTGGCGCTGGCCGAGGTTGCATCAACCGGGATCATGGAGCCGGCGAGCGAAGTGCCGCCGCGCGGGGCAAGCGCCCGCCCGATATTGAGTGCGCCATGGCCGTAGATCGTGTCCACGCCGGCCGCGCCGAGATCGTCAGCACTGTCGAGCAGCAATTGCACGATCTGGGCGCCGGTCAGGTTCGGAAAAGCCTGGGCGAGCAATGCCGCGGCCCCGGAAACGAACGGAGCCGAAAACGACGTGCCGGAGAAAAGGAAGGCGGCGCCGGTCTCGTCGAACGAGCGCACGCCTTCGCCGAGGGCGGTCACAAACACGCTGGATGTCGATCCGGCGCGATTGGAGAAGCTTGAAATCGTCTTCGATGCGTCGATCGACCCGGCGACGATCACCTGGCCGCGCGCCAGCGGATCGGTGGCGATCAAGGCGAGGTCGCTGGGATTGGCGGCGGAATCATTGCCGGCCGAGATCACGATGACCATGCCCGCCGCCGTCGCCCGGCCGATCGCGGCGCGCAGCGTCGGGTTGGCGGCGGTGCCGCCTAACGACAGGTTGACAACCTTCGCGCCCTGCGCCGTCGCCACATCCAGCGCGCGTGCGATCGCATTGTCACTGTGCGAACAGCCATCGGACGCGGCGCAGCTGCCGGGCGTATCGGTGCGCAGCGCCAGCAAGGTCGCGTTAAAAGCGACGCCGTGAATGCCGCTGTCGTTCTTGGCGGCGAGCAGCACGCCGGAAACGGCGGTGCCGTGGCCGCCTTCGTCCTGGATGCCGCGCGTGCCGGCGAGATCCTGAGAGGCAGGGGAAATGCGACCGGCGAATTCGGCGCTGCTTGCATCGATGCCGCTATCGACCACAGCCGCGATCACGCCCTGGCCCGTCGCACCTGCCTGATAGGCGGGGACAGCGTTGGAAAGCTCCAGACCTGCCTGCCGGTCATATTCGGCGGTGCGGAAATCGACCGGCGCCGGCGTGGGCGTCGGGGCCGGTGCGGGTGTCGGCGACGGGGCTGGCGTGGGCGCGGGTGTCGAAAGCACACTGCCGCCACCGCCGCCACAGCCGGCGAGCGGGAGAGTCGCGGCCATTGCCAGCATCGAAAAACCGAATTTCAAACGCTTACGCATATCCCCAAAACCCCTACCCAGCGTCAGTCTGACCTAATCCGGGGTTGATTGCATCATGGTTAAGGCCGGTCCCGCATTGCTCCGGCCTCCGGTGCCCGCTAGGCGGCGCGCGATGCTTCCCGCGCTCGCCCATGTCCGCAACTGGATCTTCGATCTGGACAACACGCTGTATCCGGCGTCGGCCGACCTGTTCGGCCTGATCGACGCGAGGATGACCGCCTATGTCCAGAATCTGCTCGGGCTGGACTGGCAGGCGGCGCGGACGCTGCAGAAGGACTATTTCCACGCGCACGGCACGACCCTGTCGGGGCTGATGGCGGAACATGGCGTCGATCCTCACAGCTTCCTCAGCTACGTGCACGACATTGAAATGGACGCGCTGGCCGAGGACCGGCGGCTGATCGGGGCCGTCGCCCGGCTGCCGGGGCGCAAGCTCATCTTCACCAATGGCGACGCCGCCTATGCCGGGCGGGTGCTGGCGCGGCTCGGCCTGTCCGAAAGCTTCGAAGCGATCCACGACATCCATGCCTGCGCCTATCAGCCGAAGCCCCAGCCGGCGGCCTATGAGAGCATGGCCGCGGCGTTCGGGATCGAACCCGGGGAGTCGCTGTTCGTTGAGGACATGGCCCGCAACCTCAAGCCCGCCAAGGCCGCGGGCATGACGACGGTCTGGGTCAATAACGGCTCCGAACAGGCGCGCGACGCGGATGACCGCGCCTATGTGGATTATGAGATCGCCGATCTGGGCGAATGGCTGCACGACATTTTGGGAGACGAGCAATGATGGATCGCGCGAAGCTGACCGACACGATCGAGGCCGCGTGGGACGCGCGTGACGGTATCGGCCCGCAAACGGTCGGCGAGACGCGCGCCGCCGTCGCCGAGGCGCTGCGCCTGCTCGATTGCGGCGAGGCCCGCGTCGCCGAGCCGGACGGGCAGGGCGGCTGGCGCGTCAATCAATGGCTGAAGAAGGCCGTGCTGCTCTCCTTCCGCCTGCACGATATGGAGCTGATCGCGGGCGGCCCCGGCACCGCCCATTGGTGGGACAAGGTGCCGAGCAAATTCTCCGGCTGGGGCGAGGCGGAATTCCGCGCCGCCGGCTTCCGCGCGGTGCCGGGCGCGGTGGTGCGCCACGGATCGTATATCGCGCCGGGCGCGGTGCTGATGCCCAGCTTCGTCAATATCGGCGCGCGCGTCGGCGAAGGCACGATGGTCGATACCTGGGCGACGGTCGGCAGCTGCGCGCAGATCGGAAAGAATGTGCACATCTCAGGCGGCGCCGGCATCGGCGGCGTGCTGGAGCCGCTGCAGGCCGGGCCGGTGATCATCGAGGACGGCGCGTTCATCGGCGCCCGTTCCGAGGTCGCCGAGGGCGTGATCGTCGGCGAAGGCGCGGTGCTGTCGATGGGCGTGTTCCTCGGCGCCTCGACCAAGATCGTCGACCGCGCGACCGGCGAGACGTTCATCGGCAAGGTGCCGCCCTATGCGGTGGTGGTGCCCGGTTCCCTGCCCGGCAGGCCGCTTCCCGACGGCACCCCCGGTCCCTCGCTCTATTGCGCCGTGATCGTCAAGCGGGTGGACGCGCAGACGCGGGCGAAGACGGGGATCAACGAGCTGCTGCGGGACTAGCAAATCCTCCCCTGCAGAGCAGGGGAGGGGGACCATGCGAAGCATGGCGGAGGGGCGGAGCGCAGCGACGTGCTCAGCCCTCCGTTTCGCTACGGCCCCTCCACCGCGCTTCGCGCGGTCCCCCTCCCCGAGCAAGCTCGGGGAGGACTTTCATCCGATAAACTCCGCCAGCAGCGTGTTCGCTCTCGGCCCGTTCCAGTCCATCGCGCCCACCACGCGCCAGACTTCCTTGCCGTCGGCATCGTAGAGCACTGTCGTCGGCAGCATGCCCGTTGAATAGGCGAAGCCGAGCGCGCTTTCGGGGTCGCGATATTGTTCGAGCTTCTTGAAGCCGGCCTTGGCGAAAGTCGGGGCGATGTCGACGCCTTCGCGGTCCTGGCTGACGGTCAGCACTTTCAGCCGGTCGCCGGCGCGGGCGGCAATATTCTCCAGCGTCGGCATTTCGCGCACGCACGGGCCGCACCAAGTCGCCCAGAGGTTGACCAGAACCGGCTTGCCTTTGAAGTCGGCGAGCGTGGTTTTCTTGCCTGCCGGATCGAAGAAAGCGTCCTTCGGCGCGGCATGGCCGCGCTGCGAAATGTCGAGCGTTCCGGTCGGCTCCGGTCCCTTGGGCGTCGCGGCGGGCGTAGCTTGCGCGACGTTCGCTTGCGGGGGCGCGCCGCTTTGCCTATCGCAGCCCGCGATCGCCAGAGACCCGAGGAGAAGCGTAATCACCAGGCGCACGGACAGCTCCAATTCCATGTGGGGCGGGCGCTTCGCGGAAGGCCCGGCTGCGGTGATGCGCGAGATAAATGCCTCGATCGGGTTCGACAAGCGAATGTGGCGGCAGGACATTCAGGGCAGCCGCGCGCATGTCGCGATGCTGGCCGCGCGGGGCATCGTTTCGGCCGAGGACGCGGCGCGGATCGACGAAGGGCTGGAGCAGATCGCGGCCGAGTTCGCCGATCACGGCGTGACCGAGGATCTGGCGCTCGAAGACATTCACATGCACGTCGAATCGCGGCTGGCCGAGATCATCGGGCCGGTCGCCGGACGGCTGCACACCGCGCGCTCGCGCAATGATCAGGTCGCGACCGATTTCCGCCTGTGGGTGCGCGATGCGATCGACGAGATCGACACAGCGCTCACCGCATTCCAGTCGGTGCTGATCGGCCGCGCCGAGGAGCATGCCGAGACGGTGATGCCGGGCTTCACCCACCTCCAGTCCGCCCAGCCGGTAACGCTCGGCCATCATTTGATGGCCTATTTCGAGATGATCCACCGCGATCGCGGCCGTTTCGAGGATGCGCGCGCGCGGATGAACGAATGCCCGCTGGGGAGTGCGGCGCTGGCCGGCACCGGCTTCCCCGTCGATCGCTTCGCGGTGGCGGAGGAATTGGGCTTCGACCGGCCAACCGACAACAGCCTCGACGCCGTTTCCGACCGCGACTTCGCGCTCGAATTCCTGTTCGCCGCCGCGACTTGTTCGATGCATTTGTCGCGGCTGGCCGAGGAAGTGATCCTGTGGGCGAGCCAGCCTTTCGGCTTCGTCGCCTTGTCCGACGCTTGGTCGACCGGCTCCTCGATCATGCCGCAGAAGCGCAATCCCGACGCGGCCGAGCTGGTGCGCGGTCATGCCGGGCGCATCCAGGGCTGTCTCGTCGCGCTGATGACGGTGATGAAGGGCCTGCCGCTCGCCTATTCGAAGGACATGCAGGACGACAAGCCGCCGGTTTTCGAGGCGCACGAGCTGCTGACGCTGTCGATCGCGGCGATGACCGGCATGATGGCAAGCGTCACGTTCCGCGCCGACCGGATGCTGCAGGCGGCCGAGGCCGGCTATTCCACCGCGACCGACCTTGCCGACTGGCTGGTGCGGGAAGCGGGCGTGCCGTTCCGCGAGGCGCACCATATCACCGGCCAAGCGGTCAAGCTGGCCGAGCAGGAAGGCAAGGCGCTCGACGCATTGAGCCTCGATCAGCTGCAGGCGATCGACGCGCGGATCGACGGGCGCGTTTTCGAGGTGCTGAGCGTTGGCGCCTCGGTCTCCTCACGCACCAGCCATGGCGGCACTGCGCCGGATCAGGTGCGCGCGCGGATCGCCGACGCCAGGCAAGCGATCGGGATGGGAGAAGAGGAATGATAGACCGGTCTCGACACTCATTATCACCCTCTCCCCTGGGGGGAGAGGGCTGGGGTGAGGGGGTTCGGCTTCCGAAACCATTCTCCGGCTGCGAACACCCTCACCCAACCCTCTCCCTGAGGGAGAGGGCTTTTACCGCGCGCGCCATCATGGTTGGCGCCTCGCTCTTCCTGCTCGCGGCCTGTGGCGGCAAGAATGAGCTGCGGCCGCAAGCGGGCAAGGAACTGCCGCCCAAGCCGCTCGCCGCCGCGACGCCGCCATCGCCATCGCAGCTGATGACGCCCGAAGTGCAGGCCCGTCCGCAGCGCAGCGACGAGCTTTTGAAGCAGTCGCAGGCGCGCCGCGACGACCGTTTCGATCTGCCGCCGCAATAATGGATCATTTTCAGCTTCGGAACGGCGAGCTCTACGCCGAGGATGTGCC
>JAFEEY010000092.1:31997-35003 GCA_018240865.1 Pseudomonadota bacterium | reverse complement strand
TCGCTGGAAGGGCTGGGCCGCGTCCACATCGCGTTCGCGGTGAAGGCGAACCCCAATCTTGCCGTGCTGCGCGTGCTGGCGCGGCAAGGCTATGGTGCCGACATTGTGTCCGGCGGCGAAATGGCGCGCGCGCTGGCAGCCGGTATGGCGCCGGACAGCATCGTCTTCTCGGGCGTCGGCAAGACGCCGGCCGAGCTTGCCCAGGGCATCGACGCCGGTATCGGCCAGTTCAACCTGGAACATGAGGAAGAGGGTCATGTCCTCTCCGCGATCGCCCAGGCGCAGGGCCAGCGCGTCTCGGCGACGCTGCGCGTGAACCCCGATGTCGACGCCGGCACGCACGAGAAAATCTCGACCGGCAAGGCCGACAATAAATTCGGGGTACCGATCGGCCAGGCGCCGGAAATGTATGCGCGGCTTGCGGCCCTGCCAGGGCTGCAGATGCGCGGGGTCGCCTGCCATATCGGCAGCCAGCTGAGCACTGTCGCGCCGCTGGAGGCGGCCTATAAAAGGATCGGACAGCTGATCGCCGATCTGCGCGGCGGGGGGCTGTCCGTGGATCGCGCCGATCTCGGCGGCGGTCTCGGCGTGCGCTACCGGCCGGAGGAAGTCGTTCCCTGGCCGACCGATCTGGGCGAGATGGTGGCGCGCGTGACCAAAGGCTGGGACGTCGAACTGATGTTCGAGCCCGGCCGCGTGATCGCGGGCAATGCAGGCGTGCTGCTGACCCAGGTGATCTGGGTGAAGCCGGGCATCACGCACCCTTATGTGATCGTCGATGCGGCGATGAACGACCTTGCCCGGCCCGCGCTTTATGGCGCCTATCATCATTTCGAAGCGGTGCAGCCGTCGGGCGAGACGATGACCGCGCACATCGCCGGGCCGGTATGCGAGACCGGAGACACGTTCGCGATGGGGCGCGAGATCGACCGGGTGGAAGCGGGCGACCTCGCCATTTTCCGCACCGCCGGCGCTTATGGCGCGACCATGGCCTCCACCTATAACAGCCGTGCTCTGGTGCCCGAAGTGATGGTGGACGGCGATCGGTTCGCGGTGGTGGCAGACCGGATCAGCGCGGAAATGATCATGCATGCCGAGCGCGTGCCGGACTGGCTGAAGGATTGATTCGTTACCTCAATGCCGGCTTGGCTGAGCCTGTCGAAGCCTTCCCTTCCCTTTTTCCGTTGGCCGAAAGAAAAGGGAAGCCTTCGACAAGCTCAGGCAAGCCGGGGTGAGGGGTCGTGCATAGCCTTCCAGTCTTTCTTCGCCTCGAAGGCCGCGCCGTTATCTTGATCGGTGAAGGCGCAGCCGCCGATGCCAAGCGCCGGCTGCTCGAGCGAGCGGGTGCGGTGATTGTCGGCGAGGATAGCGAAGCCCAACTCGCTCTCGTCGCGACGAGCGATCCCGACGCCATAGCGGGGCGGTTGAAAGCGCGCGGCATTCTCGTGAATGTCGCCGATCGTCCGGACCTGTGCGACTTCACTTTGCCCGCGATCGTCGATCGCGATCCGGTGCTGGTCGCGATCGGCACGGGCGGCGCGTCGGCCGGGCTGGCCAAGGCGCTGCGCCAGTGGATCGAGGCGCTGCTGCCGGCGTCGCTCGGAGCACTGGCGACCGGGCTCGGCGATGCCCGGGCCCGGATGCGCGCGCGTTGGCCGGACGCACGCGACCGGCGGCGCGCGATCGACGCGGCGCTTGAAGGTCTGCTCGATCCGCTCTCGGGTCGGGTCGATGTCGAAACCTGGCTTGCCGCGCCGGACAGGGACTCCCCGCCGGCGCTGGTCGCGATCCGCCTGGCATCGCCCGATCCCGACGATCTGACGTTGCGCCAGGCGCGCTGGCTGGGGCAGGCCGACCGGCTCTATCACCGCGTCGATGTGCCGGCGGCGATCCTGGACCGGGCCCGGGCCGATGCAGTGCGGACCCTTTGCAATGCACCCCCCGCCGATCCCGGACCGGGCCTGTCGCTCGACCTTTCGATGGAGCGCCCATGAGGCAATTCGCGTTTCTGGATGACGGATCTTCCGTGCACAGCGTGTCGCTGCCCAAAGCCGCGGCGTCCGAGCGCGGGACGAAATTGGTCTGGATTCATCTGGATCAGAAAGACGACGCCACACGGACCTTCCTGACTGAGGAGGCACAGCTGAACGATGTGGTCGTGAACGCCCTGACTGCCTTGGAAACGCGGCCGCGCTGCGAGCCGATCGGCAGCGGTGCACTGATCAACCTGCGCGGCCTGTCGCTGCAGGAAGAACCGCAGGCGGACGAATTGGTCTCGATCCGTATCTGGATCGAGCGCGGCTGCATCATCTCGGTCGCGCGTTATACGATGCGGTCGCTGCCCGCTCTGTGCGATGCGTTCAAGGGGGGGAAGGTCAAGGATCCGGGCGATTTCGTCGCCATGCTCGCCGAGCTGATCACCGCCAATCTCGACCCCGAGATCGCCGAACTGGGCGACAGCCTCGACGAATGCGAGCTGATGCTGGATGCCACCCGCGCCTTCGCCCTGCGTCGCGAGGTGGCGGGAACGCGCGCGCGGGCGATCGCCTACCGGCGTTTCGTCGCGCCGCAGCGCCAAGCCCTCGAACGGCTGGCGGCGCTGGAGTGCGACTGGCTGGAGGATGACGACCGGCTCCACCTGCGCGAAGCCGCCGACCGCTTCGCGCGCATGACGGAGGAACTGGAAAGCATTCGCGAGCGCGCCGCGCTGATGCACGAGCAGATCACCGATCTCCGTTCGGAAATGATCGACACCCGCGCCCTGCTGATCTCGATCGTCGCTCTGGTCTTCCTGCCGCTGACGTTTCTCACCGGGCTGCTCGGCATGAATGTGAACGGCATTCCCTTCGCGCACGAGCCCTGGGCGTTCTGGGGCGTGGTCGCCGTCTGCGTGGCGATCGCCGGCGCCATCACCGGCTGGTTCGTCTGGCGCCACTGGTTCCGCTGAGGAAACCCTCAGGCGCGGCCGATCGCTTTCCAGCTGTCGGCGATTTCGCCGACATTGCC
>JAFEEY010000092.1:0-31965 GCA_018240865.1 Pseudomonadota bacterium | reverse complement strand
CAGCCGCGATAGAAGCGTGACAAGGTCTCGGCGACTGACGCACCCTTGTCGAAATCCAGGCCCGCTTCCAGCGCGAACAACAGGGCGATCGCCTTGGTCAGCCGTGCATTCTTGTTGGCATGATCGCCCTGCTCGATCGCCAGCGCGCCAAGGCGCAGCTCGCGCAGCAGGTCTTCATAAAGCACGCTGATCAGCTGGTGGGGATTGGCGCCGCCGGTGCGGCTCGCCAGATCCACCGCGTGATAGGTCTCACGCGGGTCGCGGCTCAGTCGGGAGGCGTAGCTCATCCGCTCTTGGTCCAGCTCGCGACCTGCTGTTCAAGGAAGCTCATCGTCGCCTTGTAGGCGGAGACGCGCGCATCCATGCTCGCATATTGCCGGGTCAGCCGGTCGCGTAGCGCCTGGCTGTCGGTGTCGATCTTCAGCTGTGCGTCGGCCGCGTCCTTCTGCGCGCGGCTGTAGGCGGCCTGGCTGGCGGTCAGTGCGCCGCCGGCCCCGGTCAGATTCAGCGACATCTGGCGAAGCGCCGAGCCGAGGCCGACCGTCAGCATTTTCTCGACCGCCGGGCCGGAGCTGGCGAGGGCATTCTGGAGCACGGTCGGATCCAGCGTCAGCGTGCCGTCCCGGTTCGTCTTCACGCCCAGCTGTGCGAGCGTCTTGACCGTGCCTTCAGCGCCGTCCGGGTTCAGATCCTGCCCGGTCAGCTGGCGCAGCTGTTCCATGAACGCGCGCACGCCGGCGTCGCCGCGCAGCACGCCATTGGTCTGATCGGTATTGGTCTTCGCCACGCCGATCAGCTGGTTGTAGGTCTCGACGATATCGCTGACCGCCTGACTGAGCGCGGCCGTAGGCGGCGAGGTATTGATCGAGATCATATCGCCCGGCGATGCCTTGACCAGATCCAGCTTCACGCCGGTCAGCAGATCGGAAATCGAGTTGGCGGGGCGGCGGACATCGACGCCATCCAGGGCCACGATCGCGTCGTCGGATTTGCGGGTGAGCGCCATCGCCCGCGTCGTCGGGCTGTAGGCCAGCGCGGCAAGGCCCGGGGCGGTGCCGTCCTCGGCGACGTCGATGGTGAACCCCTGCTCCGCGCCGGTCTGCCCCTTGATCGACAGGCGTGAGCCGTTGACATCGGTGATGACCGTCGCGGTGACGCCGGCATTGGCGGCGTTGATCGCGCTGGCGATGCCGGCCAGGCTGTTCTGGCCGTCGCCGATCGTGACTTGCACGGGGGTTGCGCCGGCCTTGGGCGTGAAGCCGGTCGGAGTGTTGCCGGTGTAGGCGACGGTGCCGAGCGTGATCGTCAGCGTGCCCTTGCCGAATGCCGCCGTCTTGTCGGCGACCGGCGTGGACGTGACGACTTGGGCGGTCGCGAGCTGCTTGACCTCGACGCTCGCGGAAAGGCCGGAAATGGAAGCGCCCGGCAACAGCCCGACGTTCAGGATCGACGTATCGCTGCTGACCGGCTGCGTGGAGAGCGTGCCGCCGGAGACGAGACTGGTCAGCGCCGATTGAAAGCCGGTGAGACCGGATCTGAGCTGCGACAGCGCCGAAATCTGCGCGGTCAGCGTGTCGGTTCTGGTCTTGAGCGCGGTCGTCTTGGGTCCGAACTGCGCATCGACCAGCGAGGAGACAAGCGCCTTGGTGTCGATGCCGGAGCCCGCGCCCAGCGTTACAGCGATTGAATCGGCCATCTCAGTCTCCTGCCCCCTTAATCGGCCGTTCGCCGCGGAAATTTAGGGGGAGGGTAAATATCAGGCCGGCTTCGCCGTCACCCGCACGCCATTCTCATCGAACAGGGCGCTGTCGGGCACGATGACGTTCGGCTGGTTCCCGCCGGCACGTAGGTTCACGCCGAAGACGAAGGCAAGCACGGTCGCGATCGCGACATACAGGTCGTCGCGAACCTGCTGGCCCTCGCGGCTGGTGTAATAGACCGCGCGGGCGAGCGCCGGATATTCGAGGATCGGCTTGCCGAGCTCGCCCGCTAGCTCGCGGATCGCCAGCGCCTTGGCGCCGCGGCCTTTGGCTACCACCACCGGCACTTCGTCCTGGCCGCGCTCGTAACGCAGCGCGACCGCGAAATGGGTCGGGTTGGTAAGCACGACATGCGCGGTCTGAACCGATTTGCGCGCGCTGCCCTTGAAGATTTCGTGCATCCGCCGCCGCTGCGCGCTCTTGTTCTCGGGCGAGCCTTCGGCTTCCTTGTGCTCGTCGCGGATTTCCTGCTTCGACATGCGCAGCTTGCCGAGCAGGCGGACGATCTGGATCGGCACGTCGATGCCGGCGATCAGCAGCAGCCCGCCCGCCATCACCAGCATCAGCATTATGAAGCGCCAGCCGAGTGCCGCGACGCCGGATTCGACGCTGCCGGCGACGAGGCCCAGCGCCTCCTGCCGCATCGACCAGAGCATCCAGGCGCCGATCGATCCCAGCAGCGCAATCTTGAGCATGCCTTTGCCGAGCTCGATCCAGCCGGTCATGCCTAGGATGCGTTTCAGGCCTGCGCCCGGATTGATCCGCGAGGCCTTGAAGCCGAACAATTTGGGCTGGAAGCTGGCGCCGCCCAGCCCTGCCTGGCTGGCGACCGCGACGCCGATCGTGATCAGGAACAAAGTGATCAGGGACGGCGCGAGGGTGACGCCGACGCTCAGGATCGGACGCAGCGGCTGGAAATCCTCGATATCGGCGCGCCCGAACTGGAAGCTTTCGCGCATCACCGTCTTCAGCGCGCCCATCAGGGCCGGGCCCGACAGGGCGAGCCAGAGCACGCCGCCCAGCACCACAGCCGCGGTCGCGAACTCCTTGGAGCGGAGGATCTGACCTTCTTCGGCGGCCTTTTGACGCCTTTTGGGTGTTGGCGCTTCTGTCTTTTCGGCGAATTCCTCGGCCATCAGCGCAGCACCAGATTGGCGGTGGCGTCGAGCGCTTCGCGGATGATGACGCCCATCGTGTCGCCCATCGCCGGGAAGGCGATCGCGAGCGCGACGAGGCCGGTGGCGAGGCTGGCGGGCAGGCCGATCGCAAACAGATTGAGAGCCGGCGCCGACCGCGACAGCATGCCGACGATCAGGTTCAGGCAAAGAATGATGAAGCCGACCGGCAGCGCGAGAAGCAACCCGGAGGCAAAAGCATAGCTGCCGAAAAAGGCGATGTTCTTCAGCTGGTCGGCGGCAAGCCAAGCCCCGCCTGGCGGCAGCACGCGATAGCTGCGCACGACCAGGTCAACCAGGATGAGATGACCGTCCAGCGCCAGGAACAGCAACGTCATGACGATCGACAGGAATTGGCCGAGCGCGGGCGTGGAGGCGCCGCGCTGCGGGTCGATCGTGGTCGCAAAACCCAGCCCCATCGTATTGCCGATCGCTTCGCTCGCGATCAGCGGCCCGGCAAAGGCGATCTGCAGGATGAACCCCAAAGCGAGCCCGACCAGCGCTTCCTGCGCAACCTGCAGGAAGGTCGCGAGCGAGAAGACGGCGGTGGGTGTCGTCACCGCCGCATTGTTGAGCACAAGAATACCGATCGCCGCCGACAGCACCAGCCGCACGGGCAACGGCACAGCAACCGCCCCGAAGACGGGCGCCGCGACGAACGCCGCCCCGATCCGCACCATCACGAAGATGAGGGCAAACAGGGCGGGCTCGACGGAAGGGAGCCCAAGACCGAGCACTACCCTCTCCCCATCGAGGAGAAGGTGGCGGCGCGAAGCGGTGCCGGGAGAGGGGCAGTGAATTTACCACACTGCCCCTCTCCCTGGCTGCTTCGCAGCCGTCCCTCTCCCCGATGGGGAGAGGGGATATAGGCCTTTTTCACTTCACCAGATCCGGGATGCGCTCGAAGATCGAGACCGTGAAGTCGGAGAGCAGACCCAGGATCATGCTGCCGAACACGACCAGCGAGATTCCGACCACCGCGACTTTGGGGACGAAGGTCAAGGTCGCTTCGTTGATCGAGGTTGCGGCCTGCACCATGCCGAGCACCAGGCCGGCGAGCAAAGCCGGGATCAGGATCGGCATGGTGGCGAGCGCCAGCACCCAGAGCGCTTCGCGCCCGACACCGATGAAATAGGATGCGTCCATCGCGCGGCTAACTCACGAAGCTATTGGCGAGCGAGCCCATCGTCAGCGCCCAGCCGTCGACCAGGACGAACAGCAGCAGCTTGAAGGGCAGCGATATGATCGTCGGCGACAGCATCATCATGCCAAGCGCCATCAGCACGCTCGCCACGACCAGATCGATGACGAGGAAAGGCAGGAAGATCAGGAAGCCGATCTGGAAAGCGGTCTTCAGCTCCGAGGTCACGAAGGCCGGCAGCGCAATCGAGAAGGGTACGTCGTTCGGGCTCGCGAACGGGCCTTTCTTCGCGATGCCGGCGAACATCTGCACGTCCTTCACGCGCGTCTGCTTCATCATGAAGCCGTGCAGCACATTGCCGCTGCGTTCGATCAGCTGGGTCGCCTGGATCTGGCCGGCGGCATAAGGCTTGATCGCCTGATCGTTCACGGTGTTGAGTACCGGCGCCATGATGAACAGGGTCAGGAACAGCGACAGGCCGACCAGCACCTGATTGGGCGGAGTCTGCTGCAGGCCGAGCGCCTGGCGCAGGATCGAGAGCACGATGATGATGCGGGTGAAGCTGGTCATCATCAGCAGCAGCGACGGCAGCACCGTCAGCAGCGACATGATGATGAGCACCTGCAGGCTCAGCGACAGCGGCGCGCCGCTGCCCGATGTGCCGCCGATCTGGCTCAGCGCGCGGTCCAGCGCCTCGGGCGCGCCCGGCGTGGCGGGGCCCGGCACGGTCTGGGCGAAGGCGGGGCCTGCGACGAACAGGCAAAGGAGGAAGCCGAGAACCAACGCCGATATCAGGCGAGGAGTCACGATCTCGAACATCGCACGTCCCGAGCCCTTCGACGCCGCCTGTCGGCGTCGCTCAGGATAAACTTCAGCCTTCGGCTGAAGCCCAGGGGCATTTCTCCGAGGCCTGTGCCCGCGTCCTTCGACTTCGCTCGGGACGAGCGGATAGGTGAGGAAGGCATTAGCCACGGCCGGTTTCAATCTTGTCGACAAGCTGCACGCCGCCACGGCCCACGGAGACCAGCAGCTTGCTGCCCTCGAACTCGATCACGGCGAGGCGCAGGCCCGGCGAGACCATCATGCTTTCCTTGATCGCGATCATCCGCGTGCCCTGGTTGCCGGGCAGCTTCTGTTCGAGCTTGCGCCAGGCCCAGAGGCACGCGACCAGCAGGCCGCAAACCAGCGGCAACAGCAGCGCGAGCTTCAGGAGATAAGTGCCGATCACAGCGCCACCGCGGGGCCCTGATCGGCCAGTTCGGTGATGCGGATACCGAAACGCTCGCCGACGGTCACGACTTCGCCGCGGCCGATCAGCGTGCCGTTCACCAGTACGTCGAGCAGCTCGTTGGCGTAGCGATCGAGCTCGATTACGCTCGATTCGCCGAGCGCGAGCAGCTCGCGCAACTTCAGGTTGGTGCCGCCGACCTCGACCGAGAGGCGGACATCGACATCCTGCAGCAGGCGGTAATTCGCGGCGATGCCCAATTCCTTGGACAGGCCGGCATGGCTCATGTCGCTCATCTACGAGTCCTCGTTCTCGATCGGTTCGATACGGTGCACGCGGATCGCGGCGCGGCCGTTGGAGGCCCCGACCGCGCCGCGCGCGATGGTCTTGTTGCTGACCAGCAGCGGGATTTCCGGGCCGAAGCTGATCGGAATGATGTCGCCGGCCTTCAGGCTCATCAGCTGGGCAAGCGGGATCACCGGCTCGGCAAGCACCGAGCGGACCGGCATCTTCACGCCCATGACCGCGCGGGTCAGCCGGTTCTGCCAGGCCGGGTCTTCGGGCTGACGGCGCGACTGGACCTTCGACGACAGGATCGCCGAGATCGGTTTCAGCGACGCCGCCGGATACAGCAGGTCGATGCCGACGGCCCGCGATTCGCCGATCGTCAGCTGGAAGCGCGTGCGCACCACCCGATCCTCGTCAGAGATGGTGCTGAGCATGGCCAGATTGGCCTCGGTGCGGCCGGTCTGGAACGCGATCTCCGCGAGCTCGGACCAGGCACCGGCAAGGCGCTCGGTGAAACCCGAAGCGACGCGGGCGATCATCGCCTCGGCGGTTGCCGTGAACTCGGCCGGCATCGGATTGGGGGCGAGGCCGGGGCCGCCGAAATAGACATCGACGAGACGGAAAGTCAGCGCCCCGTCCAGCACCAGCATCGCCTGACCCGAAAGTGGCGCCATTCCGATGAGCGTGACGCTGGAAAGATCGCTGTTGCGCGCCGCGAGATAGGAATCGAATCGCTCCACCGTCACGGCCTCGGCGGCGACGGTGCAGGTCTGCCGCAGCATCGGCTCGAACAGCGTGCGGAGCGCGCGGGCAAGGCGCTGGTTGACCTGGGCCAGCGCCTGGAGGTCGCCCAGCGGATTGGGAGACGCACTTCCCAGGATCGGCGCATGTTGCGCCGATCCCTGGCGTCCGGGCGCCGATCCCGTTTCCGGGGAGGAGGAAGCGTTCTCAACCATCTACATGGTTACTGAACAATAAAATTGGTAAAGTAGACGTTAGCGACGCCGCCAAAACCTTCCTTTTCTTTCAGGACGGCATTGATTGCCTTCACGAGACGCTGGGAGAGATCCTTCTTCCCCTCCGGCGTGAAGATCGCTTCCTCGTCGGTGTTGTTGATCTCGGCGAGCACGGCTGAGCGGACCGCCAGCTCGTGCAGCTTCAGATGTTCGATGACCTTTTCGTCATAGGGCGTCGACACGGCGAGCCCGAGCTGCATCAGATGCGTGCTCTCTTTGAGGTTCGTCGTGAATTCCTTCTCGAGCTGGAAATAGCTCGATTCATATTTCGGGCCCTCGGCCGATGATTCGCCGCCGCCATGGCCACCCTCGCCTTCGGCCTCCTTGGGCTTGGAGCCCTTGGGCAGGAGCTTCGGCATTTCCTTGGCCGGTTCCTCGGCGGTCTTGTGAGCTCCGCCGAACATGAAGAAAGCACCGCCCGCGCCGGCGCCGACCAGGCACAGCGCGCCCAGAATCATGATCAGGCCCTTTTTGCCCTTTTTCTTCTTCGGCGCGTCTTCGGGAGCGGGTGCTGCGGCAGTAGCCATGGTCGTCTAGCTCTTTCTGCTGTTGGTTCAGGCGATCAGATCGCCGGTGGTTTCGGATTCGACTTCCCCGTTGGCGTCGGCCGGATGGGGAGCGAGCGGGGTGGTTTGCGTCTGTTGCTCAGGCGCGGAGCGGCGATCGTGCGATTCGCCGCCGCCGATACCGGTCTGGCCGAGCCTGAGCCCGCGGGCCTCGGCGAGTTCGTGGAGCCGCGGTGCTGCCTCGGACAGCAGCTGGCGCGCCTGGGCCGTATCGGCGTTCATCGTGACGTGCAGCCGGTCCTGCCGCTGCTCGATCCGCACATCGACAGTGCCGAGCGCGTCGGGCGAGAGGCGGATCTGCGCCTCGCGCTTGCCATCGGCCTGCGGCATTTCGGCGATACGGTCGATCATCGCCTGCATCCATTCGGCGCGTGACGTGTCGATCACCGGGCGATGCGCGGGCACGAAGTCGTGGTGAAGCGGCGCTGAAGGACCAAGCGCGGGCTGAAGCGGCGACACTGCAGAAAGCGGCTCGGCCGAATCGCTCGCCGGCGCCGGATCATCGCGGTCGCTGACCGCGGCGCGCACGATCTCCCCGACCTGACGCGCCATTTCGGGCGGCAGATTAAAGCCTTGAGGCAGCGGTGCCGCAGCGTGTTGGTGCGGCTGCGTTTGCGGTTGCGGCAAAGCTTGGGCCTGTGGCTGGGAAGGCTGATCGTCGAGCTGTGGCGGCAGTGTGGAAATCACTTCCGGACCCGGCTTGGCGGGCGCAGCGACCGGTGTCGTGACCGATGGCAGGCGCGTCGATTCGGCCTGCGCGACTTCAGCGGCCGATTCGGGCACGGGTGCAGGCGTCGGTGGTCGCGTCCAGTCAACTGGCGCGAAGGGCGGCGGCGCGGGCTGTGGCTGCTGTACATTTGGCGTTGCGGCTTTAGGCTCGTCCGGTTCGGCCTTTTTGTCAGCGACGACGGGCTGCGGCGGGTCGGGTGTGACCGGCTCGACGAGGTCGGGGGTCGCGCCGTCCGGCACGACGACAGGCTGGGGCTTGCCCGGCTGCACTGTCCCCCGCGCCAGCGCGCGGAGCGAAGCCCCATGGAAATCCCAGGTTTCGATCCGGCATTCGCCGATCTCCGGCTGCGGAACGGGCGCGGCCGGTGTCTGGTCCGGCAACACCGCCGGCCCGGCCGGCACGGCATCGTCGTCCGCTGTCTGTGGCGGCAGCGTTCCGACCATCACATCCTCGACCGGCACGGGCGGCAGGGGTTGCAGCGGAACGGCAATATCCTGCCGCTCGGGCGGCAAACCGGTGCCGGCCGGCAAGGCCGGGGCGATATCCAGAAAACCGGTGGCTGGCGCGGCCACGCCGCCGGGTGGCGTCATGATCGCCGCGAAATCACCCCCGGCTCCCACAGCAACCTGCGGGAGCTGGTTCGATGCCACGGGGAGCAGGCCGGCGGCGAGGCCGGGCAGTCCGGGCGAAGAGAGGTTCAAGGACGGCATCAGCCGTTCTTCAGCAAGGACCGTGCCAGTGCCCGCGCGTTCTGCGGCGCGTCTTCAAGGGCTTTGCGCGCTGCGGCGGCCTGCGCATCAAGCTCGCGCTCGATCAATTTCTCGACGACGCCATGATCGCGCTTGGCCGATGTCGCCGCTTCGCGGGCCACGTCCAGCTGCGCATGGGCCATCTGCATCCGCTTCTGCGCTTCGATCTGGCTGCGCGCGAGCCGGTCGCGATAATGGGCGGCGGCGAACAGAGTCAGGCCCTGCTCGGTGCCTTCACGGGGGGCGACGTCCTGCCTGAGCGCTTCGATGCGGGCGGCAAGCGCGGCGGCACTGGACGCGCGATCCGCCGCCGCCGCCTGCTCGGCGCGGGCCAGGTCGAGCTGAAGAGAGCGGACCCGAAGCATCCGGCCGAGTTTCTTGGCGTCGCGGCGCATGGCGGCGTCAGCCGTCGCCGAAGATGCCGACCAGCTCGTTCACCGCATCGTCAATCGACACGGCGCTGTCGGCGTCCTGGCGGATATAGTCGAGGATCGCCGGATGATAGGCGAGCGCCTGGTCGATTTGCGGATCGGCGCCGCCACGATAGGCACCCATCAGAATCAGGTCGCGATTCTCTTCGTAGGTCGCAAGGTGGCGGCGCAGAATGCGTGCCGCGGCGACATGCTCGGGCGCGGCGATGTCGGTCATCACGCGGCTGACGGAAGGACCGAGGTCGATCGCCGGATAAACGGCGCGTTCGGCGAGACTGCGCGACAGCACGATATGACCGTCAAGGATCGACCGCGCCGAATCCACGACCGGATCGCTGCCGTCGTCGCCGTCCGCCAGCACAGTGTAGATGGCCGTGATCGAGCCGCCGCCTTTCGCATCGGCGCCGGCGCGTTCGATCAGATTGGGCAGCATCGCGATCGCGGAGGGCGGATAGCCGCGTGCGGAGGCGGGTTCGCCTAGCGCCAGTCCGATCTCGCGGCCCGCATGGGCGACGCGCGTGAGGCTGTCCATGATAAGGAGGACGCGCTTGCCTTCGGCGCGGAAGCCTTCCGCGATCGCGGTGGCGCGCATCGCGCCGCGGATGCGGAGCACCGGCGAGTGGTTGGCGGGGACCGCGACGATGACGGCGCGCTTGCGCGCCTCGCCGGCGACCTTGGTTTCGAGGAAATCGGTGACTTCGCGGCTGCGCTCGCCGATCAGGCCGACCACGACCACGTCCGCCTTCACCTGGCGCACGATCATGCCGAGCAGCACCGACTTGCCGACGCCGGAGCCGGCCATGATGCCGACACGCTGCCCTTGGCCGATGGTCAAAAGGCCGTTGATCGCGCGCACGCCGACATCGAGCGGCTGCGTCACGCGCGCGCGGTCCAGCGGATTCTGCGGCTTGCCGGCGAGCGGCCAGCTTTTGGCGCCGCGGATGGGTCCAAGTCCGTCGATCGGATTGCCCGCGCCATCGACCACGCGGCCGAGCAGCGCCGCGCCGACCTGGGCTTCGCCGGGCTGACCGATCGGGCGGACCGGTGCGTCGGGCAGCAGGGCGGCGGGGCCGCCCAGATTCATCATCAGCGTCCGGCCGGAACGGAAGCCGATCACTTCGGCCTCGACCGCGCTGGCGCCTTCGCCGATCCGGCACACTGTGCCGACCGGAAGGGACAGGCCCACCGCTTCCATCAGCAGTCCGTCGAACGAGGCGAGACGGCCGATCACTTCGGGCTGGGGCGTGAACTCCAGCGCGAGGTGCGACAGATAATCTTCGGCGAACCGCTTCAGCATTGGAACGCTGCCTCAATGCCGGCTTGCCTGAGCTTGTCGAAGGCTTCTCTTCTTCCCCGAACTACCGTGTTCAAGAGAAGAAAGGGCTTCGACAAGCTCAGCCAAGCCGGCATCTGGATTGACGCGAGCCCGGTCATGCCTGATCCGGCAAAGCCGCCCGGTCGAGCGCGGCGGAGAGTTGGGCGAGCCAGGTTTCCGGTCCGTCCTCGATCGAGGTCGAACGGGTTTCGATGCGGAAGCCGCCGCGGCCGATCGTGTCGTCGGCGACCAGCGCGACTTTGGCCGGCTGGTGGCCTTCGATCAGCGTCAGATCGGCGGGGTTAAGACGCAGCTGGGCGAGCTCCGCACTGTCGGCGATCAAGGCCACGGCGGCGTCGATGCGCCTGGCCAGCAGCTCGGCCGATACCTCCGCCTCGCCCACCAGACGAGCGACAAGGAACAGCACAGTCTCGCGGAGGCGGCCGGCAAGCGCGTCGCGGTCGAAGCCGCTCATCATTTCGAGCAGGCCGGCGATCTCGGCCAATGCCTGAGCGTCGACCTCGCCACGCTCGGCGGCGCTGCGTTCGGCAGCCGCCATGCCCTCGGCAAAACCTTCGGCCCGCGCCGCCGCTACCGCGTCGAACGCCTCGGGTGTCGCGATTGGCGGCTGATCGCCAAGCGGATCGAACGGGTTCCAGCCCTCGGTCGGGTTCGCGCCCGGATTGGCGGGACGGAAATGCTTGGGCTCGGGCGCGGGCGAGAAATGGACCGGGCCGCCGGCCGAAAAGCCGCCGCGCATGCCGGACATGGCCGCGCCCAGCGATCCGAAATCGACAGCCCGGGCTTCGGAAGCGCCGGCGAACCTAGACATAGTCGTCGTCTCCGCTGCCGGCGAGGCGGATCGTGCCGTCCTTCGCCAGCTGGCGGGCGATGCCGAGGATCGTCTTCTGCGCTTCCAGCACTTCGGCCAGCTTGACGGGCCCGCGCGCTTCCATCTCGTCGCGGATCCCGTCGGCGGCGCGGCTGGACATGCAGCCGAGGAAACGGCCGCGCGCGGCTTCGTCGACGCCCTTCAGCGCCAGCACCAGCACATCCGATTCGACGCCGCGCAGCAGCGTGCCCATGCTCTTGTCGTCGAGAGCCAGCAGATGATCGAAGACGAACATCTCTTCCTCGATCGCCTTGGCGGTTTCCTTGCTGATCTTGGCGACCTTCGGCATCACGCGCTGCTCGGTCGCCTTGCGCGCATTGTTCATGATCGCCGCGGCTTCCTTGGCGCCGCCCAGCGGCACGGCGGTGGCCTGCGTCGCGGTGCCGGCGCGGCTGCTGAGCACGTCACGCAGCATGTCGATCGCTTCGGGTGAGATTGGGCCCAAAGTCGCGATCCGGTGCAGCACGTCAGGCTGCATGGCGTCGGGCAGGTGCTCGATCACTTGCGCCGCGATCGCCGGATCCAGATTGACGAGCAGGACGGCCGCGATCTGCGGATGCTCGTCCTTCACCAGTCCCGCAATCTCCTGCGGCTCAAGCCAATCGAGCAGCGGAATCTGGCAGGCATCCTCGCGCGGGGTGATGCGGGCAAGCACGTTCTCCGCCTTGTCCGGCCCCAGCGCTTTGGTCATCATCGTCTCGATCTGCGGGCGCGGGTCGAAACCGATCGTGTTCTTGTCCTTGGCCTTGGCGACGAAATCGTCGAGCACACTGGTCACCTGCGGCTCCGCCACATCGGCGACGGCGAACATCGCCTTGCCGAGCATGCGGACTTCCTCGGGCTCCAGATTTTGCAGGATGGCGGCGGCTTCGTCGTCGCCGACCAGCATCATCAGCACTGCGGCTTTTTCGACCCCGGTGAAGTTCCGGGCGGGTTCCTGCATCATGCCGCGGCTTTCCCTTCGTCGCGGATCATGTCCTTCACGGCCAGCGCCGCGCGCGCAGGATTGTCCCGGGTAAAGTCGCGCACCAGTTTCACTTTGTCCTCATAGCCTTGCGCATTCTCCAGCGCTTCGACGCTGACCGGCGCGCGCGACATCGCGAAATCGCTCAGCTGGTTGGCCGAATCGGCGTCGGCGCTGGCCCGTTTTTTCCCGAACATCTTCAACATCGGCTTAAGGCCGACGAAAATGACCAGCAGCGCGATGATCAGCGCGGTGATGTTGCGGGCCAGCACCGGGAACCACCCGGCATCGTACCAGGGCGATTTCGATTCCTCGGCCGAAGCGCCCGCAAATTTGCGGGAAATGACCGTTACCTGATCGTTGCGCGCGGCGTCATAGCCGACGGCGGCGCGGACGAGATCGGTGAGCTGGGCGATTTCCTGCGGACTGCGCGGCTTGGCGCCTTCCGGATCGCGGAGCACCACCGCGACCGAGAGCCGCTTGAGGCTTCCCGGCACCGCCCGGGTGACGGAGACTTCCTTGTCCAGCTCATAGGCACGGGAGAACTGATCCGATTGTTTCAGCGCATCCGGCACTTTGGCGCCGGGGCCTGTCGGCGGCGTGCCCGCAGGCGCAGCGGCCTGGCCGGCTTTCACCTGCGACGCCGGCGGCGGCGTGTTGGAAAGGGTGCCCGGGATGCCCTCGGCTGCGGCCTGGCCCGGCTGATTGCCGGTCCAATTGCCCTGCTCGGCGCGCAGCGCCCCTTCCTTGCCATAGGCTTCGCGGGTCGCCTGGGTTTCGTCCAGATTGACGTCGGCCTGCACTTCGGCGCTGAAATTGCCGGCGCCGACCAGCGGCGTCAGCAACTGCGTCAGCTGCTCGCGATACTTGCCTTCGACCCGGCGCTGGAAGTCGATGCGCTCGTCGCTGGCGCCGACGCCGCCGGTTCCGCCACCGGGCTTGGTGAGCAAGGTACCCGCGCCGTCGACGATCGTCACGCCGTCGGGCTTCATGCCCGGCACGGAGGAGGCGACAAGGTTCACGATCGCGCGCACCTGATCCTCGGGCAGCGAACGGCCCTGCGCCAGACGCACGATCACGGAAGCGGAGGGCGCGGCATTGTCGCGCACGAACACCGTATTCTCGGGCATGGCGAGGTGCACGCGCGCCTCGGTCACGCCTTCGATTTCCTGGATCGACTTGGCCAGTTCGGTCTCGCGCGCCTGGCGCAGCCGCTCGCCTTCGACCGCGCGGCTGACGCCCATCGGCAGCTGATCGAGAATGGCATAGCCGCCCGGCGTCGCCTTCGGCAGATTCTGCGAGGCGAGGACCATCCGCGCCTTGTAATAATCGTCTTCGGCGACGGTCAGCGTGCCGGTCTGGTTGTCGACGCTGTTCTTGATGTTCGCCTGTTGGAGCGCTTCGGATGCCGCTGCCTTGTCGGCATCGGTCAGGCCTGAAAACAGCATTTTCTGGGGCGGCGTCGCGACCATCGTCCAGGCAAGCGCGGCCGAGCCGAGCAGGCCCAGCAGACCGATCAGCGGTGCGCTTTTCTTGACCGCGGGCTGCGACCAGACGCGCTGGAGCGCACCGATCGGGTCACGGGCCGGGCCTGCCGCCGGCGTGGCGCCAGCGGCGGGGAGAACCTCGCCCTGGGCGGGCGTGAGAGCGTTGGTAGCCATCGTCGATTACACCGGCATGCTCATGATGTCCTTATAGGCGGACAGAAGTTTGTTGCGGGTCTGCAGCGTCGCCTCGAAAGCGATCGAGGCTTTCTGGCGGGCCAGCATCACCTGGGCGACGTCGACCGTTTCGCCGCGCTCATAGGCCTCGCTGGCCTTGTTCGCGGCGTTCTGGCTTTCGTTGACGCTTTTGAGCGCCGCTTCCATCGTCGCGCCGAAGCTGTTGCCGGCGCCACCCGTGGGCGTGTTGACCGCCGGCGCGGCACTGCCGCCGACCTGAGCGGCCCGCTGCAGCGCTGCGTTGCGCTCGAGGATCTGGGCGCGGATCGCCATCACGCGATCGGCGCCGGAAACGGAGGAAATGCTCATGCCCAGGCACTCCGGCTAGGGGCGATCGTGCCGCCGGCCTCGCGGATGCGGGCCAGGCGGTAGCGAAGGGTCCGTTCGGAAACGCCGAGGCGCCTGGCGGTTTCGGTGCGATTGCCGCCGCACGCCGCCAGCGCGTCCTGGATCGCCTGAACCTCATGCAGCCGCACGATGTTGGTAAGGGTCGGGTCCGGAGCGGTCGCCATCACAGGCGCGGGCCGCGCGGTCGCATCGAATACGATCTGCGCCGCCTCGATGCGGTCGTCGCCCGACAGGAGCAGCGCGCGCTGGATCACATTTTCGAGCTCGCGGACATTGCCCGGCCAGTCATGACCCTGCAGCGCGTCGAGCGCCTCCAGGCTGGGCCAGGGAACAGGGGTCCGGCCGCCGGTATGGCGCAGGATCATTGTCGCGGCGAGCGCGGCGATATCCTGGCGGCGCTCGGCAAGCTTCATGGTCGAAAGCGGGAAGACGCTCAGCCGGTAGTAAAGGTCGGCACGGAAGCGGCCGGCCTCGACTTCGGCGGGAAGATCGCGGTTGGCGCAGGCGATCACGCGCACGTCGATCGCTTCGGGCGTGGTCGCGCCCAGCGGCACGACCTCCTTTTCCTGCAGCGCGCGAAGCAGCTTCGCCTGCAGGCCAAGCGGCATTTCCGCGATTTCATCGAGCAGCAGGGTTCCGCCATGCGCCGCGCGGAAAAAACCCTTCGCTTCGGCGCCGGCACCGGTGAAGGCGCCCTTGGTGTGGCCGAAAAGCAGAGCCTCCAGCATCGATTCGGGCAGTGCCGCGCAGTTGACCGCCACGAAGGGGCCTTCGGCGCGCGGCGAATTGGCATGGATGTGGCGGGCAAGCACTTCCTTGCCGGTACCGGTCGGACCGTTCACCAGCACGGTGATGTCGCTTTGCGCGACTCGCTCGGCCAGCGCGAACAGCGCCAGCGCATTGGGATCGGCGGCCGTCGGCGCCTGCCCCCGCAGCATGGCTGCCGCAAAGGCGTGGCCGAAGACCATGTCGTCGGGGCCGTAGGAGAGACGGGCAGGGCTGGTCTCGGTCGCCGGAACCAGTTTGCGGCCGCTGCCGCCCAGTACCAAAGTGGCGCGCGGCGCCGGCAGTGGTTCCCCTTCGATGACGATGAAGCGATCGCCGGCATGCACTTTCTCGCCGCGGTACGGGCGGACGTCCCAGCCCAGCCCCCGCAGCCAGGACAGCAGTACCGCCTGTGTCTGGCCGGCGGCTTCGCTGTAGAAGATCGACTGCATGCTCTGTTCTGACCCTCGGACCATCTGGGGCGGATGCCCCGGTTCGAAGGCAGATATCGGCGAACAGGGTAAAGCGCCGGTTAACGCTGCTTCTTATGCCGCATACGCGCGCGAGAGCCGGCGATTTTTTCCGCATCAGGGCCCTAAAGTCCCGAAACACGCTGCCGTTCAGTGCTGTGGCGGCTCTGGCTTCGATCCGGCTTCAACCGGGGGCAGGAGCGGCAGCCAGAACTGATACGGAGATTGCTATGACTGTTATTTCGACCAACTCCGCCGCCCTGCGTGCCCAGAACGGTTCACGTATGGCGGAGGCTTCGCTCCAGTCGGCGATGGAACGCCTGTCGACCGGCAAGCGCATCAACAGCGCCAAGGACGACGCCGCGGGCCTCGCGATTTCGTCCACCATGACGGCCTCGATCCGCGGCATGAGCCAGGCGATCCGCAATGCCAATGACGGCATTTCGTTCGCCCAGACGGCGGAAGGCGCGCTGGCGGAAGTCAGCAACATGCTGCAGCGCATCCGCGAGCTGGCCGTGCAGTCGTCTTCGGGCACCTATTCCGACAACGACCGCACCAACCTGAACACCGAAGTCACCGAGCTCAAGTCGCAGATCACGAACATCCTCGCGACGACCGAGTTCAACGGCACCCGCATCTTCAACTCGGCGGCGTCGGGCACGACCTACACCGCCCAGGCGGGTTCGGTCTCGATCCAGGTCGGCGCGAACAACGGCGACTCGATCAACCTGACCTTCACGTCGCTGTCCGATCTCGCATCGGGCACCGCGGTCGACACGAAGGCCAATGCGCAGACGGCGCTGACCAACGTCGACACGACGCTGAAGGCGGTCAACACGACCCGCGCTTCGCTGGGCGCCGGCCAGAGCCGCCTGTCGTCGGTGGTTAACAACCTGTCGCAGAACGTCACTAACCTGTCGGATGCGCGCAGCCGCATCGAGGATACGGACTTCTCGGCCGAGACGACCAACCTCGCCAAGGCGCAGATCCTGACGCAGGCCGCGACGGCGATGCTCGCCCAGGCGAACCAGAGCCAGCAGAACGTGCTGAGCCTGCTCCGCTAAGAGCTGACGTAAGTAGCTTACGCGTTGCAAACCCCCGGCGGGAAACCGCCGGGGGTTTTTGCTTGTGTGGCTAACCGTGGCTATCGACCCCCATTGCGGACGTTATGCGCGACTGTCATCGTCACCAGATGAAGCCGCATCTGCTCGAGGAGAAGGCGCTTATCTTAGAACTGCCTGATCGCATGTGCGCGAGCGACGGTGACTTCATTGACGACAGTACGAAATTCGACCGGGTGCACGTCAGTTCCAACATTCCAGCCCTCCTCGACGCTTTGAATGCGGCAGTTGGTCGGCAGGTTACCGTTCGCGGTCAGGCGTTTGGCGCTCACACCACACATCACCGTGCACCGTCCTTTTGCGAAAGAAGTGACCGTTCGCTGATGTGATGCCGCTTCCCACGCCGTTGCGGACGCACATTGCATTCGATTGCCGCAACAGAAGCGGAACCTCGGGTCAGGCTCGGGTGACGGGTAAGTTTAGGGACTCGACCATTACCGTCACCTCGGCCTTGAGCCGGGATCCCGCTTCTTCTTCGCTCGGCTTCAGAGGATCACGTCGAACAGGTCTGTCCAGTCGGGGTTGCCGCGTTCGATCAGCGCGAACTTCCATTCGCGGCGCCAATGTTGATGCGTTTCTCATGGGCGATGCAGGCGTCGATCGTGTCGCTGCGATCGGCCCAGACGAGGCGGTCCAGGCCGCAGCGGGCGCAGAAGTCCGAGCCGTCGCCGGTTCGGTATTGAAAGATATGGGTTATATGGTCGGCCGTGACGCCGATATACATCGTGTCGCGGTAACGATCGGCCATGATGTAGACCCAGTCGCCGCGGCGTTTCGTGCTCATTGTACGAGAAGAAAAGAAGCGAGACCCCCGGGTCAAGCCCCGGGTGACGAGAAAGAGGTATTTAAATTCCCGTCATCCCGGCTTTGAGCCGGGATCCCACTTCTCAACTCTGAGAAAACCTCAGGCCGCCGCCTTCGCCTCCACTGCATCCTCCCGCCGCACGACGGGGCGGAAGACGATCTGGAGCAGCACATCCACGTTGCGCTTGAGCTGCGGCGGCGGAATCATCGTCAGCGCGGCAGGGCCTGCGCAGCGGAACAGGCCGTCGGCGATCGTCTCCATCCCGTCATGCACCATCGGCGCGGGAACGGAGCTGGCGTCGCTGACCATGCCGTAGCTTTCGGCGACGAAGAAGCGCGCGGAATCGATCTGCACGCATTCCAGCGCACTGCCCCATTGCACTCCAGCCGTGAAACGGCCGGCGCCGACCGGCAGCGCCATCGCGTAGAAGCCGTCATGAGTCGGATGCGCCTCCGCCTCGATCATCGTCTCCCCGGTCGCATCGGCAAGAATGACGGGCAGCGTCATCGGCGTGCCGGTCATGTCGCCCGTCGTCAGCTCCAGGCCGAAGCGGCGCCAGGCGAGCATCGACAGGCTGAGCGCCATGCCATGGCCACGAATCTCGCCCGGAATGTAGATGCGCCGTGCATGCATCAGATAAGGCAGGCCGCGCGCCTTGAGGCCAGTCAGCGCTGCCTCCTGATCGACCAGCGGCACGACATATTCGGTGCCCAGATTCACGTCATGATCGAAGCAGCGCAGAACCTCGATCTCCTGCGGCGTCGGCATGAACAGCAGCCGGGCGAGTGCCGCCCCCGCCGCGACCCGCCACGCCTCGGCATCGCCGGGCAGGGCGAAGTTTTTGCAGGAGGTCGCGAACGCGACGGCACCGGCCTGGACACGGTCGCGAGTCGCGCTCTGGATCGATTTGATGCCGGCCGCCTTGCGCACCGGCGTACCATCAAATTTGTAGTCGACCACCGATCCTTGCGCGACGGTGCAGAGCTGTTCGACCACCGCGATCGGATCGCATAGCGTCTCGAGCGTGCGGAAATCATAATGGCGCTTGTCGATCATGCCCTTCTTGTCGAAGCGGCTGGCCTGCTCCTCGCGCAGCACCAGATAGCGCCCGGCGACGCTCAATCCCATGCGCGCCTGCAGCATCGGCGTGATCTTGTCCTGAACGGAGCCGTGATAGCCCAGATCGGCGAAAATCACCGCATCGCCGTCATTCACGCCCGCGCGCCGGATATGCGCGATCAGGCGGTCCGCGAATTTGGCGGAGCGATGCGTGATCGCGCCGATCATGTCCGGGCTGGTCGCGCGTGCCACGAAATCGGGGTCGTTCGCCGGTTCGTCCAGCCTCAGCCGGGCGAGCTCGCCCTGCTTGAACATCAGCTGGCGCGCGAGCATCTCGACCGTGTTGCGCGTGCCGTCGGCGAGCAGGCGCGCGTGGATTGCGGCTGCGTCGGTCAGGCCGGCCGAGGCGGCGGTGTGGCGGCTGATCTCCAGTCGTTTTGCATCCCCCTCCGGATATAGCGCGTCATAGACTTCGGCCGGCAGGAAGCCGTCGCGGAGCAGGAAGAGCAGGTGAGTCCGGCGACCGGTCGCGGCGGCGACCGTCTCGCGCTCCGCATGCAGCCAATGGGCATAGGAGCGCAGCAGCGGCCCGAGCACGTCATGACCGAGCGCATGAGCGGTATCCTCGTCCTGGCGGAGGGAGATCAGCGGGCGCTGCGGCTGAAAAGCCGGGCGCGAGACCCGCACGTCCGGATGGATCAGCGCGCTCGCCGCCGCTTCGAGGCGCAGGCGCGCCTTCGCCTGTTCGTCGAACTGGACCAGGTGACAGGTATGGACACCCAACTTAGACGGCGCGTCCTGGTCGGCGAACCGATTGTCACCCAGATGCAGGATGGTTTCGGGCGCGACACCCAGCGCCTCCAGCACCGGACCGAACAGGCCGTCGCCCTTGCTGACGCCGTGCGCGCTGGACGGGAAAATTCGGTCGATCTTGTTCGCGACGCTTTCTCCCACCGCGCCGGTGATCAGTGCGCGGAGCTGGGCTTCGCTGAGATAGGTATCGGAAACGATGATGACCTGCAGGCCGCGGGCCTTGGCATCCTCGATCAGATCCATGACGGGCCTGAAGCCGTAGCAATGGCGCACTTCAGCCTCGAGCTCGGCCGCGACCGAGGTCGTGGCATCGCCGCCGGGCCGCAAACGCTCGTGAATTTCCTCGATCGAGACTTCGAAACTGTCGCGGAACAGCTTGGCATTGTGGCGCGCCGCACCCTCGGCGCGGCGGCGTGGCTCGATCGCGCCGCCCGCGAATTCCAGATCGGCGAAGACATCGACTGGAGTTGCCGTATCGCGCCAGACAAGCGTGTCGAAACAGTCGAGCGAGAGATAGCGGACGCTGTCCGGTGCCTGGTCGAGCAAAGTGCCGAGTTCGTGCGCGCGCAGCTGGATTTTCATGTCTGGCCCTTGAAGATTTGGGCCCCTTATCGGCAGAGATGGTTGATAAGCTTTTAACCCTATCTTCCCTCCCTTGTGGGGAGGGATAGGGAGGGGGCCGGCTCGCGCCTGCGAGCTGAAAAGGATTCTTTGTGGCGAGCTCGGCTCTGCCGATCTCGCGCCCCCACCCCAACCCCTCCCCACAAGGGGGAGGGGCTTTTAGGCGTGCCACACCACTTTGCTGCCATGCGGGTGGCCGGTGGCGAGGTGGCGTTCTGTGCCCCCTGGCCAACTCCGCATGTGCAGCTCGGCGACGCCGCCCGCGCCATTCAGTTCGTAGCGGAGCCAGGCCAGCGGCCGCTCGCTCGTCGCTTTCGCGCCCGCCGTCTCCAGTGCAGCGCGGATGCGGGCCTGCTTTTCGGGCGGCAGATAGGTCCAGAAAATGGTGTGGAAGAGGACGCGGCAGATTCCCTTTGCCTGCGGCTCGGCGAGCGCTGCTTCGGTGAAATCGGCGGCGTCCCCTTGCTGCACGTGCGGCGGATGCTCCGCGGCGAGCGCCAGTGCCGCTTCCAGCCGCTGCATCCGTCCGATCTGATCGGCCCAGCAATAGGCGATCAGCCGCTCGCGCTGCGCTGGGTCGGCAACGGGCACCGGATTCTGATCGACAGCGCGGCGCGCGAGCACGCGGACCTGCGCTTCGGGCGGCGACGCGCCCTCCCAGGCCGGGGCGAGCTCCACCGGAGACAGCAGATCGCCCGCGCGCGTCTCGCCCAGGCGATAGGCGAAGCGGTCGAGATTCTGGTTGAGGCCAGCGCTCGCGCCCAGCTCGATCAGTTCGAACGGCAGGCCAAGTTCGCTGGCCAGCACCAGCAGCCCCGCCATGATCGGCCCGGCGCGCCCTGTCTCATTGGTCTGGGGCGGCGAATCGAGCCAGCCCAAGAGCTGGCCGTCAAAGCGCTGGAGCGCCGCGCGCACCACCGCGTCCGCATTCTCCAGCTCGCCGGCGTAAAGCCGCACCAATCCTTCGTCGGCTCCGCTTCGGGCCAGCGCATGGAAGCCGCCGGCGATGCGCAGCGGCACCGAATCGCCACTTCCGCGCGCATCACCCGGCCAGTCGAGAATCCGCCGCCCAGTCGCGGTCGAACGGTCCAGCGCCACCTCGATCCCGCGCACCACAGCGGCGGTAAGCGGCGTTCCCGATCGCTCGCAGAACAGCGCCTGGTTGCGGAAAGCTTCGCGGACGGCGTCTTCGGTCATAGACGCGCCGTCGCATGACGCCCGCGTCGGGTAAAGCCGCGTTCAGCTCACATCTACGCCATAGCAAAGCGGGACCGAACGGTCCTCCAGGCCTTTCAACATCGGCGGGCGTTCGCCCTTGCCGGTCAGTGGGACAAAGGCAGCCCAACCCAGGTTGCACCGGGAAACGTCACCCCTGCTCGATTTGCGGAACACGATCAGATGTTCCTGAAAGCCGCTGGGGCCGATTGGCATGATCAGCGTGCCGCCATTGCGCAGTTGAGCGAGGAGGGGTGCCGGTACCGTGGCCGCGCCGGCGGCGACAATGATGCCGTCGAACGGCGCCTTGTCCGGTGCACCGGCGAAGCCATCGCCCTGCCGCACGTCCACGGAATAGCCAAGCCGCCCCAACCGCGTCCGCGCCTGCTCTGCCAAGGGCGTGACAATCTCGATCGACGTCACGCGATGACCAAGCGCGGCTAGGACCGCCGCTTGATAGCCCGAGCCGGTGCCGATATCGAGGACGTTCGCGCCTGAGGGCAGGCGTAGCGCGGCGGTCATCACCGCGACGATATAGGGATCGGAAATGGTCTGGCCGTACCCGATCGGCAGCGGCCGGAACGGCGTGTAGGCAAATTTCCGCTGATCTCTTGGCACGAATGCGGCGCGTGGAATTCGGGCGATCACCGCCAGTGCGGCATCGAAATAGGCGTCGGCCGCGGCAGGCGCATTAGCCCGTAACCGTTCGCGAATCTGCGCGACCATCGTTTGTGCCGCAAGCTGCCCAGCAGCCATTGCCGGAACGGCCACAATGAGAATGACCATAAGAGCGGTCCGGCAAAAGCGCAGCATGGCCGCTAGACGTCACCGCCGCGTATGAACCTCAGCCTAGGCATCTTCCATCTCCGCTTCGGCCGCCTGGCGGGCCCACATTTCGGCGTAGAGTCCGTTCTGGCGCAGCAGGCTGGCGTGATTGCCGCGCTCGGCGACCCGGCCTTCGTTCAGCACCACAATCTCGTCCGCGTCAACGATCGTCGAGAGGCGGTGGGCGATCACGATCACTGTGCGCCGGGCTGAAACGTCGCGCAGGGTGCGCTGGATCTCGGCCTCGGTGCGGCTGTCGAGCGCACTGGTCGCTTCGTCGAGAATCAGGATCGGCGGGTCTTTGAGCAGCGTCCGGGCGATCGCGACCCGCTGCTTCTCGCCGCCCGAGAGCTTCAGTCCGCGCTCGCCGACCTTGGTCTTGTAGCCGTCCGGCTGGGCGGCGACGAAATCGTGGATCGCGGCGCCCTGGGCCGCGCCTTCGATCTCGTTCTGCTCCGCGCCGTGGCGGCCATAGGCGATGTTGTAGCCGATCGTATCGTTGAACAGCACCGTGTCCTGCGGGACGATGCCGATATTCTCCCGCAAGGTCTTCTGCTGGACGCGGCCGATATCCTGCCCGTCGATCGAGATGCTGCCGCCCGTCACGTCGTAGAAGCGGTACATCAGCCGCGCGATCGTCGATTTGCCGGCGCCAGACGGGCCGACGATCGCAAGCGTCTTGCCGCCGGGAACGAGGAAGCTGACGCCCTTCAGGATCGGCCGCTCGGGCTCATAGCCGAAGCGGACATTGTCGAATTTCACCCGGCCTTCGCTGACGATCAGCGGCGGCGCGCCGGGCACATCGACTACTTCGGCCTTCTGGTCGATCAGCTCGAACATCGCGCCCATGTCGATCAGGCCCTGGCGGACAGTGCGATAGACCATGCCGAGCATGTCGAGCGGCCGGAAAAGCTGTGCCAGCAGCGTGTTCACCAGCACCACATCGCCCGACGTGAAACGCCCTTTGCTCCAGCCCCAGACGGTGAAGCCCATTGCCCCCGCCATCATCAGATTGGTGATCAGCGACTGGCCTATGTTCAGCCAGGCGAGCGAATTTTCGGAGCGGACGGCGGCATCGGCATAGGATCGCGCGGCCTTTTCGTAGCGCGCAGCCTCGCGGTCCTCGGCGCTGAAATATTTCACCGTCTCGTAATTGAGGAGCGAATCGACCGCCTTTGCCACCGCGCCGGTGTCGAGATCGTTCATCCGCTCGCGCAGCTGCGCGCGCCAGTCTGTCACCTTGCGGGTGAAGACCACGTAACTGACGACCATGACGAAAGTCGCCGCAACCAGCCCGAACCCGAATTTCACCCAGAAGATCACGCCGACCGCGACCAGCTCGATCAGGGTCGGGCCGATGTTGAACAGCAGGAAATAGAGCATCACGTCGATGCTCTTGGTGCCGCGCTCAATCACTTTGGTGACGGCGCCGGTGCGGCGTTCGAGGTGAAAACGCAGCGACAGATCGTGCAGGTGGCGGAAGACGTGCGTCGCCAGCCGCTGCGTCGCATCCTGCCCGACCCGCTCGAAGATCGTGTTGCGGATATTGTCGAAGAACACGCCGCCGAATCGCGCCGCGGCATAGGCGATGACCAAAGCCACAGCGAGCGCCACGCCCGGCTGCAGTCCGGGCGCCATCCGGTCGATCGCCGCCTTGTAGGCAAACGGCATCAGCAGCGTCGTCGCTTTCGCGATTAGGATCAGCGCCAGCGACCAGACGACGCGGCGGCGGATCGCCGGCGCGTCGGCCGGCCATAGATAGGGGAGGAAACGCCGGAACACGCCCCAGCCGAGCGTGGTCTCCGATGTGCCCCCGGTCACAGAATTCTGCATCCCGGTCGATGTAGGAAAGATCGGCGGCGAAACCAATGCAACTTGCGGCAGGACAAGCGCGTTGAGTCGCGGCGAGGAGAGTGGCGATGGGCCCATTCATTTACGTGATGGCGATCATGGGCTGCGGTGACGGCGCTTATCAATGCACGGAGGCGCGCATCGTCGAGACCCGCTACGAGACTCTGGCCGCCTGCCAGCAGGCGACCCAGGCCCAGCTCATCAAAAATGGCGACCTTGATTTCCCCGAGCTGATGGCCAGCTGCCGTTCCGTCACGAACCGCTTCGCGATGAACGACGCCAGGGCGAAGGCGCGCTAATTCTCTCGTCATGCCAGCGAAGGCTGGCATCTCTTTCTCCTGCCGCGGTGTTCGCAGATGCCAGCCTTCGCTGGCATGACGATGTAGCTGGACTTTAGCCGGTCTGACCCGCGATTTGTTGCGGGCGCGGGGCGTGCCCTCTAAAGCCGCGCGGTCATGGCCGATCCTGTCATCATCGCCGTTCCCAAGGGGCGCATTCTGGAAGAAGCGCTGCCTTTGCTCGCGCGCGCCGGGATCAAGCCGGAGGCAGCCTTTTCGGACGAGAGCAGCCGCGCGCTGCGCTTCGAGACCAACCGGCCGGATATTTCGCTGATCCGCGTGCGCGCGTTCGATGTCGCGACCTTCGTCGCCCACGGCGCGGCGCAGCTCGGTATCGTGGGGTCGGACGTGCTGATGGAGTTCGATTATTCGGAGCTCTACGCGCCGGTCGATCTCGGCATCGGCCATTGCCGCATTTCGGTGGCGGAGCCGGCCGCACTTGCCGCGTCCGACGATCCGCGCGAGTGGAGCCATGTCCGCGTCGCCACCAAATATCCGTCGCTGACTCGCCGCCATTTCGAAGCGCGCGGCGTGCAGGCGGAGTGCGTGAAGCTCAACGGCGCGATGGAACTGGCGCCTTTGCTGGGCCTCGCCCCCCGCATTGTCGATCTGGTCTCGTCCGGACGGACGCTCAAGGAAAACGGGCTGGTCGAGGTAGAAGTGGTGGCGAAAGTCAGCGCCCGCCTGATCGCCAACCGCGCCGCGTTCAAAATGCGCTCGACGCAGATCGCGCCACTGGTCGAGGCCTTCCGGGCGGCGGTGCGATGATCCGCCTAACTCCCCACCCGTTCGGGCTGAGCTTGTCGAAGCCCTCCCTTTCTTCGGCTCCAAAGCAAGAAGAAGGGAGGCCTTCGACAGGCTCAGGCCGAACGGAGTTTAGGGTGCGCGAATGGTAAGGCTCGACGCCGCGGCACCCGATTTCGCCGCGCGGTTTGACGCGCTGGTCAACGCCCGGCGTGAGGCGGATGCGGACGTGTCGCGCGATGTGGCGGCGATTCTCACACGGGTGAAAAGTGAAGGCGACGCTGCCCTTGCCGACTATACGCGCCGCTTCGATGGGCACGATCTCGACGCGAGTGGCTGGCGGATCGATCTTGCCGATTGCCGCGCCGCGCTGGACGCGCTCGACCCCAAATTGCGCGGGGCGCTTGAACTCGCGGCCGAGCGCATCACCGCCTATCATGAAAAGCAGCGGCCCGCCGATCGCGATGAAGTGGACGCGACCGGCGTGCGTCTCGGCGCGCGCTGGCGGCCGGTCGAGGCGGCGGGACTGTACGTGCCTGGCGGCCGCGCGGCCTATCCCAGCTCGCTCCTGATGAACGCCATTCCCGCCAAGGTGGCCGGCGTGGAGCGGCTGGCGATGGTGACGCCGACCCCGGGCGGGGCGGTCAATCCGCTGGTGCTGGCGGCCGCCGCGCTCATCGGGATCGAGGAAATCTGGCGCGTCGGCGGCGCGCAGGCGGTCGGCGCGCTCGCCTATGGCACGGACCGGATCGCGCCCGTGGATGTGATCGTCGGCCCCGGCAATACCTGGGTCGCGGAGGCAAAGCGCCAGCTTTACGGTGTGGTCGGCATCGACATGGTCGCCGGCCCGTCTGAAATCCTGGTCGTCGCGGACGGCGCGAATGACCCGGACTGGATCGCCGCCGACCTTTTGAGCCAGGCCGAGCACGACCCGACCAGCCAGTCGATCCTGTTCACCGACGATGAAGCCTTCGCCGATGCGGTCGCGGCTGCCGTGGATCGCCAGATCGCCACGCTTTCGACCGGCGCGACCGCGCGCACCAGCTGGGACGCGAACGGCGCGATCATCCTCGTCCGCGATCTCCTCGAAGCAACACCGCTGATCGACCGGCTCGCGCCCGAGCATCTGGAAATCGCCGTGGCCGATCCCGAGCCGCTATTCCGCGCTGTGCGGCATGCCGGCTCGATCTTTCTCGGCCGCCACACCCCCGAAGCGATCGGCGACTATCTGGGCGGGCCGAATCACGTGCTCCCGACCGGCCGCAGGGCGCGCTTCGCTTCCGGCCTGTCAGTGCTCGATTTCATGAAGCGCACCAGCTTTCTCGGCTGTTCTCCGCAAGCGCTCGCCGAGCTCGGCCCCGCCGCGGTTGCCCTGGCCGAAGCTGAGGGATTGCCAGCCCATGCGCGATCGGTTGCGCTCAGATTATGATTTCCTCACGCCGTTCGGGCTGAGCTTGTCGAAGCCCTTCCTTCTGTCTGCTCTGAGCACGAAGGAAAGGGAGGGCTTCGACAAGCTCAGCCCGAACGGTTAGGGGGACGCGGATGACGCAATCCGCCCGCTCGAAATCCCGATCCGCCGCCCGGCTCGCCGCCGTGCAGGCGCTCTACCAGCAGGAAATGGAGAAAACCCCGCTCCGCCCGCTGCTCCACGAATTCCATCAGCACCGGCTGGGCGCTGTGATCGAGGACGTCGAATATGCCGATGCCGAGATCGACTTTTTCGATGATCTCGTCACCGGCGTCGATGCGCGGCGCGCAGAGATCGACCGGCTGGTTTCGGAAAAGCTCGCCCAAGGCTGGAGCCTGGAGCGACTCGACCGCCCGATGCGCCAGATCCTCCGCGCCGGGGCCTATGAACTGCTCGCTCGCGCCGACGTGGCGGTCGGCAGCGTCATAAGCGAATATGTCGATGTCGCCCACGCCTTTTACGACAAGCGCGAGACGGCGTTCGTCAACGGCCTGCTGGACGCCGTGGCGAAGGATGTGCGGAAGTAAAAGCCCTCTCCCCGGCGGGGAGAGGGTTGGGTGAGGGGGTACTGAGTCTGTAATTCGAGCGCCGGGCCCCTCACCCCGCTCGCCTGACGGCGAGTCGCCCTCTCCCCGCCGGGGAGAGGGGATTAATGCCCCGCCTGCGGCCCGCGCTCGATGCCTGACAAGGCGAGCTGCTCGTCGATCTGGGCCATCAGCCGGTCGAGCCCGGCCTGATCCTTCGCTTCGGCACGGGCGACGAGCACGTCTTGCGTGTTCGACGCCCGCAGCAGCCACCAGCCATCCGGTGTGTTGACCCGCGCGCCGTCGGTGCGGTTCACCTCGGCGCCTGCCTTTTCGAGCCGGTCGAGCACTTCGTCGATCACCGCGAATTTGCGGCTTTCATCGACCTGGAAGCGCATTTCCGGCGTGTTCACGACCGCCGGCATTTCCGACTTGAGCTGGGTCAGCGATTTGCCCGACAGCCGGACCGCGCCCATCAGCCGCACCGCGGCGTAAAGCGCGTCATCGAAGCCATAATAATCATGCGCGAAGAAGATGTGACCGCTCATCTCGCCGGCCAGCGGCGCGCCGGTTTCCTTCATCTTCGACTTGATTAGGCTGTGGCCGGTCTTCCACATCAGCGGCTCGCCGCCCAGCTCCGCGATCCGGTCGTAGAGTGCCTGGCTGGCCTTCACATCGGCGATGATCGTCGCGCCCGGCTCCGCCTTCAGCACCGGCTCGGCCAGGATGGCGAGCAATTGGTCGCCCCACACGACCCTGCCGTCCCCGTCGATCGCGCCGATCCGGTCGCCGTCGCCGTCGAACGCGACGCCGAAATCCAGGCCTTTCTCTTTCACCAGCCGGCGCAGATCCTCGAGATTCTTCTCCTCGGTCGGATCGGGATGATGGTTCGGGAAGCGCGCATCGACATCGGTGAAGAGCGTGTGATGCTCGCCCGGCAGCAGCTTGACCAGCTTTTCGAGCGCCGGCCCGGCTGCGCCATTGCCCGCATCCCAGCCGATGCGGAAATCGCCGCCCTGATAGCCGGCGGTCAGCCGTTCCACATATTGGTCGAGAATGTCGTAGTCAGTGACTTCGCCCCGCGCCTCGGCTTCTTCCCAATCGCCTTCGGCGGCCAGCTTGCCGATCGTCTGGATGTCCTCGCCGAAAAAGGGGCGATGCTGGAACACCATCTTGAAGCCGTTATAGCTCGGCGGATTGTGGCTGCCGGTGATCTGGATGCCGCCATCCACTTCCAGCACTGCTTCGGCATAATAAAGCATCGGTGTCGGGCCGAGCCCCACGCGCACCACGTCCACGCCGCACGCGGTCAACCCGTCCACCAGCGCCTCGGCCAGCATCGGCGACGATTCGCGCCCATCCCAGCCGACCGCGACGCGCGTGCCGCCGGCGCGGCGCAGCAGCGTCGCGAAGCCGCGTCCGATCGCGCGCGCATCCTCCGCGCCCAGCGTCTCGCCGATCACGCCGCGGATGTCATACTCGCGCAGCGATGTGGGGTGGAATTGGTGAGTCATTCTTCCTCCGTCGTCGATGCCGGCTTGCCTGAGCTTGTCGAACGCTTTCCTTCTTTCTGGAAACTCGGAAAAAGAAAGGGAGGGCTTCGACAAGCTCAGCCAAGCCGGTGAATGGGCTCGATTCTAATTCCCACGGCCCCGCTCAAGTTCCGCGAGCAGTACGTCGCGGGCGAGATTGGTGCGGCGGGCGAGCTCGGGCGTGCCGCCGGCATCGGGATGAACGCGGGCGATGATGCGCCGGTGCGCAGCGCGGATCGTCTCGGCATCGTCGCCGGGGGTCACGCCCAGCAGCGACCGCGCTTCGCTAAGCGGCATCGTCACCCGCCGCCGCGCCGCGCCGCCGGTCCACCAGAAATAGGCGATCGCGCCGAGCGCCAGCAGGACGATCAGCTTGCCCATCAGGCAGCCGCCTGCGCTCCGTCGGGCAGGGCGAGGCCGGAGACCAGTTCACGCAACTCCTGCCGCGCGGCGACATGGCCCAGACCGATGTCGGGAATCTGGTTGATGTCCAGCATCGTCAGCCCGCTCGGGAACAGCTCGCGATAGATGACGCGCTCGCCAAGCCCCGGGATGATACGGAAGCCGACGCGCTTGGACAGCGCCACCAGCGCCTCGCCGACGCGGCGCATGTTGCGCGCTTCGATATGCTGCATGCGGTTCCTGAGCACGACCCAGTCGATCGTGGCGCCGTCGGTCTTGGCGCGAACCTTGCGCGCATCCCAGATCAGCTCGGAATAGAAGCTCGGCCGGCTGACCTTGTAATTCTCCGGGTCTACCTGCCCGATCAGATCGAAATCGACAAAGCTGTCGTTCATCGGCGTGACGAGCGTGTTGGCAAGCGTCGCGGCGCGGCGGGCGATCGGGTCGTCGCGGCCGGGCGTGTCGATGACGACGAATTCGGCCCCGTTCGCGGCCTCGGCCAAGGCAGCATCGAACCCGTCCTCGCTGCCCCCGTCCACGACGGCGTAGCGCGGCTGGGGCAGCTCGACGCCGCGCCGCTTCATCGTCGCCGCGCGATTCTCGAGATAGCGGGCAAGCGTGCGCTGCCGATGATCGAGGTCCAACGCCGCGACTGAACGCCCCTGCGCCGCGAGCGCCACGGCCACGTGCACGGCCGTGGTCGATTTGCCCGTGCCGCCTTTTTCGTTCGCGAAAACAATGATGTGTGTGCCGTTCAAGGACATGCGGCGGCTTTCTCAACCCAATTGCTTGATCGGGAGCCCAGCCTCCCCCTATTGAGCACCGCCCATACCAAGCCAGAGTCCCCGTGCAAACCATCCGCCAGCTAAAGCCGCTCCGAAAAGCGATCGCCGCGCTCCGCGCCGGCGGCGGCAGGGTCGCTTTGGTGCCGACCATGGGCGCGCTCCACGCCGGTCACATGGCGCTGGTGGCCGAAGCGCGGCGGCGGGCGGAGCATGTCGTCGTCTCGATCTTCGTGAACCCTAGGCAATTCGGACCCAATGAAGACCTCGCCGCCTATCCGCGCCGCGCCGCCAAGGACAGCGCGATGCTCAATGAAGCCGGTGTCGCGATCCTGTGGATGCCCGAGGTCGAGACCATGTACCCGGCCGGTTTCGCGACCAATGTCTCGGTGACGGGCGTCAGCGACGGCCTGGACGGCGCTGCGCGGCCCGGCCATTTCGACGGCGTCGCCACGGTGGTGTCGAAACTGTTCAATCAGGTGCGGCCGGACGTCGCGCTGTTCGGCGAAAAGGATTTCCAGCAGCTCGCGGTCATCCGCCGCATGACGGCCGATCTCGATATGGGAATCGAGATTGTCGGCGTGCCGACGGAGCGGGAAGAAGACGGCCTCGCTCTCTCGTCGCGCAACGTCTATCTGACGGAAGAAGAACGCGCCCGGGCGAAGGCGTTGCCGCGCACATTGGGCGCGACCGCCGCTGCGATCGAAGGCGGCGGCGACGTCGCCGACGCGCTCGCCCGGGCGGAGGCGGCGCTGATCGACGCCGGTTTCCAGTCGGTCGATTATGTCGCGCTATGCGATGCGGCGACGCTGATGCCGACGCCCGTCCTCACCGATCGACCGGCGCGACTCCTCGCCGCGGCCCGCATCGGCGCCGCGCGCCTGATCGACAATGTTCCGGTGAGGCCTCGCAAATAAGCTGTCAGGGCGTTAACCATTCTTAAAAACACTCTCCCCAATCTGCACGCCGCAGCAATAGGGGATTGGCTGACATGGGTAGCAGCTACAAAAGTGCCGCGTTCCTGATCGAGTCCCGTCTGGCCGAGGCCGCGCGCGGGGATTCGGATGCCTGTTTCGACCTTGGCATTGCCTATTCGTCCGGTGCCGGCGGCCTCGACGTGGATCTGGTCGAAGCGCATAAATGGTTCAACCTGTCGGCGCTGTCGGGCTCGGCCCGCGCCGCCGAATGCCGGGCGGAGATCGCCGAGGACATGACGGCGCGCGAAATCGCCGAAGCCCAGCGCCAGGCACGCGCCTGGCTGAACGCGACGCAGCGCCGGGCGGCTTAAGGCAAGTCCTGCCGTTCCCCGGCGAAGGCTGGGGTCCAATCCGAGGGCGAGGTGCGGGCGGCGTTGGGCTGGGCCCCGGCCTTCGCCGGGGAACAAAGACTGGTTCTAGCCGGGACCGCCCAAACAATGACGATCCAGCCAAAGAAAAGGCGCCCCCGTTTCCGGAGCGCCTTTCTTTTTTGCCTTCGAGGCGGCCGTCTTAGTGGCCGCTGCTGTCGATGACCGGCAGCGTCTCGAACTGGTGATAGGGCGGCGGACTGGAGAGAGTCCATTCCAGCGTCGTCGCGCCTTCGCCCCACGGATTGTCCTCCGCCTTCTTGCCGGCGAACAAAGACCAGATCACGTTCACGAAGAACACGGCCATGCCCGCGAGCATGATCGCATAGCCGGTCGAGGCCAGGTTGTTATAGTGCGCGAAGGCGTCCGGATAGTCCGGATAGCGGCGCGGCATGCCCTGCATGCCCAGGAAGTGCATCGGGAAGAACAGCACGTTCACGCCGATGAAGAACACCCAGAAGTGAATCTGGCCGAGCAGCTCGTTATACTGGCGGCCGCTCATCTTGCCGAACCAGTAGTAGAAGCCAGCGAACAGCGCGAACACCGCGCCCAGCGACAGCACATAGTGGAAGTGGGCAACGACATAATAGGTGTCGTGCATCACGTCGTCGATGCCGCCATTCGCCAGCAGCACGCCGGTAACGCCGCCCACGGTGAACATGAAGATGAAGCCCAGCGCCCACAGCATCGGCGTCTTGAAGCTGATCGAGCCGCCCCACATCGTCGCGATCCAGGAGAAGATCTTGATGCCGGTCGGCACCGCGATCACCATCGTCGCGGCCGTGAAATACATCTTCACGTTGACGCTCATGCCGGTCGTGAACATGTGGTGCGCCCACACGACGAAGCCGATCACGCCGATCGCGACCATGGCGTAGGCCATGCCAAGATAACCGAAGACGGGCTTGCGGCTGAACGTCGCGATCACCTGGCTGACCATGCCGAAGCCCGGCAGGATCAT
>JAFEEY010000091.1:8637-12452 GCA_018240865.1 Pseudomonadota bacterium | reverse complement strand
GCCCGATCCGTCGCCGCTGCTGGTCTGCGATCGCCGCCAGCTTGGGCAGGCGCTTACGAATATTGTCAAGAATGGTGTCGAAGCGATTGAACGCAAATGCGAATCTGGACCAGTCGATGGCGCTATCACCATGCGCATCGAACTGACCGACGACAGGCATTTGCTGATCGAAGTCGAGGACAATGGCGCCGGGTTGCCGGCCGAGCGGGGACGGTTGTTCGAGCCCTATATGACGACCCGCGCGCGAGGCACCGGCCTCGGCCTCGCGATCGTCAAGAAGATCGTCGAGGAACATTACGGAACGATCGAACTGCACGACAGGGACGGGGGCGGCACTGTCGTGGTCATCCGGCTGGACCCGCAGGCGCTTGCGCCACTGGCGGACCAAAATGCCGATATCGAGGAAGAGCGCGCCCCAGTCGCGCTGACACGGAGCTGAAGGCGTGGCGCTGGACGTACTCATCGTCGACGACGAACAAGATATCCGCGATCTCGTCTCGGGCGTGCTCGAGGATGAGGGCTATACCGCTCGCAGCGCCGCCGACAGCGACGCCGCGCTGGATGCGATTCGCGACCGCCGGCCGTCCTTGGTGCTGTTGGACGTGTGGCTGCAGGGATCCAAGCTCGACGGGCTGGAATTGCTCGACGAGATCAAGCGCCGCGACCCCTCGCTGCCGGTGCTCGTGATTTCCGGCCACGGCAATCTCGACACGGCGGTGGCCGCGGTGCGGCGCGGCGCCGCCGATTTCATCGAGAAACCGTTCGAGGCGGAGCGGCTGCTGCTTCTGGTCAGCCGCGCGACCGAAACCGAGCGGCTGCGGCGCGAGAATGCCAACCTCAAAGCTCAGGTCGGTGGTGGCGACGAACTGACCGGCAGCTCCTCCGTAATCAATCAGGTACGTGCGACGCTGAAGCGCGTGGCAGCAACCGGCAGCCGCGTCCTGATCACCGGCCCGGCCGGCGTCGGCAAGGAGATCGCGGCGCGACTGCTCCATATGTGGAGCCCGCGCACCGGGGCGCCGTTCGTCGTCGTCAGCGCTGCGCGGATGACGCCCGAACGGGTCGAGGAGGAATTGTTCGGGGTGGAGGAGGGGGGCGAACTCGCCCGGCCCGGCCTGCTCGAACAGGCGCATGGCGGCACGCTCTTCCTCGACGAGATCGCGGATATGCCCGTCACCACCCAGGCCAAGATCCTGCGCGTGCTGACGGACCAGAGCTTCGCGCGCGTCGGCGGGCAGCGCACGGTCAAGGTCGACGTCCGCGTCGTCTCGGCCACCTCGCGGCACTTGCCCGACGAAATCTCCGGTGGCCGCTTCCGCGAGGATCTTTACTACCGGCTGAACGTGGTGCCGGTGCACCTGCCGCCGCTCAGCGACAGGCGCGAGGATATTCCGGCGCTCGTCGACCATTTCGTTGCGCGCTATGCGGCGGAGCGGCGCGTGCCGACACCGGAAGTCGCCGCCGATGCGATGGCCGCGCTCCAGGCCTATGATTGGCCCGGCAATGTCCGCCAGCTGCGCAACATCGTCGAGCGCACGATCATCATGGCGCCGGGCGACCGCATCGGCCGCATCGATATCGACATGCTGCCGCCCGAAGTGCTGAGCGATCAGCCGCAGCTCGCGTCCAACGCCACCACGACAGCGATGATGGGGGCGCCACTCCGGGAAGCGCGCGAGACGTTCGAACGCGAATATCTGCGCGTCCAGATCCGCCGTTTCTCAGGGAACATTTCGCGCACCGCCAGCTTTATCGGCATGGAACGATCGGCCCTGCACCGGAAGCTCAAGCTGCTGGGGCTCGCCGATACCCGCGACGACGAATAGGCGCTCGACGATCCAGGCCATTCGGGCTATGAGCAAAGGGCTTCCACAGGGGGAGCCTAAGAAGCCGCCAACAAGAGCGGAGGTGTAGCGTGGCCGACAAGGTCAATAATCTTCAGGATATCTTCCTGAATTCACTGCGTAAGTCGAAGACTCCCGTAACCATGTTCCTGGTCAAGGGCGTCAAGCTTCAGGGGATCATCACCTGGTTCGACAATTTCTCGGTGCTGCTGCGCCGGGACGGCAATTCGCAGCTGGTCTACAAGCATGCGATCTCGACGGTGATGCCGTCGGGCCCGGTCGACCTCGCGGCGATCGAAAAAGCCTTTGCAGACAGTCAGAAGAAGCCCGTGCTGCTGCAGGAAGTCTTCCTGAACGCCGTGCGCAAGAGCGGCGATCCGGTGACGATGTTCCTTGTGAATGGCGTGATGCTGCAGGGCGATGTGGCCGCATTCGACCTGTTCTGCCTGCTGCTGCGCCGCGAAAGCCAGACGCAGCTGGTCTATAAGCACGCGATCTCGACCGTGCAGCCGGCGCATCCGTTGAACCTGGCCGAGGAACAGGCGCAGGGCGACTGACGGTTGCTCCGCGCGGCGGAACGCCTATCTCCGCTCGGATGACTGGTTTTCAGCGCGATTATGACGAATTCGCCCGCGGCGCACGGGCCGTGATCGCCTTTCCCGATCTGCGAAACGCCGAGGGAAGGGATGTCGAGGCGCGGCTGGACGAGGCGGCTGGCCTGGCCGAGGCCATCGGCATCGACGTCGCGGAGCGATTGGCGTTCCGGGTCCGCGCGCCCAAACCCGCGACCCTGTTCGGCAGCGGCCAGGTCGAGGAGATCGCGACCGCCGTGCGCGCGCAAGACGCCCAGCTGGTGATCGTCGACGGGGCCATCACGCCGGTGCAGCAACGCAATCTCGAGGAAGCAACCAGGGCCAAGGTGATCGACCGCACCGGGTTGATCCTCGAAATCTTCGGCGAGCGCGCGGCGACGGCGGAAGGCCGGCTGCAGGTCGAGCTCGCCCATCTCGACTATCAGGCGGGCCGGCTCGTGCGCAGCTGGACTCACCTTGAGCGGCAGCGCGGCGGCTTCGGCTTTCTGGGCGGCCCGGGCGAAACCCAGATCGAGGCTGACCGCCGGCTGATCCGCGACCGCATGGCGAAACTGCGCAGGGAGCTGGAAACGGTCAGCCGTACCCGAACGCTGCACCGCGACCGGCGCCGGCGCGCGCCCTGGCCGGTGATCGCGCTCGTCGGCTATACGAATGCCGGAAAGTCCACGTTGTTCAATCGTTTGACCGGCGCTGACGTCATGGCGGAAAATCTCCTGTTCGCGACGCTCGACCCGACCATGCGGCAGATATCGCTGCCCGGGCTGGACAAGGCGATCCTGTCCGACACGGTGGGCTTCGTTTCCGATCTGCCCACCCAATTGGTCGCCGCGTTCCGGGCCACGCTGGAGGAAGTGATCTCGGCCGACCTGATCGTCCATGTCCGCGACATTGCCCATCCGGACAGCGATACGCAGCGCGCCGATGTCGAACATGTGCTGGCCGAAATCGGGGCGGAAGCGCCGCGCATCGAAGCCTGGAACAAGCTCGACAGCCTGGACGCCGAGCAGCGCGCTCTGGTCGAGGCGGAAGCCGCCAGGCGCGACGACGTGACGCTGATCTCGGCGCTGACCGGGGAGGGGGTGGATGCCCTCAAGCGGCTGATTTCCGACCGCCTTACCGCGACCAATAGGCTGCGCCATGTCGAACTGCCGATCGGCGACGGTGCCGCGGCCGCCTGGCTGCACGAACATGGCGAGGTGCTGACCGAGACGGTCGGTGATGCCAGCATCGCCTATGACGTGCGCCTGTCAGACCGCGATTGGGACCGGTTTCAGGCGCGCGTTTGAGCCGCTTTGGCGCGCTGCCAGAGCGTTTCCTTGTCATCGAGGCCGAGTGCGGCGAAGCCAGCATCCATCGCTTCCATCGCGCGGAATCGGCG
>JAFEEY010000091.1:0-8609 GCA_018240865.1 Pseudomonadota bacterium | reverse complement strand
CGTGCGAAGTTAACGACAGCGAAAAGCAAGTCGCCGACTTCTTCTTCCAGCGCGTCGGGCGAAGCTGTGGCGATCTCATCCAATTCCTCCAATATCTTATCGCGCGGGCCAGTCGCGTCCGGCCAGTCGAAACCGGTGCGGGCGGCGCGCTTCTGGAGCTTCTCCGCACGCAGCAGCGCCGGCAGCGCGCGGGTGACGCCCGCCAGAGCGCTGGAATCCTCTTTACCTGCGCGCTCGGCGGCCTTGATCGTTTCCCAGCCGGGCGACGGGCTGTCGCCGAACACATGCGGATGGCGGCGCTCCATCTTGTCGGAAATAGCGCTGAGCACATCGGCCAGGTCGAACGCGCCAAGCTCTTCGGCCATACGGGCGTGGAACACGACCTGCAGCGCCAGATCGCCAAGCTCGTCTTTCAGCGCATCGAGATCGCTGCGCTCGATCGCGTCGGCAACTTCATAGGCTTCCTCGATAGTGTACGGCGCGATCGTCGCAAAATTCTGCCGCACATCCCACTCGCAGCCGCGCTCCGGATCGCGCAGCCGCGCCATGATTTTGGCGAGACGATCCATCGCGAGGGGAGCCGCATTTCCGTCCATCTCAAATCCTGATAATATATATTATGTTAAGTTTAATCGGAACCAGAGTCGCCTTTGCCGGGCTTGTGCGGTTCCAGCACCAGCGTCTGCCCCTCTACGCGCCAGCCTTTCAGCGACGAAAGGAAGTTCATGCCGAGCACATCGGTGTCGCCGAATGCCTCCGCGACGACCACGCCGAGATCCCGGGATTGAATGGGCCCGAGCGTCAGCCGCGCGATCCTGCCGCTGCGCGCTTCCACGACGCCGTTGGCGGTGTTGATCGCCACCGGGAATCCACCGCGATCGACCGTGACGTTCGCGGCTTCGGCGGTGCGCATCGACACCGCTGTCGTGGTCGCGCCACTGTCGATCAGGAACCGCACATCTTCGCCATTGACCTGTGCACGCACCCAGAAATGCCCGTCTGGCGCCATCGGCACGCGCAGCGTGTCTCCGACCGTCTGCCCGCGCTCGCCAAGCAGATCGCCGGTGACGCGCCGCACGACCTGGTTCAATTCGAACCGATAGCTGTAACCGACCAGCACGACCGCGAAGATCAGCAGCCATCCGGCGATCATCCGCGCGGCCTGGCCGATCGGCAGCCGCCGCGCGGCCAGGCTGGAGCCGACCAGCACCAGCATCATCACCGCCGCCATCACTTGTGCAGTCTGGTCGCCGGTCACAATCTGATCACCTGATTGTCATAGGCAGGTTCGACGCCCTTCGGCAGTTCGGCGAGCAACGTGCGATAGTCCATCGAATTGTCCATATGCGTCAGCAAGGCCTGGGCCGGCGCTAATTCCTCGATCCAGCGCAGCACGTCGCCCAGATGCGGATGCGTCGGGTGCGGACGGCGGCGCAGGGCATCGACGATCCAGAGGTCGAGCCCCTGATACAGCATCCGCATGTCATTCGTCATTCTGTTGAAATCCGTCGCGTAAGCAACCGATTTCTCTCCACTTTCAAAGCGCAAGCCCGCTGCGGTTATGCCGCCATGGGGCTGATCGACCGCGCGGACGAGAATATCGCCGATCATCATCGTATCAGGCAGGTCTTCAAGCGTCGCTGTGGCCGGATAGCCGCCGCTTCCCGCGAAGACATAGTCGAAACGTGCCCGCAATCCCACCGCTGTGCCTGCGCGCGCGAACCCCGGTATTGGAGTGCCCGCATTGTGGAAAAGCTGACGCAGATCGTCGATCCCGTGGACGTGGTCGGCGTGATCGTGAGTCCAGATCACCGCATCCACCCGCCTGACGCCGGCATCGAGCAGCTGCGCTCTCATGTCCGGCGTCGTGTCGACCAGGATCGTGGTTTCCTGGCTGTTAACCAGGATCGATACGCGCCGCCTGGCATTACGCGGCTCGTCCGGATCGCATTCGCCCCAGTCATTCCCGATCCGCGGCACCCCCGATGAGGTTCCGCAGCCGAGGATCGTGACCTTCACGCGGCGCGGGCCTTGCTGAACAAGGCATGGAAATTGCGCGTCGTCGCCTCGGCCAGCGCCTCGACGCTGGTGCCGCGCAAATCGGCGAGGAAGCGCGCGGTATCTGCTACATAGGCCGGCTCGCACGGCTTGCCGCGATGCGGCACCGGCGCGAGAAACGGCGAGTCGGTCTCGATCAGCAGCCGGTCTTCGGGCAGCCGCTTCGCCGTGTCCTGAAGATCGCGGGCATTCTTGAATGTCACAATGCCTGAGATCGAGATAAAAAAACCGAGTCCCAAAGCCTTGTCAGCGAAATCTCCGCTGGCGGTGAAGCAGTGGATAACGCCTTTATAAGCCCCCTGCCCCATTTCTTCGGTCAGGATATCGGCGGTATCCTCCTCGGCGTCGCGGGTGTGCACGATCAATGGCAATCCGGTCTCGCGCGCCGCCGCGATATGGGCGCGAAAGCTGCTCCTCTGCCGCTCGCGATCCGAATGACCGTAATAATAATCGAGGCCGGTCTCGCCGATGCCGATCACTTTCGGATGCGACGCCCGCGCGATCAATTTGGCTGTGTCGATGTCCGGATGCGCGTCCGCTTCGTGCGGATGGATGCCAATCGAGGCCCAGATATCGGGATCGCTTTCCGCCGTCGCGACGATCGCGTCCCATTCGCGCTCCCGCGTCGAGATATTGAGCATCGCCCTCACCCCGGCGGCCCGTGCCCGCGCAATCACGCCAGGCTGATCCTCGATCAGGCCTTTATAGTTCAGGTGGCAATGGCTGTCGGTCAGCATGGCGAACCTCTATCCGTTCGGGCTGAGCTTGTCGAAGCCCTCCCTTTTCTTTGAACAACGGATTTCAAGAAGGAGGAAAGCCTTCGACAAGCTCAGGCTGAACGGAGTTTGCGAGCTAAACCGTCTCGGCAGCCGGAAGTTCAAGCCGGGGGAAGATCGGGGTCGGCGGTTGGAGCGTGGCGCTGTCGATCCAGTTCCGGTCGTTCAGATCAGCGAAATTCCGCCCGGTCGCGCCCAGCAGGTCGAGCATCCTGTCCGCCGAAGCCGGGATCACCGGCCGGATCGCGATGACGAGATCGCGGATCGCGAGCAGCAGCGTGCGCAGCACCGCCTCCATCCGCTCCGGATCGGTCTTGCGCAATGCCCAGGGCGCCTGAGCATCCACATATTGATTGCATGCGAACACGGCGCGCATCCAGGCTTCGCAACCCTGCGAAAGCGCCAGATCGGCGAACGCTGCCGGCAACTCGTCCCGCGTCACCCTGGCGACAAGATCCAGCAGTTCGGTATCGGCGCTCTCCGCCCGCCCCTCGCCTGGCACCCGGCCGAGATTCTTGGCGATGAAGCTCAACACGCGCTGGGCGAGATTGCCGAAGCTGTTCGACAGATCGGCGTTGGCGCGGGTGACGATCGCTTCATCCGAATAGCTGCCGTCTTGCCCGAACACGACTTCGCGCAGCAGGAAATAGCGCAGTGCATCAACGCCATAGCGCTCGGCGAGCTCGATCGGATCGACGACATTGCCCGTCGATTTGGACATTTTCTCACCGCGGTGGAGCACGAAGCCGTGCGCGAACACGCTCTTGGGCAGCGCGATCTTCGCAGACATCAGGAAGGCCGGCCAGTAAACCGCATGAAAACGGGCGATATCCTTGCCGATCACATGCAGATCGGCGGGCCAGCGATCGGTGTAGTGCGGCTCCGGATAGCCGGCGCCAGTCAGGTAGTTGGTGAGTGCATCGACCCAGACATACATGACATGCCCGTCCGATCCCGGCACCTTCACGCCCCAATCGAAGCTGGTGCGCGACACGGAGAGGTCCGAAAGCCCGCCTTCGACGAAGCGCACGACCTCGTTGCGGCTCCGCTCCGGCCGGATGAAGTCCGGATTGGCGGCATAATGATCGAGCAGCGGCTGCTGATATCTGGAAAGACGGAAGAACCAGGTTTCCTCGACCGTCCATTCGACCGGCGTGCCCTGCGGCGAGAGTTTTGTCTCCCCTTCCCCGTCTATCAGCTCCTTTTCGTCGTAAAAAGCCTCGTCGCGGACCGAATACCAACCCTCGTAACGGCCGAGATACAGGTCGCCATTGGCTTCCATCGCCTGCCAGATCGCCTGGCTGGCCGCATGGTGATCGGCCTCGGTGGTGCGGATGAACCGATCAAAACTGATATTCAGTTTCTCGTCCATCTCGCGGAAATATCCTGACATTTCATCGGCGAGCGCGCGTGTCTCCATGTTCCGCTCACGCGCGGTCTGGGCCATTTTCAGGCCATGCTCGTCAGTGCCGGTCAGGAAATAGGCGTCGCGACCCATCATCCGCTGGAAGCGGGCGATGACGTCGGTCGCGATCGCCTCATAAGCATGGCCGATATGCGGACGGCCATTCGGATAGGCGATGGCAGTGGTGATGTAGAAGCGTTCGGGCATGAAGGGCTCTTAGGTCCGATGAGGGGCAAATCAACCCGCTCGTCCCGAGCGGAGCGGAGCGCAGTCGAGGGGCGCCGGCGCGATGCTGGAGTTGCGCCCCTCGACTGCGCTCGGGACGAACGAGACTCTTCTACTTTTTCTCTGATAGCGCGGCGACATAGCTGCCGAGCTGGAAGGCGGTGGCCTGCGGGTCGAGCGAGAGGCCGATCGCGCCGCCGGCGAGGTCGCGCGCCTTGCCCCACAGATCGAGCGCCTGGTCGAGCGCGGCACCGCGCCGATCTCTCGCCCTGGCGGCGATAAAGGCCGGCGCGCGCTCCAGAAACGCTTCGTAACGCGGCTGCGCAGCTTTCAGCGCCAGCGACTTGGCGGTGGTGATGCGGATCATGTTGGAGGGATCGCCAGTGCGCGCCATCGTTTCCAACGCGGTATCGAGCGCGCCGATATCCAGGCCGGCGAAACGCAGCGCCTGCCCGGGTGCACCCTCGCCTGCCTTGACCAGCGCGTCCAGCTCTATCGGATCAGCCTCGGGCAGCTCGCGCCGCAGCACAACGCGCATATGCTCGTCGCTCAGCGGCGCGAAACGGAGGGTGCGGCAGCGCGAGCGGATCGTTGGCAACAGACGCCCGGGCATGTGGCTGACGAGAAAGAAAACCGTGCCGGCGGGCGGCTCCTCCAGGCTCTTCAGCAGCGCGTTGGCGGCGCCACGCTCCATGTCGTCAGCAGCGTCGATCACGATCGCGCGGCGCAGCGATAGCGACGGCGCGACCGAAAGGATACGGTCCAGCCAGCGGATCTGCAGCACCTTGATGTTGCGGCCGAGCGCTTCGTCACCCTTGCGTTCGTCAAGCGGCAGGATTTCGTCGGGCTTTTTCCAAACTTCTCGCTCGACGAGGCGATAATCAGGATGGCTGCGCGCCCGGAACAGCCGCGCGATCGGGTGGTCTTCAGCGACATCAAGGCCCGAGCCGCCCGGCGGCGGGCCCGCTGCTTCGGCCAGCAGGCGCAACGCCGCCGCCTTGGCGAAGCTTGCCTTGCCGAGCCCGCGTGGGCCTGTGAGCAGCCAGGCGTGATGCAGCCGCTCCCCGCGCATCGCGGAAAGAAACGCCTGCGCCTGTGCGTCATGGCCCAGAAGTGACGTCATGGCAGCAGGTCGGCCAGCGCTGAGAGCAGGCGCGCGGTCACGTCCGCTTCCGGGCCGGAGGCATCGACCAGCCGGATGCGATGGGGCTCGGCCCTTGCGAACCCCCGGAACGCCTGAACGACAGCAGTGTGAAAGGCGCCGTCGCGGCCGCCGATCCGGTCCGGCGCGCCGGCATCGCGAGCATGGGCCCGGGCGGCAGCTTCCTCGTCCGGCAGGTCGAGCACCAAAGTCCGGTCCGGCAGGAAGCCCTGACTGCCGACCATATGCAGCTCCCGGATCGCGTCATCGCCGATCGCTCCCGCCGCTCCTTGATAGGCGCGCGAGCTGTCGAGGAAGCGATCGCAGATCACCCACTGCCCGGCATCCAGCGCGGGCCGGATCGTCCTGGCGACATGGTCGGCGCGGGCTGCGGCGAACAGCAGCGCTTCGGCGCCTGGCGTCCAGCGATCCCCTTCCCCTTCCAGAAGCAGCGCGCGGATCGCTTCCGCGCCGGGGCTGCCGCCGGGCTCGCGCGTGAGGACCACACCGATTCCCTGACGCTCCAAAAGCTCGGCCAGGCGGCGGGCTTGAGTCGACTTGCCGACCCCCTCTCCGCCCTCCAGCGTGATGAAGCGGCCGCTCAAGCGAAGAAGGACAGGATCGCGGCCCAGACGCGGCCGAAGAAACCGGCGGTGCCGACATCGTTTTCGGCGACGAGCGGCATGGTCTGCGGCGGCGTATCCGGAGTCGAGACGACCAGGTCCGCGATATGCTGGCCCTTCCTGATCGGCGCCTTGACCGGACCGTCATAGACCACTTTGACCTGGATGTTGGACGCGGCCCCGCCGGGAAGCGTCACCGCGAGATTGCGCGGCGCGACCAGGCCCACCGTCTTGGCGTCGCCCAGCTGAACGTCCGCGGTTTCGACTTTGGCGCCCTGCCTGAACAGGGGTTTCGCCTGCCAGGCGCGGAAGCCCCATTCCATGAAGCGCACCGATTCCGAAATGCGCTGATTGAAACTGCTCAAGCCGGCGACCACCATCACCAGCCGCCGGCCGTTCTGCTCCGCAGATCCCGTGAAGCCATAGCCGGCTTCTTCAGTGTGGCCGGTCTTGAGGCCGTCGGCCCCGGCGACGCGGCCGAGCAGCGGGTCGCGATTGGCCTGGGTGATGTCCGCCCCGCCCATCGTCTTGCCCCAGGTAAAATCGGGCTTGCTGTAATATTGTTTGTAGAGCTGCGGGTAGTTCTCGATCGTCGCCGCCGCGAGCTTGGCGAGATCGCGCGCCGTCACATAGGTGCGCCCTTCGTCCGGCCAGCCGTTCGACGTGCCGAAATGGCTGTTGGTGAGGCCGAGCTTCTTCGCGGCGTCGTTCATCCGCTGGACGAAGGCTTCCTCGGTGCCGGCAATGCCTTCCGCCAGTACCACGCAGGCGTCGTTCCCGGACAGAGTGACGATGCCGTAGAGTAGGTTTTCGACGCTCACTTGTTCGTTAGGGCTCAGGAACATGGTCGAGCCGGCCGCGGGGCCGTGCCATTTGGCCCAGGTTTCCGGCCGCACCGTGAACATCTGCCCGGGCTTCAGCTCGCCCTTCCTGATCATGTCGAACGCGACATAGACCGTCATCATCTTCGCCATCGAAGCCGGCGGAATGCGTCGATCGGCATCCTTGGCGTAAAGTTCCGCCTCGGATGACAGGTCGATCATATAGGCGATCGGCGCCGGCGTATCGAAAGGTGGCGCAGCGGCGATCGAGGGCGTGGCAAGCGCGATCAGGGAAAGCGAACCGAGGATAAAGGGCTTCATTCTTGTCTCACGAGGCTTGAGCAACGGCATCGGCAAGCAGCCCTACCGAAAGCGCATAGAAATTGGAGCAGTTATAATCGAGGATCACGCGGTAATTGCCGGTGAGCAGATAGGCGGTCGCGCCCGGCCCGTCGGGTTCCAGCAGCGTCACCAGCTCGTCGTCGCGCAGGCGCGGCCCGCCGGTCTGGGTGACACCCTTGCTCCGCCATTCCGCGACGGTCAGCCAGCGCGTGTGCCGGTCATGCACGCGCGGGCAGCGGGGCGCCGTCACCTTGGCGTCGACGGCGGTGCGATCCAGATAGGGCGGCGCGCTCGCCGGCACGCCCCAGGGGCGGCCCGGCCGCCAGCCGGCATTGACGAAATAGTTCGCGATCGAGGCGAGCGCGTCTGCGTCCGACGTCCAGATATCCGCCTTGCCGTCACCATCACCGTCGCGGGCAAGACGGAGATAGATGCTGGGCAGGAATTGCGGATAGCCGGTGGCGCCCGCCCAGCTGCCTTTCAGCGTGCTCCGGGGGATGCCGCGGTCCATCATCTTGAAAGTGGCGATCAGCTCGCCCGTGAACAGCTCCCGCCGCCGCCCTTCATAAGCGAGCGTGGCGAGCGAGCGGACCAGATCGAAATCGCCGGTATAGGCGCCGTAATTGGTCTCATGCCCCCAGATCGCGACCATGATCGATTCGGGCACGCCGGTCTGCGCCTCGACCCGCGCGAGCAACGGCCTGAGCGCCTGATATTTGGCGCGGCCGCGATTGATGCGGTCGGCATCGACATGCTTCAGCCGATAGGGCGCGAAGGCCGGGATCGCGCTCGGCGGCGCATTGGGATTGCCGCCCGGCTGCGACCGGTCCAGCGCGATCACGCGCGGATTGAAAGTCAGCGTCGGCAGGGTCTGATCGAGCGTCCGCGCCGTTACCCCTTCCGCCAGCGCGCGCTGCCGCACTTGCTGCAGGAAAGACTGGAAGCCCGCATCGTCCTGGGCCGCGCCCGGCGCGCCGATACACAGCGCCAGAGCAGCGGCGGCAAAAAAGCTACGCATGCCCTATCTCTCTCCCAGACCGGCGCGAGGGGCAAGGCTTGGCGCAGAGTTTTCTTGTGCTTGCGCCAGATCGCGGGATAAGCGGCGATCAACGGACAGGTGGCCGAGTGGTTTAAGGCAGCGGTCTTGAAAACCGCCGTGGGTGCAAGCCCACCGTGGGTTCGAATCCCACCCTGTCCGCCACTTCAGTCCCTGAGTGG
>JAFEEY010000090.1 GCA_018240865.1 Pseudomonadota bacterium | reverse complement strand
ATGGCTTCCGGCACTTCGCGCGCCTTGCCATGGCCGAAGCCGACCCGGCCCTTGCCGTCGCCGACCACGACCAAAGCCGCAAAGCCGAAGCGCTTGCCGCCCTTCACGGTCTTCGAGACGCGGTTGATGTGGACGAGCTTTTCGATCAGCTCCTCGCCGCCCTCGTCGCGCGCGCCGCGATCGTCGCGACGGCGGTTGCCGTCACGGCCGCCACGGCCGCCGCGATCGCCGCCGCCACGGCCACGGCCGCCGCGCGGGCCACGGCCCTGGCGCTCGCCGCCTTCCGGCGCGCCGGCCGCTTCGGGAGCAGCGGTCTGGATTTCGGTTTCGTCAGCCATTTAGAACTCCAATCCGCCTTCGCGGGCGGCATCAGCGAGCGCCTTCACGCGCCCGTGGAACAGGAAGCCGCCACGATCGAACACGACCGAGGTGACGCCGGCGGCCTTGGCGCGTTCTGCGACGCGCTTGCCGACCGAAGCCGCCGCTTCCGAGGTCGCGCCGGTCTTGCCCTTCACGTCCTTGTCGAGCGTCGAGGCCGAAGCGACCGTGCGGCCGGCTTCGTCGTCGATCACCTGGGCGTAGATGTGACGGCCCGAGCGATGGATCGACAGGCGCGGCCGGGCGCCGGCCCGGGCGCGGAGCGCCGTGCGCACGCGCTGACGGCGCTTTTCGAAGAGGGAGAGCTTCGCCATTACTTCTTCTTCCCTTCCTTGCGGAAGATGTACTCGCCGCGATATTTGATGCCCTTGCCCTTATAGGGCTCGGGCTTGCGCCAGCGGCGGATTTCCGCTGCGACCTGGCCGACCTTCTGCTTGTCGATCCCCGTGATGTTGATCGTCGTCTGGTCGGGCGTCGCGATCGTAATGCCTTCCGGCACCGGATAATCGACGTCGTGGCTGTAGCCGAGCTGCAGCTTCAGATTCTTGCCCTGCGCGTTCGCGCGGTAGCCGACGCCGGTGATCTCAAGGGTCTTGGTGAAGCCCTCGGTCACGCCGGTGATCAGGTTCTGCACGAGCGTGCGCTGCATACCCCAGAAGGAGCGCGCCTGCTTGCTGTCATTGGCGGGCTGGACCGAAATCGCGGCTTCCTCGACAGCATAGCTTACCTGATCGGCGAGCGGGATGCTGAGCGTGCCCTTCGGGCCCTTCACGGAGAGCTGGCCTCCGTCGATGGTCGCAGTGACACCCGAAGGAATTGCGACCGGTTTCTTGCCGATGCGGCTCATGATCAGAAGACCTCCGCGAGAACCTCGCCGCCCGCATTCTGGTCGCGCGCTTCCGCGTCGGACAGAACGCCCTTGGGCGTCGAGACGATGGTGATGCCAAGGCCGTTGCGCACGCGCGGCAGTTCCTTGGAGCCGGAATAGACGCGGCGGCCGGGCTTCGAGATGCGGGCGATATGCTTGATCGCCGGCTGGCCCTCGAAATATTTCAGCTCGATGCGCAGGCCCGGATGGCCGGCGAGGGCTTCCTCGCGATAGCCGCGGATATAGCCTTCACGCTGCAGCACGTCGAGCACGCGGGCGCGCAGCTTGGAAGCCGGCGTCATAATGCTGTCCTTACGCGCCTGCTGGCCGTTGCGGATGCGGGTGAGCAGATCGCCCAGGGGATCGGTCATTGCCATAATGGTCGGTCCTTACCAGCTCGACTTGGTCACGCCGGGGATCAGGCCCTTATTGGCCAGATCGCGCAGCATCACGCGAGCGAGACGGAACTTGCGGTAGTAAGCGCGCGGGCGGCCGGTGACTTCGCAACGGTTGCGGATCCGGGTCGGATTCGCGTTGCGCGGCAGCTCCGCCATCTTCAGGCGCGCGATCAGACGCTCGGTTTCATCGAGCGACTTGTCGTTCGCGATCGCCTTCAGCTTCGCATACTTGGGTGCATATTGCTTGACGAGCTTCTTGCGACGCTCGTTCTTGTTCACGGAACTCAGTTTCGCCATGACTTAAGTTCTCCAGGCCCTCAGGCCGCCTGCTTTTCGGTTTCGGCCGCGTCCTGCGGGAAGGGAAAGCCGAACAGGCGAAGCAGCTCGCGCGCTTCATCGTCGGACTTGGCGGTGGTCGTGACGATCACGTCCATCCCGCGCACCTTCTCGATGCGGTCATAGTTGATCTCCGGGAACACGATCTGTTCCTTGAGACCCATTGCGTAATTGCCCCGGCCGTCGAACGATTTGGGGTTCAGGCCGCGAAAGTCGCGAACGCGCGGCAGCGCGATCGTGATCAGCCGGTCCAGGAACTCGTACATCCGCTCGCGGCGCAGCGTGACCTTGCAGCCGATCGGCATGCCTTCACGCAGCTTGAACGTCGCGATCGACTTCTTCGCCTTGGTGATGACAGGCTTCTGGCCGGCGATCGCTTCCATTTCAGAAGCAGCCGTCTCGACCTTCTTCTTGTCCTGGGTCGCTTCGCCCACGCCCATGTTGATCACGATCTTCTCGATCTTGGGCACTTCCATGCGGTTCTTGTAGCCGAATTTCTCCGTCATCGCCTTCACGATGGCGTCGTCATACTGCTTCTTCATCCGCGGGGTGTAGGTGTCAGCCATTGATGACCTCCCCGGACTTGACGGCCACACGGACCTTCTTGCCGTCGCGCGTCTCAAAGCGGACGCGGGTCGCCTTGCCCGACTTCGGATCGGCCAGCGCGACCTTGGAGACGTGCATCGGCGCTTCGCTGCGCTCGAGGCCGCCCTGCGGGTTCGCCTGGCTCGGCTTCCGGTGACGGGTCGCGATGTTCACGCCGGAGACGACGACCTTGCCGTCCTTCGGCATCGCGCGGGTGACTTCGCCGGTCTTGCCCTTGTCCTTGCCGGACAGAACGACGACCTTGTCACCCTTTTTGATCTTGGCGGCAGCCATGATTACAATACCTCCGGCGCCAGGCTGATGATCTTCATATGCTTCTTGGCGCGAAGCTCACGGCAGACCGGGCCGAAGATACGAGTGCCGATCGGCTCCTCGTTCTTGTTGACCAGCACCGCGGCGTTCGAATCGAACCGGATGGTCGACCCGTCGGGGCGGTGAATGTCCTTGGCGGTGCGGACGATGACGGCGCGGTGCACGTCACCCTTCTTCACCTTGCCGCGCGGCTGCGCTTCCTTGATCGAGACGACGATGATGTCGCCCACGCCGGCGGTGCGGCGCTTGGAGCCGCCGAGCACCTTGATGCACTGGACGCGCTTGGCGCCCGAATTGTCGGCGACGTCCAGGTTGGACTGCATCTGAATCATGGCAGAACTCCCTTAGCCTTCGGCCGACGCGCGCTCGGGCGTGACAGCGGCAGCGACGCGATCCACCACGCGCCAGGTCTTGAGCTTGGAAATCGGCGCGGTCTCTTCGATCCGCACGATCTCGCCGGCCTTGAACTCATTGCCCTCGTCATGGGCATGGTACTTCTTCGACCGGCGGATGATCTTCCCGTAGAGCGGGTGCTTCACCTTGCGCTCAACACGGACGACCACCGTTTTGTCGGTCTTGTCGGAGACGACAGTCCCCGTCAGCACGCGCTTCGGCATGTTTCCGTTTCCTTACTTCGCAGCCGAGCGCGCGCGCTCGCTCTGCAGCGTCTTGATGCGGGCGATGTCCTTGCGGACTTCGCGGACCCGCGACGGCTTTTCCAGCTGGCTGGTCGCCGCCTGAAAGCGCAGGTTGAACGCCTCGCGCTTCAGGTTGCCGAGCTGTTCGGACAGCTGATCGTCGGTCAGCGGCTTCAGTTCGCTCTGCTTCACTTGCCAGCTCCCAGGTGCGAGGTGTCGCCCAGGCGGGCCACGACCTTGGTCTTGATCGGCAGCTTCATCGCGGCGCGGCTGAACGCCACGGCGGCGATGTCGCCCGGAACGCCGTCCAGTTCGAACAGGATGCGGCCCGGCTTCACGCGGGCGACCCAATATTCGGGCGCGCCCTTACCGGAGCCCATGCGGACTTCGGCCGGCTTCGACGAGACCGGAACGTCCGGGAACACGCGGATCCACAGACGGCCCTGGCGCTTGATGTGACGGGTGATCGCGCGGCGAGCCGCCTCGATCTGGCGCGCGGTGATCCGTTCCGGCTCCATCGCCTTCAGCCCGTAAGAGCCGAAGTTGAGTTGGGTGCCGCCCGGCGCGTCGCCATGGATGCGGCCCTTGTGCGCCTTGCGGAACTTGGTGCGTTTGGGTTGCAGCATTTCTCTTGTTCCTTAGCGGCGGTCTTCGCGCGCCGGGCGCACGCCGGAAGTCTGCGCTTCCATCATCAGCCGGTCCTGCGCCGTCGGATCATGGCCAAGAATCTCGCCCTTGAAGATCCAGACCTTGACGCCGCACACGCCATAGGCGGTGTGGGCTTCGGCCTCGGCATAATCGACGTTCGCGCGCAGCGTGTGCAGCGGCACCCGGCCTTCGCGATACCATTCGGTGCGCGCGATTTCCGCGCCGCCCAGGCGGCCGGCGCAGGTGATGCGGATGCCTTCGGCACCCAGACGCAGCGCCGACTGCACCGCGCGCTTCATCGCACGGCGGAACGCGATGCGGCGCTCCAGCTGATCGGCGACGCCCTGCGCGACGAGCTTGGCGTCGATCTCGGGCTTGCGGATCTCGACGATGTTCAGCGACACGTCGGAAGCGGTCATCTCGTTGAGCTTCTTGCGAAGCTTCTCGATGTCCGCGCCCTTCTTGCCGATGATCACGCCGGGACGCGCCGCATAGATCGACACGCGGCACAGCTTGGCCGGACGCTCGATGACCACCTTGGAGATCGCGGCCTGGGGCAGCGTCTTCATGATGTATTTGCGGATTTTCAGATCCTCGAGAAGCAGACGACCATAGTCGTCGCCTTCCGCGAACCAGCGGCTGTCCCAGGTCCGGTTGATCTGGAGACGGAGGCCGATCGGATTGCTCTTCTGACCCATTATGCTTCTTCCTGCTCGCGCACGACGATGCGAAGACGGCTGAACGGCTTCACGATCCGGGCCGAACGGCCGCGGGCGCGCGTGGCGAACCGCTTCATCGAGATCGACTTGCCGACGCTGGCTTCCTTGACGACCAGCGCGTCGACGTCGAGGTTATGGTTGTTCTCGGCGTTCGCGATCGCGCTCGCCAGAACCTTGCGCACTTCGACGGCCATCGCCTTGGGCGAGAACTGCAGGATGTTCATCGCATCCCCAGCCTTCTTGCCACGGATCAAACCGGCGACGAGGTTCAGCTTCTGCGCCGAGCCGCGAATCTGCGTGCCGACGGAAAGCGCTTCCTTCTCATCGACCTTGCGCGGAGATTTTGCCTTCGACATCAGCGCTTGCCCTTCTTGTCGGCGGCGTGGCCGGGGAAGAAGCGGGTCGGCGCGAACTCGCCGAGCTTCATGCCGACCATGTCCTCATTGACCGAGACCGGCACGAACTTGCGGCCGTTATAGACGTTGAACGTCAACCCGACGAACTGCGGCAGGATCGTGGAACGGCGCGACCAGGTCTTGATCGGCGCGCGGCCACCGGCGTCCTGCGCGGCTTCGGCCTTCTTCAGAAGGCTGAGCTCGACGAACGGACCTTTCCAGACGGAACGGGCCATCTCTTAACCCTTCTTCTTCGCGTGACGGCTACGGATGATCATCTTGTCCGTCGCCTTGTTGTGACGGGTGCGCGCACCCTTGGTCGGCTTGCCCCAGGGCGTGACCGGATGACGGCCGCCCGAGGTCCGGCCTTCGCCACCGCCATGCGGGTGGTCGACCGGGTTCTTGGCGACACCGCGGGTCAGCGGGCGCTTGCCCAGCCAGCGGTTGCGGCCGGCCTTGGCAAGGTTCTGGTTGGCGTTGTCGGGGTTCGACACCGCGCCCACCGTGCACATGCACTCGCCACGGATATAGCGCTGTTCGCCCGAGTTCAGGCGGACGATCACCATGCCGCGGTCACGGCCGACGACCTGCACATAAGTGCCCGCCGAACGCGCGATCTGACCGCCCTTGCCGGGCTTCATCTCGACATTGTGGACGATCGTGCCGACCGGGCACTGGCCGATTTCCATCGCGTTGCCGGGCTTCACGTCAGTCTTCTTGCCCGCGATCACCACATCGCCTGCGGCGAGCCGCTGCGGTGCGATGATATAGGCAAGCTCGCCGTCCTCATATTTGATGAGGGCGATGAACGCGGTGCGGTTGGGATCGTACTCGATCCGCTCGACCGTCGCCGGGGCGTCCCATTTGCGGCGCTTGAAATCGACGAAGCGATAGCGCTGCTTGTGGCCGCCCGCGATGCCGCGCGACGTCACATGGCCCTTGTTGTTGCGGCCGCCCGTCTTGCGCTTGCCTTCGGTCAGCGCCTTGACCGGCTTGCCTTTGTAAAGGCCGGACCGATCGACGAGGATCAGACCGCGGCGGGCCGGGCTGGTCGGGTTATAATGCTTGAGCGCCATTGCCTCAGATTCCCGTCGTCACGTCGATCGAGTCGCCGTCCTTCAGCGTCACGATCGCTTTCTTCACATCGCTGCGCGTGTAAGGCTTGCCCTTCCAGCGCTTCGTCTTGCCCTTGGCATTGAGCGTGTTGACGCCGGTCACGGTCACGTTGAACAGCGCCTCGACCGCCGCCTTGATCTGCGGCTTGGTGGCGTCGTTCGCGACCTTGAACACGACCGCATTATGCTCGCTGAGCAGGGTCGATTTTTCGGTGATGTGCGGCGCGACGACCACGTCGTAGTGACGGGTGTCGACCGCAGCAGCGGCCTGTTTCTTAGCCATTGAACCGGGCCTCCAGCTTCTCGACCGCGGCCCGGGTGAGCACCAGCGTGTCGTGCTTCAGAATGTCATAGACGTTGGCGCCGATCGCCGGGAGCATGTTGATCTCGCGGAGATTGTTGGCGGCGAGCGCGAAGCTCGTCTCGACCTGGTCACCGTCGATCACCAGAGCGGTCTTGCCGAAGCCCAATTTCTCCAGGTTGCCCTGCAGCGCCTTGGTCTTGGCGTCCTTCAGCTCCAGCGTCTCCATGACGATCAGCTTGCCGTCCTTGGCCTTCGACGACAGCGCCATCTTCAGGCCAAGCGCGCGGATCTTCTTGTTCAGCGACGGATTGAAGTCGCGCAGGCGGGCGCCATGCGCCTTACCGCCGCCGATGAACACCGGTGCGCGGCGATCGCCGTGACGGGCAGTGCCGCCGCCCTTCTGCCGGCCGAACTTCTTGCCGGTCCGCGCAACATCGGAACGCTCGCGGGTCGGACGCGCGGTCGCGCGGCGCTTTTCAAGCTGCCAGGTGACGACGCGGTGCAGGATATCGGCGCGCGGCTCGAGACCGAAAATCTCGTCCTTGAGCTCGATCTCGCCCTTGCCCTTGGCGTCGAGGGTTTGAACCTTGACCTTCACGTTCAGCCCTCCTGGCCTTCACCAGCCTCAGGCGTCGCCTCAGGGCTGGTCTCATTGGTCTCGACCGCCTCGACTTCGGCCTGAGCGTCGGACGCGGCAACGCCGGCGGCGACTTCTTCAGCACCGGGCAGAGCCGGAATCTCATGAACCGCGGCGGCATCGACTTCCGGCACGCTGGCTTCTTCATTGTGACGCGGATCGCGCAGACCGGCCGGCAGCGGCGCATCGGCATGGCGCGCGACTTTCACCGCGTCCTTGACGAGCAGCCAGGTGCCCTTGGAGCCGGGAACCGAACCCTTCACGAAGATCAGGCCGCGCGCCGCGTCGGTGAACACGACTTCCAGATTCTGCTGGGTGCGGGTGCGGTCACCCATGTGACCGGCCATCTTCTTGTTCTTGAAGACGCGGCCCGGATCCTGGCGGTTGCCGGTCGAACCGTGCGAACGGTGCGAGACCGAAACGCCGTGGGTCGCGCGCAGACCGCCAAAGCCCCAACGCTTCATGGCGCCCGCAAAGCCCTTGCCCTGCGTGGAGCCCTGAACGTCGACCATCTGGCCGGCGACGAAATGCTCGGCCGACAGCTCGGCGCCAACATCGAGGAGATTGTCCTCGGTCACGCGGAACTCGGCAACGATCGCCTTGGGCTCGACTTCGGCCTTGCCGAACGCGCCACGCTGCGGCTTGGCGACATTCTTCGCTTTCGCCGTGGCGGCGCCCAGCTGCACCGCGACATAACCGTCACGATCCATCTCACGGCGCCCGATAACTTGCAGATTGTCCAGTTGCAGAACGGTCACCGGCACGTGCCGGCCATCGTCCTGGAACAGGCGGGTCATCCCCATCTTCTTCGCGATCACGCCAGTGCGCATGATCCTGTCCCTTCAAACAGAGGCTCCTCCGTTCTCGCGAACTCGGGAGCGTGCCAACGAAAAAGGCCCTGGAAGAACTTCCAAGGCCCCAACCCGAAAACGATACGCCCCCGCCCGGGCTGGATATCCGCATCGCTGCGAATGGCGGGGACGCAGGCCAGGTCGCCGGAAGGCGCCCTGCGGTATCCCTTATTCTTTTTAGCTCACCGGCGAAGGCCGGTGCCCAATCCTGATTTTCCGGACTGGACCCCAGCCTTGGCCGGGGCACTGAGGAGCCTGCCTCAGCAGTCCCCTCGAATCTGGAAGCGCGCCCTTACGCGAGTTTGATCTCAACATCAACACCCGCGGCGAGATCAAGCTTCATAAGAGCATCGACGGTCTGCGGGGTCGGCTGCACGATGTCCAGCATGCGCTTGTAGGTGCGCACTTCGAATTGCTCGCGCGACTTCTTGTCAACGTGCGGGCTGCGGTTGACGGTGAATTTTTCGATGCGCGTCGGCAGCGGAATGGGCCCCCGGATCAGCGCGCCGGTACGGCGGGCGGTGTCGGCGATGTCGCCGGTCGCCTGGTCAAGCACGCGGTGATCGAACGCCTTCAGGCGAATCCGGATATTCTGGGTTTCCATGTCCACTACCAATGCGAAAGAGCCATGGCCCCCTTCCCTTCCGTCACCCCAGCGAAGGCTGGGGTCTCAAGAGATGCCAGCCTGCTGGCATGACGAAAAAGCGGGAGCCTTCTATAAATTGCGAACCGCCCGGCCCCTAGAGGGAGCCGGGCGGCGGTGCAAGCCTTTTAAGGCTTACTTGGTGATCGTCGCGACGACGCCGGCGCCGACGGTGCGGCCGCCTTC
>JAFEEY010000008.1:2814-18318 GCA_018240865.1 Pseudomonadota bacterium | reverse complement strand
CAGCTCGGCGCCGATGCGCGGCGCCTTCTCCGCGACTTGGGCGAAGCGCGGCTTCAGCCAATAGATGCGGCGGTAGATGCCGGCGGCGACAGCGCGCGGCAGGTGTCGAAGATCGGCGCGATAGCCATTGGCGCGCGCCACCGCCTCGGTGATGCCGAACGCTGTCGGCCCGCCGCGATCGGCCGGGTGGTTCACGTAACCGCCTTCGCGGTCGATCAGCTCTTCGATCAGATTGTCGATGTCCATACAGTCCTCCAACAGAGAGCTGATTATCCTATATGGTTATATGTAGGACAGCGGTTTCTGATGCCCGGCACCCGCCGGGGCGGTTGTGCGTTGGCGGCGCGCAAGGTTTAATCATGAACACCCAGATCAGCCGGGGAGAAACGAGTGACGGATCGTCCGTGGTGGGAAGCCGGGATCATCTACCAGATTTACCCCCGCTCCTTTCAGGACAGCGACGGGGATGGCGTGGGCGACCTGGCGGGGATCGAGCGACGGCTCGACTATGTCGCGGCGCTGGGCGTCGATGCGGTCTGGCTGTCGCCGGTCTTCCCCTCGCCAATGGCTGATTTCGGCTATGACGTGTCCGATTATTGCGAGATCGAGCCGATGTTCGGCGACCTGGCCGCGTTCGACCGGCTGCTCGCCGCCGTCCATGGGCGCGGGCTGAAGCTGATCCTGGACTTCGTGCCGAATCACAGCTCCGACCAGCATCCATGGTTTATCGAAAGCCGATCGTCGCGCGAGAATCCGAGGCGCGACTGGTATATCTGGCGCGATGCGGCGTCCGGCGGCGGGCCGCCCAACAATTGGATCAGCGATTTCGGCGGATCGGCCTGGGAGTGGGACGAGACCACCGGCCAATATTATCTGCATGCGTTCCTGAAGGAACAGCCGGACCTCAATTGGCGCAATCCCGAAGTGCGCGCGGCGATGACCGACGTTCTGCGCTTCTGGCTGGACAGGGGCGTCGACGGCTTCCGGATCGACGTGCTGTGGCACATCGTGAAGGACGCGGCCTTTCCCGACAATCCGCTGAACCCCGACTGGACACCGGCGCGGACCGAGCGCGACAAAGTGCTGCAGCTCCATTCGACGGACCAGCCCGAAGCGCATGCGATATCGGCCGATATGCGCGCGCTGGCGGACAGTTATGGCGGCAAAGTGCTGATCGGTGAGATTTTCCTGCCGAATGAGCGCCACGCGCGCTGGTACGGCACGCCGGACAGGCCGCAAGTGCACCTGCCCTTCAATTTCCAGCTGATCGAGACGCGGTGGGACGCGGCCGAGCTGCGGCGCGTGATCGGCGAATATGAAGCCTCGCTGCCGGCATTCGGCTGGCCGAACTGGGTGATGGGGAGCCATGATGCGCCGCGCATTGCCGCCCGCATCGGCGAGGCCCAGGCCCGCGTGGCGGCGATGCTGATGCTGACGCTGCGCGGCACGCCCACTCTATATCAGGGCGACGAGCTCGGCATCGGCCAGGTCGATATCCCGCCCGACCGGATGCGCGACCCGCAGCATTTCCGTCAGCCGGCACTGAATATCGGGCGGGACCGGTCGCGGACGCCGATGCCGTGGAACACATCGACTTTCGCCGGCTTCAGCAGTGTCGAGCCGTGGCTGCCGCTGAACGGGGACTGGCCGACGCGCAACGTCGCTGCGCAGACGGACGATCCGCGTTCGATGCTGGCATTGTATCACAGGCTGATCCGGCTGCGCCGGGCCGAGCCGGCCTTGTCCTCCGGCAGCCTGAAACTGTTGGACACCCCGCCCGGCGTGATCGGCTATGAGCGCGCGCATGGCGGGGGGCAGCTGACCGTGCTGCTCAACCTCACGTCTCAGGACGTCACGACCGGCTGGCGCGGAACGCCTTTGCTCTCCACGCTCGACGGGGAGGCGGAGCAAGGCATGCTGCGCGGCAATGAGGGAGTCGTCTTCGCGTGAGGATCGCGATGCTGGCGCCGATCGCATGGCGGACGCCGCCGCGCCATTACGGCCCGTGGGAGCTGGTGACGAGCCTGCTGACCGAGGCGCTGGTCGCGCGCGGAGTCGATGTGACTTTGTTCGCGACTTTGGACAGCGTGACCGCAGGCAGGCTCGATGGGGTGGTGCCGGCGCCCTATAATGACGATCCGTCGATCGACGCCAAGGTATGGGAGTTCCGGCATCTCGCCCATCTGTTCGACCAGGCGGACCGGTTCGACCTGATCCACAATCAGGCGGACTTTCCGGCCCACGCCTTCGCCCGGCTGACCGGCACGCCGATCGTCACCACGATCCACGGCTTTTCATCCGATCGCATCCTGCCGATGTACACGCCTTATCAGGATCGGGTGCATTTCGTGGCGATCAGCGCGGCGGACCGGCACCCGGCGCTGCGTTATGCGGCAACCATCCATCATGGGATCGCCATAGACGATTTTCCTTTCAACCCAGCCGGCAGCGACGACCTCCTGTTTTTCGGCCGGATCCACCCGGACAAAGGCGCGGCCGAAGCGATCGAGGCAGCGCGCGCCAGCGGCCGCCGCCTCCACCTTTATGGCGTGATCCAGGACGAAGCCTATTACCGGCGATATGTCGAACCCGCCGATGACGGGCGCATGATCCGCTATCACGGGCCCGTCGGCGGCGCCGCGCGATTACAGGCGCTGGGCGACGCCCGCGCGCTGCTGCATCTGATCAATTTCGACGAGCCGTTCGGACTGTCAGTGATCGAGGCCATGGCGTGCGGCACCCCGGCAATCGCGTTCAATCGCGGGTCGATGCCCGAACTGATCGAAGATTCGGTCACGGGTTTCCTGGTCGAGACCGTCGATCAGGCCGTGGCGGCGATCGAGCGAGCGAACGAGATTGACCGCGCCACTGTGCGGCAGGCGGTCCGCGACCGTTTTTCGGTCGACCGCATGGCCGATGCCTATCTTGCCCTCTACCGCCACATCCTAGGCTAGACTGCGAAAAAGTATCCGGAACTCAACTGGATATTCCCCTGTTCTTGGTGCGGAGCGGGCAGGAGATGGAACGCCATGGAAAACAAATTTACCGAACAAGGCAATGTCGGCGACCGCAACGGCAGTCTGATCGGGCGCGACGAGCGCGAACGCCAGCAGAACGAGACGTCGCAACAATCGGGCGGCGCGCAGGGCCAGGGCCAGGATCAGCGTGAATCCGAAATGGCAGGCGGCGGAAGCAGCAGCGCGTCGGGCCAGGCATCCGGTGCCGCGCAAACCGGCCGGACCAGCCAGTCCGGGCGCGCCGGCGAATCGCAAGGCCAGGACCGGGACGAGGAAGCGGACCAGGCTTCGAACGATTCGTTCGGCATGAACGGCGATTGAGCGGCTAATATGAAAAACCCCGCCGGGTGGACCGGCGGGGTTTTTCGCAACTGCGTTGCTGGCAGAAATGGTCGGGGCGACAGGATTCGAACCTGCGACCCCCACACCCCCAGTGTGATGCGCTACCAGGCTGCGCTACGCCCCGACCGAGGGCGGCGATGTATGGGAGGCGCGAAGATAAGGCAAGGCTGGACACGCCTTCCCCTCGTCATTCCCGCTTTCGCGGGAATGACGAGGGTGGATGGCAGAAGCCGATAAAGCCGAATGCCCGGATCGTTTCCGATCCGGGCACCCGCGTGACGATGAACGTCAGCCCCCTTTGAAAACATCCTCTCGACGCTTGCCGGTCTGCTCCCCTTCAAGAGACCTTTGGCGGAGCGGCTGCTCTCCCCGAACCACGGCCTGTTTGGCCTGCGTTTCGAACGGGAGGGACGCTATGTCAGCTTTGCGAAAGAGTCATGCAGGTTTAGCTCAGGTTCATCTTTATTGCGCGACCCTGTGGCGATCACGCAACACATGTCTGGTTGCCCCCCTCTCGTGCAACGCCTAGACGAAACGGCAACATCAAAACGGTTCCATAAAAAATGATCCTGTCGCGTTACGAGCGGATGATCGCCAGACGCTATCTGCTGCCCGGCAAAGGCGAAGCCTTCATCGCGCTGGTCGCTTCGATCAGCCTGGTCGCGGTGGCGCTGGGCGTCGCTGCCCTCGTTATCGTGATGAGCGTGATGAACGGCTTTCGCGCCGAGCTGTTCGACAAGGTCGTAGGGCTGAACGGCCACGCCGTAATCCAGGGCTATGGCGGACGGCTGGACAATTGGCGCGAGATATTGGCGCAGGCGCAGAAGACGCCGGGCGTCACCGAAGCGCTGCCGCTGATCGAGCAGCCACTGATGGCGAGCTACCAGGGCAGGGTCGAAGGCGTCTTGGCGCGCGGCATGCGCGTGGCGGACATCCGCGAGAACGCCACGCTGAAGACCAAGATCATCGACGGCAGCCTGAAGGAGCTGGTGCCGGGCAGCGGCAATGTCGCGATCGGCGCGCGGCTGGCCGATATGCTGGGTGCGCGCGTCGGCAACTCGATCAGCCTGATCAGCCCCGACGGGCAGACGACGCCGTTCGGCACCGTCCCGCGCATCGTCAGCTACCGGGTCGCCGCTATCTTCGAAGTCGGCGTCTATGATTATGACAAGGCGTTCGTGGTGATGCCGATCGAGGACGCGCAGACCTTGCTGATGCTGGGTGATGCGGTCGGCATGGTGACGGTGCAGACCAGCAATCCGGACAGGGTTGACGATATTCTACGGCCGCTGGTGCCGCGCGTCGGCACGCAGGGCATGATCACCGACTGGCGGCAGATGAACGCTTCGCTGTTCGACGCGCTGCAGGTGGAGCGGGTGGCGATGTTCGTCGTCCTCTCGATCATCGTGCTGGTGGCGGTCTTCAATATCCTTTCATCGCTGATCATGCTGGTGCGCGCGAAAACGCGCGACATCGCGATCCTGAGGACGATGGGGGCGACGCGCGCCGGGCTGATCAAGATCTTCGTGGCGATCGGCACGACGATCGGCGCGCTGGGCATCGTCACCGGGCTGATCCTGGGCGCGATCTTCCTCTTCTACCGGCAGGCGGTGGTGAATTTCGTGCAGTTCGTGACGGGACAGAATCTGTGGGATCCCTCGATCCGCTTCCTGACCGAGCTGCCGTCCAGGACCGACCCGGTGGAAGTCGCGACAATCGTGCTGATGGCGCTGGGCCTGAGCTTCCTGGCAACCCTCTATCCCGCATTCAAGGCGGCAAGCACCGATCCGGTGCAGGTGCTGCGCTATGAGTGAGAAGAGCATGATCGTGGGGGTTAGAGCACAGCCGTCCTCACCGGCTTGCCTGAGCTTGTCGAAGGCTTTCCTTCTCTTGGAATCGCTGTGTTCGAAGAAAAGGAAGGGCTTCGACAAGCTCAGCCGAGCCGGCATTGGGGGTTGGGCATGACCGATCCGGTTCTTTCCACCACCGCCCTCACCCGCTCCTTCACGCAGGGCGGCGAGACGATTGAGGTGTTGCGCGGCATCGATCTGACGGTGGCCTCGGGCGAGATCGTCGCGCTGCTGGGACCGAGCGGATCGGGCAAGTCGACCTTGTTGCAGGCGGTCGGGCTATTGGAAGGCGGGTTCGGCGGTTCGATCCGGATCGCGGGCGAGGAAGTGTCGAAGCTCGACAATGATGCCCGCACCAGGGTCCGGCGCGAGCGGATCGGCTTCGTCTATCAATTCCACCATCTGCTCCCCGATTTCAGCGCGGAAGAGAATGTCGTGCTGCCGCAGCTGATCCACGATGCGGAGCTAGAGGCGGCGCGGGCGCGGGCAGAAAGCCTGCTCGGCGCGCTGGGGCTCGGCCACCGCCTCACCCACCGGCCGAGCCAGCTGTCAGGCGGCGAGCAGCAGCGCGTGGCAGTCGCCCGCGCGCTCGCCAACCGGCCGGCGCTGGTGCTGGCCGACGAGCCCACCGGCAATCTCGACGAAGCGACCGCCGACGTGGTGTTCGGCGAATTCCTGCGGCTGGTGCGGGGCGAAGGATCAGCCGCGCTGGTTGCGACGCACAACGAGCGGCTGGCCGCGCGGATGGACCGCGTGCTCAGGCTGCACGAAGGCCGCCTCGAATAGCGCCGCTTGACGCGAGCGGCGAGAACGGTTCTCATCGGCCGTGGGGAGGGGCGCTGCGGGAGCACGCCTGATGACGAAAAAAGTGCGGTTGCAAGGCGCATGGGCGGCGATGGCCGCCGCGACTTTTGTCCTGACCGGGTGCGGCGGCTCCTCGCCCGCGCCGTCCCCGACTCCCACGCCGCCCGCTAATGCCGCGCCGGTGTTCACTTCTTCCGCCACGGCGAGCGTCGTCACCGGCACCGGCGGCACGGCCTATGCCGCCACCGCAACGGACGCCGACAATGATCCGCTGACCTTCTCGCTGACTGGTGGCGCCGACCAAGTACAATTCAACATCACGCCCCAAGGCGCATTGTCTTTCAAGGCGCCGCCCAACATCGACGCGCCGACGGACAGCGACCGGAACAACACCTATCTTGTCCGCATCTCCGTATCGGACGGCAAGGCAAGCGTGGCGCAGGACGTCACTATCACCGTTACGCGGGCATCGGGGCAGTATCGCGCGCGGCGGGTCGCCACCGGCTTCGATCAGCCGCTGTTCGTGGCGCCGGTGCCCGGCGACGACCGGCTGTTCGTCGTCGAAAAGACCGGCAAGATCCGTATCCTCAATCCCCGCACAGGCGCGATCGCGGCGACGCCGTTCCTGGACGTGGGCACGCTGATCTCGACCGATGGCGAGCGCGGACTACTCGGCTTCGCCACCGCGCCGGATTTCGCGGCCAGCCATGTCTTCTACGTCTATCTCACCAATCCCCAAGGCAATATCGAGGTGAGGCGCTACCGCACCACCGCGATCAATCCCGATATCGGCGATCCGGCGAGCGCTGACGTGATCCTGACCATCCCGCATCCGGGCTTCAGCAATCATAATGGCGGCTGGATCGGGTTCGGGCCGGACAATCTCCTCTACATCGGCACCGGCGACGGGGGCGGCAGCGGCGACCCCAATGGCAATGCGCAGAACAAGAATGCGCTGCTCGGCAAGATGCTGCGGATCGATCCGGCCCGGGACGACTTCCCGGCGGACAATAATCGCGACTATGGCATCCCGACCGCCAATCCGTTCGCGGGCGGCGGCGGCGCGCCGGAAGTGCTCGCTTATGGACTGCGCAATCCGTTCCGCAACAGCTTTGACGGCAATAAGCTCTACATCGGCGATGTCGGGCAGAACGCGGTCGAGGAAGTCGATATCCTCCTGACGACGGACGGCGCGATCAATTTCGGCTGGCAGATCCTGGAAGGCACCCGCGCCTTCGGTCCCGGCAGCGCCAACGGGCTGACCCCGCCAGTCGCGGAATATGCGCACGGCAACGGCCGGTTCGAGGGCAATTCGATCACCGGCGGGCTCGTTTATCGCGGGCCGGTCATGGAGCTGCAGGGCCAATATATCTTCGGCGATTTCGTCAATGCACGGATCTGGTCGCTGCCGGCCGCCACGCTGACACGCGGTGCCACGCAGCCCAGCAGCGCCTTCACCGACCGTCTGCTGGTCTTCTCGCCCGACGCGGGCGGCTATACCAACCCCGTCGCTTTCGGTTCGGACCGGAGCGGCAATCTCTATATCGTCGACTTTGACGGAGAGATTTTCGTGATAGAGCCGAGCTGACGATAGGCCGGGAGGTACGAAAAACATGGCGGGGATCGCGGATTTCGAAGTGAAGACGGCGTCCGGCGGGACCGAGCCGATGGCGAACCATGCCGGCAAGGTGCTGCTGATCGTCAACGTCGCCAGCAAATGCGGCTTCACTCCGCAATATGAAGGACTGGAAGCGCTTTATCGCAAGCATAAAGATCAGGGCTTTGAAGTGCTGGGCTTTCCCTGCAACCAGTTCGGCGCGCAGGAACCGGGCAATGCGGAAGAAATCGCTTCCTTTTACTCCTTGACCTATGACGTGACCTTTCCGGTTTTCGCCAAGATCGACGTCAACGGGCCCGAGGCGGACCCTTTGTACGAATATCTGAAAAAGGCGGCCCCAGGCCTGATGGGATCGACCGGCATCAAATGGAATTTCACCAAATTCCTGGTCGATCGCGATGGCAAGGTGGTGCGGCGCTATGCGCCCCAGGCCAGGCCCGAGGACATTGAGGAGGATATCGTCGCCCTTCTCAAAAAATAGGGACTGTCCCTATTTTTCGGATTTGAGGCGCTTCGGCTCCAGCAGAATCAGAGCGGCAAGGCCGGCACCGGCCGCCGCCGCGGCGGCGATCCACGACGCGATCGAGACGGCCGACACCAAAGCGCTCCCGCGCGCGCCGAGGACGCTGCCGACCAGCGCGGTCGCGAGCAGGCCGCCAGTGCGGGCGAGCGCACTGTTGGCTCCGTTGGCGGTGCCGACATGCTCGGCATCGACCGAGTTCATCACCGCCGTCGTCAACGGAGCGACGGCGCCGGCCATGCCGATCGCCACGACGAGCAGGCCGGGCATCACGCCGGTCCAGTAGGAAGCGGCGGGGTCGATCCGGCTGAGCAGCGCAAAGCCGCCCGCCACCACCATCGGCCCGACCGTCAGTGGCCAATGCGGGCCGATCCGCGCGGTGAGCTTGCCCATCGCCCGGGAAGCAAGGCCGATCATGATCGAGAGCGGCAGCAAGGCCGCGCCGGCCTGCACCGCGCTATAATGCCCGGCTTCGATCAGCACGAACGGGATCAGCACGAAGAGGCCGCCGAGCGCACCGTAGAGCAGCAGGGTCAGGATCGAGAGCCCGATATAGGAAGAGGTCGCGAACAGACCCAAGGGCATCATCGCCCGGGCACCGCGCCGCCGTTCAACGAGGAGGAACAGTGCCAGCGCGGCGACGCCGGCCGCCACTGCCCAGCCGCCGCCCCGGATCGGCGCACGGCCGGAAAGCACAGTCAGGCCCCAGGTAACGGCGCCCAGCCCGGCAGTGGCCAGCAGGGCGCCCGGCCAGTCGAGCCCGCCCTGCCGGCCTTCCCGGCTTTCGGGGATGTAGCGCCAGCCGAGCCAGAGCGCGCCGCCGGCGAGCGGCAGATTGATGAGGAAAATCGCGCGCCAGCTCCAGGCGTCGATCAGCAGGCCGCCGATCAGCGGGCCGATGGCGCCGGCTGCGGCGCCTGCCGCCGCCCAGGTGCCGATCGCCTGGCCGCGCTCCTCGCCGCTAAAAGCGGCGCCCAAGGTGGCGAGACTGTTCGGCAGCAGCATCGCTGCCGCAACGCCTTGCAGCGCGCGGCCCGCGATCAGCCAGTCGAGGCTCGGCGCCGCCGCGCAAAGGATCGAGGCAAGGCCGAATGCCGCTACGCCACCGAGGAACATGCGCTTGCGCCCATAGCGGTCGCCCGCCGCCCCGCCGAGCAGAAGAAGCGCCGACAAAGGCAGCATGTAGGCGTTCACCACCCATTGCAGATCGGCCGGGGTCGCGCCGATACTCTTGCCGATTGCGGCGAGCGCGACGTTCACCACCGATCCGTCGACAAAGGACAGGCTGGAGGCGAGGATCGTCGCGACGAGTATGGCCGTCGCGTGCGGGGTCCTGGCGCCGCCTTTCTTTGGCGAAGGCTGATCGCAGGCAGCAGGAAGACCGGTCATCGGCCCTCTCCTACCTCTCCCTCCGGGAGAGGTCGACTCGGCATGCGGTGCATCCGAGCTGGGCGAGGGCCGCAATCCTGTCCGAAAAAGGGCGCGCGCCCTCACCCCGCCCGCGCCACCGACGCGAGTCGCCCTCTCCTGCCGGGAGAGGGGATTACGGGGATAAGTCGCGCTTTGGGTTTCAAGACGCGGCCGGTGCGCCCATAAAAGGCCTATGCCCCATGCGCCGTTCGTACCCTTACGCATCTTTTCGTCGTTCACGATGCTGGAAGGGGCGCTCGACCCCAAGGACATCGCCAAATACGCCAAGCGGCACGGTTTTCCTGCCGCCGCGCTGACCGACCGCAACGGGCTTTACGCGGCGATGGCCTTCTCCGAGGCCGCGATGAAGGCCGGGATACAGCCGGTGATCGGCACGATGCTGAGCGTTGCCCGGCCAGTGCGCGGCGATGCGCCGCCGGCGATCGACTGGCTGGCGCTCTACGCGCAGGACGAGGCCGGCTATCGCAATCTGTGCGAACTGGTCTCCGCCGCCCATCTCGACCGGCCGATCGAACAGGATCCGCATGTCGCATTCGAAGCGCTTGAAGGCAAAACCGACGGACTGATCTGCCTGACCGCCGGCGCGGAAGGCGCGCTCGCCCGGCTGTTCGCCGAGGAGCAGGCCGCGACCGCGATCGACTATGTCGACCGGCTGGAATTGCTCTTCCCGGGCCGGCTCTACATCGAGCTTTCGCGCCGGATGAACGAGATCGAGGCCCGGGCCGAAAAGCATCTGATCGACCTCGCCTATGCGCACGACCTGCCTTTGGTCGCGACCAATCCGGCCTGTTACGGCGACGCGCATTTCCACGCGGCGCATGACGCCATGCTGTGCATCGCGGACAGTGCCTATCTGGACAGCGAGGACCGGCGCAAAAGCTCGCCAGACGCCTGGCTGAAGCCTTTGCCGGAAATGCAGGAATTGTTCGCCGACCTGCCGGAGGCCCTGGCGAACACGCTAGTGGTGGCGCAGCGCTGCGCGGTGGCGGCGCCCAAGCGCAAGCCGATCCTCCCGAGCCTTGCCGGGGACGTGGCAGGCGAAGCGCAGAAGCTGCGCGAGGACGCGCGGGCGGGGTTGGTGGAGCGGCTGCGGAAGATTGAGGAGTTGTCCTCTCACTCCGTTCGGCCTGAGCTTGTCGAAGGCCTCCCTTCTTCTTCAAGTCAGCAGGAAGAAAGGGAGGGCTTCGACAGGCTCAGCCCGAACGGTGCTTTGGAGCTGAGTGACAAATTTCCCGAATACTTCACCCGCCTGGAATTCGAGCTGGATGTGATCATCCAGATGGGGTTTCCCGGCTATTTCCTGATCGTCGCCGACTTCATCAAATGGGCGAAGGCGCATGACATTCCGGTCGGGCCCGGCCGCGGTTCCGGCGCCGGATCGGTGGTCGCCTGGGCGCTCACCATCACTGACCTCGATCCGATAAAGCTGGGCCTGCTGTTCGAACGCTTCCTCAATCCCGAGCGCGTGTCGATGCCGGACTTCGACATCGATTTCTGCGAAACCAATCGCGACAAGGTCATCCGCTACGTCCAGCAGAAATATGGCCGCGACCAGGTCGCGCAGATCATCACTTTCGGGCGGCTGAAGGCGCGCGCGGTGCTGAAGGACACCGGCCGCGTGCTGCAGATGAGCTATGGCCAGGTCGACCGGCTCGCCAAGCTGGTGCCCAACCACCCGACCGATCCCTGGACGCTGGAGCGGGCGCTGAACGGCGTGTCCGAGCTCGCCTCCGAATATAAAAACGACCGCGAAGTGAAGCGGCTGCTCGATCTGGCGATGAAGCTTGAAGGCTTTCCGCGCCACAGCTCCACGCACGCGGCGGGCGTGGTGATCGGCGACCGGCCCCTGGCCGAGCTGATCCCGATGTACCGCGATCCGCGCTCTGACATGCCGGTCACGCAATTCGACATGAAATATGTCGAAGGCGCGGGCCTGGTGAAGTTCGACTTTCTCGGCCTGAAGACGCTGTCGGTGCTGAAAAAGGCCACCGAGATGCTGGCGAAGCGTGGGCTCGCCGTCGATCTCGATGCGCTGCCCTGGGACGATGAGGATGTCTACAAGCTGCTCCAGCGTGGCGACACGGTCGGCGTGTTCCAGCTGGAATCGGAAGGCATGCGCCGGACGCTGGCGGCAGTGAAGCCGACCAATTTCGGCGACATCATCGCGCTGGTTTCGCTCTACCGGCCGGGCCCGATGGACAATATCCCGCTGTTCGGCGACCGCAAGAACGGCCGCGCCAGGGTGGAATATCCGCATCCGCTGCTCGAAGAGATCCTCGCCGAGACCTACGGAATCTTCGTCTATCAGGAACAGGTGATGCAGGCGGCGCAGGTGCTGGCCGGCTATTCGCTGGGCGGCGCCGACCTTCTGCGCCGCGCGATGGGCAAGAAGATCAAGGCGGAGATGGACGCGCAGCGCGCGATCTTCGTCGAGGGCTGCCAGTCCGTGAACCAGATCGGCGCCGAAAAAGCCAATGAGCTGTTCGACTTGATCGATAAGTTCGCAGGCTATGGCTTCAACAAGTCGCACGCCGCCGCCTATGCGCTGCTCGCCTATCAGACGGCGTGGCTGAAGGCGCATTATCCGCATGAATTCTTCGCGGCGTCGATGTGCTACGACATGGCGCAGACCGACAAGCTCTGCGTGTTCGTGGACGACATGCGGCGGATGGACGTCGCGGTGCTGCCGCCCGATGTGAATGTGAGCGAGGCGGAATTCACGGTGGAAATCCTGAATGCCTCGGCCGAAGATGAAACTGCCCCACCCCCATCCCCTCCCCTGAAGGGGAGCGGAGAGCTCGCCGTCCGCTATGCCCTTGGCGCGCTCAAGAATGTCGGCGAGCGGGCGATGGAGCTGCTGGTCGCGGAGCGCGAACGAGGCGGCGCATTCAAGAGCCTGGACGATTTCGCCCACCGCGTCGATCCGAAGCTGCTCAATCGCCGCCAGATGGAGAGCCTGGCCGGTGCGGGCGCGTTCGACAGCCTCGAGCCGGAGCGGGCAGGCGTGTTCGCGGTCGCCGAGACGATGCTGGCGGTGGCGAGCCGGGCCGAGGAGCAACGCACCAGCGGCCAGGGCGGTCTGTTCGGCATGGCCGAAGCGAGCGGCCCCACGATCAAGCTGCCGCAAAGCGCGCACTGGTCGCTGGCTGACCGGATGGCGCAGGAGAAGGAAGCGTTCGGCTTCTATTTCTCCGCCCATCCGATCGACCGCTACCGGCATCTGGCGGACGCGCACGGCGCCAAAAGCTATGGCGCGCTGTGCACCGCCAATATCGGCGAGGAGCGTGTGCCATCGACGATGGCGGGGCTGGTCGAGGATGTGCGCTGGCGCACCTCCGCCAAAGGTCGGCGCTATCTGCTCGCGACCTGTTCGGACTCCTCGGGGCAATTCATCGCGAGTTGCTTCGACGATATCGCGGCAAAGGATCTGGAGGAAGCGGCGCGTGTGGGCGGCTGCGGCCTCCTGTCCGTGGAGCTCGACAAGCGCGCGGGCGAAGAAACGCCGCGCGTCACCATTCGCGGCATTCGTCCGTTCGAGGGATTGTCGGCCAGCACGAGGCTGGTCTGCGCCGTCGAGCTGGAAGACGCATCAGCCGTGACAGCGCTGGCGGCGCTGGTCGGCGAAGCGCGCGGCGGCCGCGGCGAATTGCGCCTGATCGCCAAAACCGCTGCAGGTGAAGCGGATGTGCGGCTGGGCCGCGACTTCGCGCTGGATGCCGAGCTCGCCGCGCGGATCGAGCGGCTGCCGGGCGTCGTCTCGGTCTCGCTGAAAGCGGCCGAACTGCCGCGTCTCGCGCTGGTCGGTTAGCGTAACCGCGCCTGCCCGTCATGCCAGCGAAGGCTGGCATCTCGAACGTGCGCCCTGAGACCCCAGCCTTCGCTGGGGTGACGGGGAAACTTAGCCCCGCGTCCAGCCGCACGCGGGCGAAAGCATCTCGACCTTTTTCTTCCGGTCCTTTTTCCAGCATTTGTCGTCGAACGAGGGCAGCAGCGGCTGATAGGGCGGGATCCAGAAATTGAATTGCTGTTCGCCGCTCAGCGCCAGGCTCTTGCGCAGCTCGCGCATCCGCATCTCGGCAACCTTGTAGAGCTCCCCTTTGCGCGCGAAGATCGCGTGGCGCCCAATCGCGCTTGCCGTTTCGCAGAAGGTATATTGGCCGAGCACGGTCGAGAAGCTGGAGTACGTGCGGGTGCCATACTGGTCGAGCTTGGTCTGCCCCGCCTTCTTGTCGGTGCGTTTGAAATAATTGCTCAGCACCTGATAGGCCTTGCCCAGCTCCTCGCGATGATTGTCGAGCATTGCGTTATACTGGTTGCGGGTGAGCAATGTCGGCTCGAATTGGCATTGCAGCGCCGCGACGTTGAGACCCGAGCGCAGGTTCCAGACGAGAGCGGCGCGAAGCTCATCGGGTGTCGCGCCGGGCAGCGTGCCGGTCAGGATGCCCGGCTCTCCGCCCAGCACCGGCTCGCCGCGCAGATCGGGGCTTTTCCAGAAGAAGGCGGCGGGAGCGATCGTGGGTGTCAGCAGGGCCGCTGCAGAAATGGCAGCGAAAGCGACAAGTCGTAAAGCCATCGAAACGAAACTCCGGAGTGGCCGCAGACTAGCGGCATTTACCGGTCGCACAAACAATTAGCGCGATTCAAGTCGTCGTGAAGATGCCCCGGCCCATCGCCCAAGAAAAAGGGCCGCCCGGTCGCCCGGACGGCCCTTTCCCGATAATAAAACCGGACCGATTAATGGCCGGCGGCGTTCGCGGCGTTGCCAGCAGCGTTCGCAGCGTTGCCAGCAGCGTTCGCGGCATTGGCAGCGTTGTCCGCGGCGCCAGCGGCGTTCATGTCGCCCGCCATGTTGCCGGTGCCGTTGGCGGCATCGACAGCGGTCATGTTGTCGGTGGTGGTGTTCATGTCCGTCGCGTTCATTTCGGTGACGTTCGCCGTCTCCGTGTTGGCCGCTTCCTTGCTGCCGCAAGCGGAAACCATGAGCGCGGCTCCGGCGATCATCGAGCCGGTCAGAACTTTCGTGAGAAGGTCACGCATTCCAAACTCCCTTGTTTTTATGATTTGGCCGGCTCGGTGGCCCTCCGTTAGCCAAATCGGCGTCGTTCTTAGACACAAAAGCTTCACCCCTCAAGAGTTGTTCTTAACAGCGCCTGCCGAGGGCTGCGAGGAAAGAGGGAAAGGTTTCGCGCAAAGCGGTATCCAGATGCTCCATCACTGCCGCGTTGCCGATCGACCGCAGGCTCGCGACCGGAAACTCGGCAAGGCCGCAGGGGACAATGCCCGAGAAGTGATTGAGGTCTGGATCGACATTCAGCGCAAAGCCATGGAGCGTGACCCAGCGCCGGACGCGCACGCCGATCGCGCCGATCTTCGCCTCGCCCGCGGGCGTATCAACCCAGATGCCGACCCGCCCGTCGATCGCCCGCGCCGCGACGCCGAGCCGGCCCAACGCCGCGATCAGCCAATTCTCGAGGCCATGGACATAGCAGCGCACATCCCGCCCACGCTGGTCGAGATCGAGCTGGACATAGCCAACGCGCTGGCCGGGACCATGATAGGTGAGCCGCCCGCCCCGCCCCGTCCTGTGTACCGGGAAACGCGGATCGAGCAGCTCGGCCATGTCGGCGCTGGTGCCCGCGGTGTAGAGCGGCGCGTGCTCGAGCAGCCAGACACGCTCGGACGCAACCCCAGCGCGGATCGCCTCGGCGCGCCCATCCATGTCGGCGGCGGCGCTCTCGTAATCGGTGAGGCCGGGCGAAACCTGCCAGTCCACGCCGTCGATCATGGCCGCTCCGCGACGAATTGCGCGCCGTGGCGCCGGAGACGAACGATCGCTCCGTCGCTGCCGGTGACGATCGCGCTTTGCCGGTCAGCGGCGACTTCGGCCGAGATCGCGATGAACCCCGGCAACTCGGCCTCAGC
>JAFEEY010000008.1:0-2786 GCA_018240865.1 Pseudomonadota bacterium | reverse complement strand
GCGATCAGCGCAAGCGCGAATACGCCGGCGAGCGATCCAGCCAGCAGCGCCCAGTTCATGACTGCGCGAGCGCGTCCAGCATCGGCCGGATCGGGCGCAGATCATAGCCCGCGCCTTCCGCCTTTTCGGTCAGCATGGCCGGATGATCGCCCATCTTCGCGCGCGCCAGGGCCCAGAGGTAAGTTGAGCGCGTACCGGACCGGCAATAAGCCAGGGCCCGGCCCGGCGCCTGTTCCAGCGCCGTGACCATCGCCGCCACCTGAGCATGGCTGAACCCGGCATGGGTGACCGGGATCGCGACATAGCGCAGCCCCGCCGCTTCCGCCGCCCGCGCGATCTCCTCGCCGCTAGGCTGGCCTTCCTCCTCATCTTCGGGGCGATTGTTGATGACGAGCGTCACGCCCAGGGCTGCGGCCTCCGCAATGTCGGCAGGCGCGATCTGGGGAGAGACGGAAATGCTATCGTCGATGCGGCGGAACATGGCACGGCGCTAGCACCAGACGCTCTCCCCGTCATCCCGAACTTGTTTCGGGATAGGGGCAGAGCAGCGCGACATTTGAGATTAGTCGCCGGCTCAAAGCCGCGTCACTCTTATCCCGAAACAAGTTCGGGATGACGGCTGGTGATGGGGATGATGGTTAGTATTGCTTCAACACCGCTAGGAACGCATCGCCATAGGCTTCGAGCTTGCGCGTCCCCACGCCGGTGATTTCCGACAGTGCAGCACGCGATCGGGGGCGGACCGCCGCCATCTCCCGCAAGGTCGAATCGTGGAAGATGACATAGGGCGGCATGCCCGCTTCCTCCGCCAGCTCCCGCCTGCAGGCGCGCAGTGCGTCGAACAGCGGATCGCCGACCGGATTGGGCGCGGCATCGCGCTTTCGCCGCCGCTCGCGTTTGGGCGGGACGATCAGCGGAACTTCGGTCTCACCTTTCAGGATCGCGCGGGCAGCGGGGCCGAATTCCAGCCCGCCATGCGGATTGGTCCTGAGCGCGTCGCGGAGCAGCAGCGCGCGGCCGACCGGCTTCAGCAGCGCCGCTTCCTCTGGCTCCACGATGTTCCAGACCGACAGCGCTTCGTGCCCGTTCATCAGGCTGCGCTCGCTCGACTGGCCGGTCAGCACGCTTTCGACATAGCCGGCACCGAACATCTGGCCGGTGCGGAACACGGCGGAGAGATATTTGCGGGCAAGTTCGGTCGCGTCGACCGATTGCGGAGCCTGCAAGCAATTATCGCAATTGCCGCACGCCTCGGGCGGAGTCTCGCCGAAATAGCGGAGCAGCAGCGCACGGCGGCAGGCCGAAGTCTCGACCAGCCCGGCCAGCGCCGTCAGCCGCGCGCGTTCACCGGGCAGGCGCGCTTCGTCAACTTCGTGCAGCCGCTGCCGCGCCTTGGCGAAATCGTCTGCGCCCCAGAACATATGCGCGATAGCCGGATCGCCGTCGCGCCCGGCGCGGCCGGTTTCCTGATAGTAAGCCTCGACCGATTTGGGCAGGCCGGCATGAGCGACGAAGCGCACGTCGGGCTTGTCGATGCCCATGCCAAAAGCGACGGTCGCGACCATCACCATATCCTCGGACGCGACGAAGGCGGCCTGATTGGCGGCGCGGATCGCGGGCTCCAGCCCGGCGTGGTAGGCGCGGACCGGCCGCCCGGTCGCGGCGATCTGGGCGGCGAGCTTCTCGGTCCCAGCACGCGACTGGACATAGACGATGCCGGGGCCCGGCTGCTCGCGCAGCAGGTCGGCGATCTGCTGGGCCGTGTTCTGCCGGGGCGTGATCGCATAGCGGATATTGGGCCGGTCGAATCCGGCGACGATGAGTCCCTCCGCCGGAATACCGAGCTGGACGAGAATGTCCTCGCGCGTATGGGCGTCAGCCGTGGCGGTGAGCGCGAGGCGCGGCACTTCCGGAAAACTATCCAGCAGCGGGCGGAGCAGCCGGTAATCGGGGCGGAAATCATGCCCCCATTCCGAAACGCAATGCGCTTCGTCGATCGCGAAGAGGGACACTTTCGCCCGGCCCAACAGGTCGCGGAAATGGCCCGTCGAGGCGCGTTCGGGCGCGACATAGAGCAGATCGAGCTCGCCGGCCTTGAACCGCTCGATCGTCTCGGCGCGATTGTCGTCGGCGCTTGTGAGAGTGGCGGCGCGGATGCCGACCGCCGTCGCCGCGCGCAATTGGTCGTGCATCAGCGCGATCAGCGGCGAGATGACGATGCAGGTGCCGGGAAGCGCGACCGACGGCAGCTGATAGCAAAGCGACTTGCCCGCGCCCGTCGGCATCACCGCCAGCGTCCGCTCGCCCGCCATCACGCGGTCGATCACCTGCTGTTGGACGCCGCGGAAATCACTGAAACCGAAAGTGGAATGGAGAAGGTCGCTAAGGTCGGGCACGTGGGCGCTTCTACTGTTTCGTCATTCCGGCGAAAGCCGGAATCCAGCTTTTGTTTCGCACCGGTGAAAGAAGCTGGACCCCGGCTTTCGCCGGGGTGACGATTAAGGGTGGGTCGAAAAAGCTGCGGCCACCAACTCATAGCTCCTCACGCGCGGGGCATGTTCGGGGAGGATGTTGACCAGCATCATTTCCTGCGCGCCATAAAGATCGGCGACCGCCTTGACCTCTCCGCTACCTCCGCGCCGGCGCCGAGCAGAGTGCGGCGGCGCGCGGGCGGCTGGGGATTGGCAGCGATCCACGCCTCCGCCTCGGCAAAGCCCGGCACGGGGATCAGCGATCCGCGGACCAGATGCGCGAACATCATTCGCGCCGGCCCCGCGAGCCATTCG
>JAFEEY010000089.1:19749-21951 GCA_018240865.1 Pseudomonadota bacterium | reverse complement strand
GTCGGGCTTGTCGATACCCATGCCGAAAGCCACAGTTGCGACCATCACCATATCCTCGGAGGCGACGAACGCCGCCTGGTTGGCGGCGCGGATCGCGGGCTCCAGCCCGGCGTGATAGGCACGGACCGGTCGCCCGGTCGCGGCGATCTGGGCGGCAAGCTTCTCAGTTCCGGCGCGCGACTGGACATAGACGATGCCGGGGCCCTGCTGCTCGCGCAGCAGGTCGGCGATCTGCTGGGCCGTGTTCTGCCGGGGCGTGATCGCATAGCGGATATTGGGCCGGTCGAACCCGGCCACGATGAGCCCCTCCGCCGGAATACCGAGCTGGACGAGAATGTCCTCCCGCGTATGGGCGTCCGCCGTGGCGGTGAGCGCGAGGCGCGGCACCTCCGGAAAACTATCCAGCAGCGGCCGGAGCAGCCGGTAATCGGGGCGGAAATCATGCCCCCATTCCGAAACGCAATGCGCTTCATCGATCGCGAAGAGGGACACTTTCGCGCGGCCCAGCAGGTCGCGGAAATGGCCCGTCGAGGCGCGTTCGGGCGCGACATAGAGCAGATCGAGCTCGCCGGCCTTGAACCGCTCGATCGTCTCGGCGCGATTGTCGTCGGCACTGGTGAGAGTGGCGGCGCGGATGCCGACCGCCGTCGCCGCGCGCAATTGGTCGTGCATCAGCGCGATCAGCGGCGAGATGACGATGCAGGTGCCGGGAAGCGCGACAGACGGCAGCTGATAGCAGAGCGACTTGCCCGCGCCCGTCGGCATCACCGCCAGCGTCCGCTCGCCCGCCATCACGCGGTCGATCACCTGCCGCTGGACGCCGCGGAAATCACTGAAACCGAAAGTGGAATGGAGGAGGTCGCGAAGGTCGGGCACGTGGGCGCTTCTACTGTTTCGTCATTCCGGCGAAAGCCGGAATCCAGCTTTTGTTTCGCACCGGTGAAAGAAGCTGGACCCCGGCTTTCGCCGGGGTGACGATTAAGGGTTGGTCGAAAAAGCTGCGGCCACCAGCGCATAGCTCCTCGCGCGCGGGGCATGTTCGGGGAGGATGTTGACCAGCATCATTTCCTGCGCGCCATAAAGATCGGCGACCGCCTTGATCTCTTCCGCCACTTCCGCGCCGGTCCCGAGCAGAGTGCGGCGGCGCGCGGGCGGCTGCGGGTTGTCCGCAATCCAGGCCTCCGCCTCGGCAAAGCCGGGCACGGGGATCAGCGATCCGCGAACCAGATGCGCGAACATCATCCGCGCCGGCCCCGCGAGCCATTCGGCCTCGGCCCGATCGCTCGCAGCGATCGCCCAGACGGCGACCATCAGATACGGCTCCGGGCATCGCGACGACGGCGTGAAATGCTGGCGGTAGAGATCGGCCAGCGGCATGGCATCCGAGTTGATGAAATCGGCGATGCAATAAGGCAGGCCCATCTGCCCCGCCCAGACAGCACTGTCGGGTGATGAACCCAGCATCCACACATCCGGGCTGCCGCCAGCGCCTCGCAGCATCGTCGCTTCCAGCGGCTTGAACAGATGGTCGTCGGGGATCGCGCCTTCGAGATAGCCGAGCAGCTCCGAAACCTGCTCGGGAAAATCGGCGGGCTGGATGCGCTTCGAACGGTCACGCTGCAGTGCATAGGCGGTGCGCTGGTCGCTGCCCGGCGCCCGCCCGAGCCCGAGGTCGATCCTCCCCGGCGCCATCGCACCCAGCAGCCGGAACGTCTCGGCGACCTTGAACGGCGAATAATGCGGCAGCATGATCCCGCCCGAGCCGATACGGATCGTTTCCGTCGCCAAGGCGACCGGACCGATCAGCACTTCCGGAGAAACGCCGGCCAATGCGGGCGAGGCATGATGCTCGGCCAGCCAGTAACGATGATAGCCAAGCCGTTCGGCGTTGCGCGCCAGGTCGATCGTGTTGCGGACAGCATCGGCGGCAGTGCCGCCTGTGGGGATCGGCGATTGGTCGAGAACGGAAAGGCGCATGAGGGTGATGTAAGAAGCCCCTCCCCTTCAGGGGAGGGGTTAGGGGTGGGGTTGTCCGTCGGTCACGCCAATCTCGCGACTTCCCCACCCCGACCCCTTCCCTGAAGGGGAGGGGCTAAAGATGCGCAGCACGGCCCAACCCGCCAGCGCCGAGAGCAGGGAGCCGCCGAGGATGCCGATCTTGGCCTGCTCGATCAGCGCGGGCTCGCCCGGGAAAGCGAGGCC
>JAFEEY010000089.1:0-19672 GCA_018240865.1 Pseudomonadota bacterium | reverse complement strand
AGAATGCCGATCTGCTTGCCGAGGAACAGGCCCGCGCCGATGCCGATCGCAAGCGGCGAACCCGCGACGGCGTCGAGCGCGACGCCGGCGTTCACGAATCCGAACAGCGGCACGACGGCATAGGCGACCCAGGGGTGGAGGCCGTGTTCCAGCCGGTGCAGCGGCGAAGCCTGCTCATCAGCGCGGATCGGGATCGCCAACGCGGCGAGCACGCCCGCGATCGTCGCATGGACGCCGGACATCAGCACCAATAGCCAGAGCAAGACGAAGCCGAACGCATAGGGCCAGAGCCGCGTCACACCCGCCCGATTGAGCGCCAGCATTGCGCCGAATGTCAGCGCCGCACCGATGAGCGCCCACAGATTCAGTGCATCGGTGTAGAAGGCGGCGATGATCGCGACCGCGCCCATATCGTCGACGATTGCGACAGTGGTCAGGAACAGTTTGAGCGAGGCGGGCACGCGCGGGCCCAGCAGCGCCAGCACGCCGATCGCGAAGGCAATGTCGGTCGCCGCCGGAATCGCCCAGCCGTGCGCGGGCGCGCCCGATACGAAATAGATGAGCGCCGGGATCGCCATCCCCGCCACCGCCGCCGCGACCGGCAGGCGGCGATCCTCCGGCCGGGCCAGTTCGCCGCCGATCAGCTCGCGCTTGATCTCCAGCCCGACGAGCAGGAAGAACAGCGCCATCAGCGCGTCGTTCACCCAGAAATGCACGTCTCCGGGCCCCAGGCGCAAATGGGTGAGCTGGTCGTAGAGCGGGCGCGTCGCCGGCAGGTTCGCCGCGATCAGCGCCAGCGCCGCCGCACCGATCAGCAGCAACCCGCCCCCCGCCTCGCTGTCCAGGAAATCGCGAAAGACAGAGGACGGGCCCGGCTTTGTCATCGCGTCTCTCTAAACCTTGCGCCAGCCATATTGAAATCCGTCATCGCGAGGCGCGCCAGCGCCGCGGCGATCCAGCAGCTGGATTGCCGCGCGGCTTCGCCGCTCGCAATGACGATGCATTTCCGGGAATGCCAGCGCTAGCGCACCGAGGCTTTCATCGCCCGGGGCAGCAGGCGTTGCAGCGCCGCCTGCTGGATGCCCGGCACGCTCGCCAGCAGGCCGAACGCCTCGCCGCTGGTGGAATTGAATCGCAATGGGCGGCCGAGCGCGTCGGTGACGATCGCGCCTGCTTCCTGCGCGATCAGCACGGCGGCGGCGATGTCCCATTCCCGGCCCCAACGCAGCGTCGCGACCAGATCGACCTCGCCTGCCGCCAGCATCGCGATGCGCAGCGCGATCGAATTGGGGCGCGGCACACCGACCAGATCGGCATCGGTTTTGGGGAGCGTATCGGCTGGAACGCGCGCGCCGGGCAGGTCGTGCCGGTCGGCGATGCGCAGCCGCTTGCCGTTCAGCCATGCCCCTTCGCCCGCAACCGCGCGCCAATGCTGATCGCGCGCCGGCGCGTCGAGCACTGCCAGCTGCACTTTTCCGCCCTCAACCAGTGCCACCGATACTGCCCAGCCGGTCCGGCCACGCAGATAATCGCGCGTGCCGTCGATCGGATCGACCACCCAGGCTTTGGATTGCAACAGCCGCTCGGCGCTGTCGGCAGTTTCCTCCGAGAGCCACCCAGCATCCGGATCGAGTGCCGACAAACGCTTGCGCAGCAGCGCGTCGGCTTCCAGATCGACTTCGCAGACCGGGTGTCCCGGCACTTTCTCCCAGCGCTGGAAATCGGTGCCGCAGCGCTTGAGCGCCATCGCCCCCGCCTCGGCAGTGACCGCGCCAACCGCGTCGAGAAACGTCTCAGCCACCGGCGACAATCATCCCTTCGACCAGCAAAGTGGGCGTGTTGACGGCGTAGCGGAAGGCGAGATCGTCCGCCGCCGTCATGTTCAGGAACATGTCCTTCAGATTGCCGGCGATCGTGACTTCGGCGACAGGCGGGCCGAGCTTGCCGTCCTCAATCAGGAAGCCGCCCGCGCCCCGGCTGTAATCGCCGGTCACGCCATTGACGCCCTGACCGATCAGCTCGGTTACATACAGGCCGCGCTTGACCCCGCCGATCAGCGCCTCGCGCGACTGGCCGCCGGCGGCGATATGGACATTGCTGGCGGAAACACCCGGCGGCCCGCCGACGCCGCGCACGGCATGGCCGGTCGGCTCGAGCCCCAGCTGACGGGCTGAGGCGCTGTCGAGCAGCCAGCCAGTGAGCGTGCCGGCGTCGATCAGATTCGAGGCAGCGGTCGGCAGGCCCTCGCCATCGAACGGGCGCGAACGCAGGCCGCGTCGGCGATGCGGATCGTCGAGGATCGTGATGCCTTTCGCGAAAACCTGTTCCCCGAGCTTTTCGAGCAGGAAGCTGGTACGCCGCGCGATCGACGAACCCGAGATCGCGCCGAGCAGATGGCCGATCAGCGAACCGCCGACGCGCGGATCGAAGACCACCGGCAGCGGTCCGCTCGGCAGCTTGGTCGCGCCTAATTTGGCGACCGCGCGTACCCCGGCCATGCGGCCGATCGCATCCGCCGCGTCCAGTTCGTCCAGATGGCGCACCCAGTGCCAGGCGCCGTCGCGCTGCTTCTGGCCGTCGCGCTCGGCCAGCATCGAGGCGCTGACCGAATGCGCGCTCGCGCCATAGCCGCCGGCGAAGCCGTGGCTGGTGGCAAGCGCGATCTGGCTGCGCCCGGCGCTGGCACTGGCGCCCTCGCTGTTGCTGACGCCGGCGACGGCACGGGCAGCGCCCTCAGCGGCAAGCGCGCGCGCTTTCAGGCTCGCCGGACCGGGCTCCGCGCCATCGTCCAGATCGAGATCGGGGATCACGCCGCGCAGCAGCCGGTCTTCGGGACCGAGGCCGGCATATTTGTCCTCCGGGGCCTCGCGCGCCATCGCGACCGCGCGTTCGGCGAGAGCCTGAAGCAAATCAGAAGCAAGGTCCGATGCGGATACGCTCGCCGAGCGCTGGCCCACGAACACGCGCAGGCCGATTTCCTCACCCTCGGCCTGATCGACATTTTCGAGCGCGCCCAGGCGGACATGCACATCAGTCGAGCGGTCGCCGTGATAGAGGGCGTCGGCGGCGTCGGCGCCGGCGGCGCGCGCGGCCTTGACGAGGTCGGACAGGCGGGATTGTGCGTCGGCAAGGGCTAGCATTGCCTTCGCACTTAGGGAGAGAGGCTACGGCGCGCCAGTCCCGACCGTCGCGCAGGCGAGGAAGACGAGCAGCCCGGCAAACCGGTTGGAGCGGAATTTGGCGAGCGCGTCCTCGCCGTCGCCCGAATCGAGCGTCAGCACCTGCCAGCCGAGTTGCAGCGCCGCCGGCACCAGCGCGACAAATGCCAGCGGCTCCGGCCGGACCAGCCAGATCGCGCCGCTCCAGAGGATCAGCGCGAGCAGGTAGAAGCCGGCGACGCCGGGCCGGACATATCGCCCCATGCGCCGGGCTGAGGAACGGACGCCGACCAGCGCGTCATCCTCGCGATCCTGCAGTGCATAGATCGTGTCATAGCCGATCACCCAGGCGATCGACCCGGCATAGAGCAAGGCCATCGGCGACCCGAAATCATGCGCGACCGCTGCCCAGCCGACCAGCGCCCCCCAGGAAAAGACGATGCCGAGCCAGGCCTGCGGCCACCAGGTGATCCGCTTCATGAAGGGATAGGCGGCCACGAAAGCGAGGCTGCCGAGCGCGGTCAGCGCCGCGAGCATCGGCAGATGCAGCAGCACGACAAAGCCGATGCCGCACAGGATCAGCAACCAGGCCCAGGCGGCCTTGAGCGAGACTTGTCCGCTGGCGAGCGGCCGGCCGCGCGTGCGCTCCACCTGCGCGTCCAAGTCGCGGTCGACAATGTCGTTATAGACGCAGCCCGCGCCGCGCATCGCGATCGCGCCGAGCAGCATCCACAGGATCAGGCCGAAATGTTCGAATGCGCCTCCAGCCAGCGCGACCCCCCAGGCGCACGGCCAGAACAGCAGCTGCCATCCGATCGGCCGGTCGAACCGCGCGAGCAGGATATAGGGGCGCAAAGGGCCGGTGCGGGTGAGACGCTCATGCTCGGTGTCGGGGAGAGGGTCGGCAAAGGGGCGGTCGGCCACATTATTCTCCGTTCGGGCTGAGCCTGTCGAAGCCCTCCCTTCTTAAGGGCTGGCGTAAAGGGAAAGAGAGGGCTTCGACAAGCTCAGCCCGAACGGTATTGGGACGGAAAGGAGCGAACATGCCCGCCACTCCCGCCTGGCCGCCGAATTCCGCGCCGCGTCTCTTCATCGACCAGCCGCTCGCCGACGGCATGGAGCTGCGCATCGAGGGCGGGCAGGCGCATTATCTCCTCTCGGTAATGCGCTTGAAAGCAGGCGGCGTGGTCAAATTGTTCGATGACCGCACCGGCGAATGGCTGGGCGAAGTGAGCGCTGCAGCCAGGCGCGATCTGATCGTCCGCATCGCCGCGAAGCTGCGTGAGCGGGAGGCTGTGCCCGACCTCTGGCTGTGCGTGGCGCCGATCAAGCGCGGACGGATCGATTGGGTCGCTGAGAAAGCGAGCGAGCTGGGGGTCGCGCGGCTGGTGCCGGTGCTGACCAGGCGAGCGGTCGTCGACAAACTGAATAGCGATCGGCTGCGCGCGCATATGATCGAGGCTGCCGAGCAATGCGAGCGGACCGCGCTGCCCGAGCTGGCCGCAATGGTTCCGCTTGATATGCTGCTGCGCGGCTGGCCGGCGGGACGCGCATTGTTCTTCGCCGATGAGGAAGGCGGCGCGCCGATGGTGGAGGCGGTGCGCGCGCATCCCGGGCCCGCCGCGATCCTGATCGGGCCGGAAGGCGGCTTCCACCCTGACGAGCGCGATGCCATCCGCGCGGTCGCAGAGGCGGTGCCGGTGTCGCTCGGCCCGCGTATCCTACGCGCCGAAACAGCCGCGCTCGCCGCGACCGCCGTCTGGATGGCCGTCGCCGGAGATTGGTAGTTTATCGAAACCTGTTTCCAACCCGATTGGCGCCCACTAAATGCGCGGCATGAGCACACGCGAAGAAACGGGCAAGAACGATCCGATCATCGAGGATCGCGCCCAGCTGGTGGAATTCTTCGCGGGCGGCGAGAAGCCGCGCGGCGATTGGCGGATCGGCACCGAACACGAGAAATTCGTCTATCGGACCAGCGATCATCGCGCGCCGTCCTATGACGAGCCGGGCGGCATCCGCGACCTGCTTGCCGGCCTGACCCGCTTCGGTTGGGAGCCGATCCTCGAAGGCGGGCACGTCATCGCACTGCGCGGCAAGGACGGCACGATCAGCCTGGAGCCGGCAGGCCAGCTGGAGCTCTCCGGCGCGCCGCTCGAGAATCTGCACCAGACCTGCGCCGAGACCGGGCGGCATCTGGAGCAGGTGAAGGCGGTCGGCGACGAGCTGGGCCTCGGCTTTCTCGGCCTCGGCATGTGGCCGGACAAGGCGCGCGCCGACCTGCCGATCATGCCCAAGGGCCGCTACGCGATTATGCTGCGCCACATGCCGCGCGTCGGCACATTGGGCCTCGACATGATGCTTCGGACCTGCACGATCCAGGTCAATCTCGACTATGCTTCCGAAGCGGACATGGTGAAGAAGTTCCGGGTCGGCCTCGCGTTGCAGCCGCTCGCGACCGCGCTTTTCGCCAACTCGCCCTTCACGGAAGGCAAGCCCAACGGTTTCCTGTCCTTTCGCAGCCATATCTGGTCGGACACTGATCCGGCGCGCACCGGCATGCTGCCCTTCGTGTTCGAGGACAGCTTCGGATACGAACGCTACGCCGATTACGCGCTCGACGTGCCGATGTATTTCGTGTTCCGCGAGGGCAAATATATCGACGCCGCCGGTCAGAGTTTCCGCGATTTCCTGAAGGGCGAGCTGCCCGCGCTGCCGGGCGAGAGACCGCGCCTTTCCGACTGGTCGGACCATCTCTCCACCGCTTTCCCGGAAGTGCGGCTGAAAACCTTCCTGGAAATGCGCGGCGCCGATGGCGGACGCTGGAGCCGCATCTGCGCGCTGCCGGCCTTCTGGGTCGGGCTGCTCTATGACCAGACCGCGCTCGACGCGGCCTGGGATCTGGTCAAGGGCTGGTCGATGGATGCGCGCGAGGCGCTGCGCAACGATGTGCCGAGGCTCGCGCTTGACGCACAGCTGCCCGGCGGCGGCAGGCTTGGCGATATCGCCACCGAAGTGCTTGATATCGCCGCGGCCGGCCTGCGCGCGCGCGGCGCGATCAGTGAAGCCGGCGAGAGCGAAGTCGGGTTCCTGGACCCGCTGCGCGAAGTCGTGCGCACCGGCAAGCCGCCGGCCGGCCGCCTGCTCGACCTGTATAACGGCCCCTGGAAAGGCGATCTCGGCCGCATCTACGACGAATTCAGCTTTTAGTAGCCCCTCTCCCGTTTGCGGGAGAGGGAGGGGCCCGCCGCGCAGCGGTGGGAGGGTGAGGGCGACGGCCCATCCACGCTCGCCACGCTCACGCTGTACCCTCACCCCGCTCGGCTTCGCCTAGTCGCCCTCTCCCCCGTTGGGGAGAGGGGTTTCACGCCGCCCGATTTCCCTTTACCAGCCGGGCCATGCTCGAACCTCGTCCGGCGCGCGCGATTCCGCCGTCGCTTTTCGCCTTTTCGATCTTCTATGGCGGCATGGTCTGCATCGCGGGCGTGCTGGGCAACAAGCAGGTGGCGCTCGGGCCGCTGGCGGTCGAGGCCGGCATCTTCGCCTTCCTGCTGCTGGTCGTGACCTCCAGCGCCGTCGCTGAGCTGCACGGGCGGCAGGTCGCCAACCGGCTGGTGCAGATCGGCTTCGTGCCTTTGATCGTCTCGCTTTTGCTCTCGATCGTCGTGCTGGCGGTGCCGGCCTCGCCCGAGATGGACCCGGCGCGACGCGACGCCTTTCAGATGATCATGAGCGGGACGCCGCGCATCTGGGCGGGCGGCATCGTCGCTTATGGCATTTCGCAGACGCTGAACGTCACCATCTTCTCCGCGCTGAAAGGCGGCGCGGACAGCCGCCTGCTCTGGCTGCGCGCCGGGCTCGCTTCAATCCTCAGCCAGATTGTCGACACCTTGCTGTTCGTGACGATCGCGTTCCTCGGCGTGTTTCCGATCGGCCAGCTGCTGCTCGGCCAGATGCTCGCCAAGGTGACGCTGTCGGCGGTGCTGGTGCCGCCGCTCATCTATCTGTTCGTCGCCCTTGGCCGGCGGCTGGACCGGGAATGAAAACGCCGATGACCGACGCCAAAGACCTGATCGCCCGCGCTGAAATCCTGATCGAGGCGTTGCCCTATATGCAGCGCTACGCCGGCGAGACGTTCGTGGTGAAATATGGCGGCCATGCGATGAGCGACCCCGCCGCCGCCCAGCAATTCGCGCAGGATATCGTGCTGCTGAAGGCGGTCGGCATCGACCCGGTCGTCGTGCATGGCGGCGGGCCGCAGATCGGTTCGATGCTGAAGAAATTGGGTGTCCAGTCCGAATTCGTGAACGGCCTGCGGGTCACCGACGAGCAGACCGCCGACGTGGCCGAAATGGTCCTCTCCGGCGCGATCAACAAGGAAATCGTCGCCCATATCGGCCAGGCCGGCGGCAAGGCGGTCGGCATTTCCGGCAAGGACGGACGGCTGGTCCAGGCCCGCAAGCTGGATCACCGTGTCTATGACGCCGAGCGCGACGAGCATCTGTCGGTCGATCTCGGTTTCGTCGGCGAGCCGGTCGCCGTCGACATCACCTTGATCGAGCATCTGGAGCTCGCCGGGATGATCCCCGTCGTTGCCCCGATCGGCATCGGCGCGGACGGTGAGACCTACAACATCAACGCGGATACGATGGCCGGTGCGATCGCCGCGGCTCTGGGCGCCAAACGCCTGTTCCTGCTGACCGACGTCGCCGGTGTCCTCGACAAGCAGGGCGAGCTACTGACCGATCTGGTGCCGGACGACATCGCGCGATTGCAGGCCGACGGCACGATCAGCGGCGGTATGATCCCCAAGCTGGAGACCTGCCTGTCCGCCGTGCAGGGCGGGGTCGACGCCGCCGTCATCCTTGACGGTCGGGTGCCGCACGCAGTGCTGCTCGAAATCTTCACCGATACCGGCGTCGGCACGCTGGTACGGGCGTAACGAGTTCGGCTAAAGGGCGGATATGGTTCTCGTCATTTATCAAATCCTCGACCTGCTGCTGTCGGTCGCGCGCTGGATCATCATCCTGCAGTTCATCATTTCGCTGCTGGTCGCGTTCAACGTTATCAACACGTACAACGACTTCGTCCGGACGGTGACGATGGCGCTCGATCGGATGACCGAGCCGCTCTACCGGCCGATCCGCCGGATCCTGCCCGATTTCGGCGGTCTCGATTTCTCGCCAATGGTGGTGCTGTTGCTGCTGATCATCCTGCAGGACATCGTGCTGCCGGCGGTCTTCCGGCCGCTGCTGCTGCCGGCAGCGTGAGCACCGCGAGGATCATCGACGGCGCCGGCTTCGCGGCCGGGCTGCGCGCGCGCGTAGCGGATGGCGTCGCCGCCTTCACCGCCCAGACCGGGCGCGCGCCGGGCCTCGCCGTGGTCCTCGTCGGCGAAGACCCAGCGAGCCAGGTCTATGTCCGCGCCAAGGGCAGGATGACGGTCGAGGCGGGCATGGTCTCGATCGAGCACAAATTGCCCGAAACGACGACGCAGGACGAATTGCTGGCGCTGGTCCGCCAGCTGAACGCCGATGCGGCGGTGGACGGCATTCTCGTCCAGCTGCCGCTGCCCGGCCAGATCAACGAAAACGCGGTCATCGCGACGATCGACCCGGACAAGGATGTCGACGGCTTCAACCCGGTCAATGTCGGGCGGCTGGCGAGCGGGCTGCACGGCTTCGTGCCATGCACGCCGCTTGGCTGCCTGATGCTGCTGAAGGACCAGCTGGGCGATCTCTCGGGTCTCGACGCCGTGGTGATCGGGCGCTCCAACATCGTCGGCAAGCCGATGGCGCAGCTGCTTCTGCGCGAAAGCTGCACCGTTACGATCGCGCACAGCCGCACGCGCGACCTGCCCGACCTGGTGCGCCGGGCGGACATTGTCGTCGCGGCGGTCGGTCGGCCGAAAATAGTCAAGGGCGACTGGCTGAAGCCTGGCGCGACCGTGATCGACGTCGGCATCAATCGGGTGCCCGCCGCCGAGCCGGGCAAGACGCGGCTGGTCGGCGACGTCGATTTCGAAAGCGCATTGCCGGTGGCAGGCGCGATCACACCGGTGCCGAAAGGCGTCGGCCCGATGACGATCGCGGTGCTGCTCCGGAACACGCTGGTTTCCGCATGCCGGCGGGAGGGCGTCCGCGCTCCGGAAGGCCTCTAAAGCCTCCGCTCGTCCCGAGCGAAGTCGAGGGGCGCATGCACTGAAGCGGATATACGCCCCTCGACTTCGCTCGGGACGAGCGGCAAGAGGCGCTTATGGTTGAGCTTTTCATCGCTGCCTTCGCGACCTTCTTCGTGGTCATCGACCCGCCCGGCTGCGCGCCGATCTTCGCGAGCCTGACCGCAGGCTCGACGCTGCAGCATCGCCGCGCGATGGCCGTCCGCTCGGTGACCGTCGCCAGCGTGATCCTGCTCGCCTTCGCTGTCTTCGGCGAAGCGTTCCTGCATGCGCTCGGCATCAGCCTCGACGCTTTCAGGATCGCCGGCGGTATCATGCTGTTCCTGATCGCGCTCGAAATGGTGTTCGAGAAGCGTCAGGAACGCCGCGAGAATCGCGCCGAGTCCGCGAAGGCGAACGCCGCGCCCGAGGATATCTCCATTTTTCCGATGGGCATCCCGATGATCGCCGGGCCCGGTTCGATCGCGTCGGCGATGCTGCTGATGTCGCGCGGGCACGGGCTGGCGCAGGATCTGATCGTGCTTGCCGCGATCGCGGTCGTGCTGATCCTGACGCTTGCCGCATTGCTGCTTGCCGGGCCGATGATGCGGCTGATCGGCTACAAGATGGAAGCGATGATCACGCGGCTGCTGGGCGTGATCCTCGCCGCGCTCGCCGTCCAGTTCGTGATCGACGGCATTCGCGCCAGCCTTACTTGATCCGCCAGAGCTTGTAGGGCGATTTCGCCGGCAGCGGCATCGGTTCCAGCCAGGGGAAAGTCTCGCCCCTTTCGATCCGGGCGTAGAAGCCGTTCGGGCTACGCGACTTGTAGACGGTCGATTCGGCGAAATAGGGGCAGACGAGCAGCAGGGTCGCACCGTGACGTTTCGCGATCTCGCGCGCCTGTTCGGGTGGGCCGTCAAAAGCGTGATGGATATCCAGGATCGCCGCGCCGTTGCGGTGATAGGGGCCTGCGATCGCGTCGTGATGGGTGACGGCGATCAGGCGCGGACCCAAATCCGCAAAGGTGAAGATGACCGTCTTGGGCAGGCGCGCGATCGGCTGCAGCGCCGGCAGGGTCGGGCAGCTGCGATTGGCCGCCTTCACTTTCTTCCAATAGGGTGTGTCGTCCTTCTCCTTCGGCAGGAACGGGAAAGCCGCATAGCTGGCGATGCCGGAGACGATCAGGAACGCAGCCGTGATGCCGAACACGCGCACCAGCATGTGCTGCGAACGCGCGAACCAGCCGATCAAGTGCCAGCCCAGAAACGCTGCGCCCGTCACGCCGATCAGCTGCGCCGCCGGCCCCGCGCGTACCTGCCAGAACAGCATGCCGACCGAGAAAAGCGACAGCACGACGATCGACAGCCAGCAATAGATCGCTTCCTGTCCGCGTGCGCGCCAGATGCCCCACAGCGCGCCGATCATGCCGATCGCGGGCACAGCGAGATTGGCGACTATCGTATCCGCATTCTGGACGTAGATCGGCTTCGCCTCGCGCACGTTCGACAGCCACAGCCTGTAAAGTTCGGGCGAGACATTCTCCGGCCGGCCATGGCACTGCGGCCAGGTGAGCCAGAAGAAACCGGCGACGATCGCGCCCGCCACCGCCGCCAGCACCAGCCGGGCCTCGCGCCGCGCCGGGTTCAGTTGCGCCAGGATCATCAGCGCCGCGCTCGCGACCAGGATCGTCGAGAGCCAGACCGGGGTCAGCGCGTCGCACAAGGGCGCGCGGTTGGCGTAGGATGCGAACAGGCCGAAGCCGAGCGCGGTGGCGGTGCCAAACGCCACGGCATAGCCCATCATGCGCGGCCGCGCTTCCTGATGCACGATCCAGCGCAGCGCGATCGAGGCCCCCGCGACCGCGATATAGGGCAGCAGCTCCAGCCCGATCACCAGCGACAGCGCGCTGGCGATACCCACGGCGACACCGCCGCGCACGCGCTTCGGATCGGCGAGGCCAGCGATCGTCACCATCAGGAAAGCGAGCTGCCAGCCATGATGGTCGATCCTAAGCGGCCGGAATTGGTCGAGCGCGACCTGGCAGCACAGCACCATCGCCGCCGCGAGAATGGCGGCGCGCGGATGGATCAGTCGCCGGGCGGTAAAGGCTGCGGCGAGCATTGCCAGCAGCAACGGAATCAGCGGCGCGAGTGCAACTGCGATCTGCTCGGCCACCTTGCCGCCGACAAAGGGCCGGGTGAGCAGGATCAGGCCCGCGATCGGCAGGTCGACCAGCCGCGACCAGTGGATGTCGAAGCCTAGAGGCGGGTTCAGCCGGTATTGACGCAGATCGTACCAGCCCTGCCCGTCCAGCCAGGCGCGGACCTGCGCGATCCGCATATTGTCGTCGGTGTCGCCCAGCGAAAACCAGTAGATCGCGCCCCAGCGCTGCCAGAGCAGCCACACACACGCGCCCAGCCACAACAGCAGCACCAGAAGCCGCCAGCGATCGAGCAGTGATTTCGCTTGCGCGGACATAAGTCTTTCCCCGGCCTCCACCGCGCATTAGGGGATCGGCGCTAAAGAACAAGCTGCGCCCTTTTGCGCACAACGGACAATTTCGATGAGCGACCACGTCTATTCGGGCGGATTCTACGATTATATCGACGCCGGCTCGCGCGCGTCTGCGAGCACGGTGGCGAAGCTGCTGCTCGGCGAAATGCCGATCGCGAGCCTGCTGGACGTGGGCGCGGGGCATGGCGCTTGGGCAGCGGAGTGGATGGCGGCGGGCGTGCCGGATGTGGTCGCGGTCGATGGCGACTATGTCGCGCGCGACCGGCTGGCGATCCCGGCCGACCGTTTCCGTTCGCACGATCTGCTGCAGCCGCTGGACCTTGGCCGCAAATTCGATCTGGTCCAGTCGCTGGAAGTGGCCGAGCATCTGCCCGATGCATCCGCCGACGGCTTCGTCGAAACGCTGACCCGGCATGGCGATGTCGTGCTCTTTTCCGCCGCCGTGCCGCATCAGGGCGGCGAGCATCATGTGAACGAGCAGCCTTTGAGCTATTGGCGCGCCAAGTTCGCGGCGCGCGGCTATCAACCCTATGATTGGCTGCGGCCGCTGATTGCTCACGACCGGGCGGTGATGCCCTGGTATCGCTTCAATTCGCTGATCTATGCCAATGAGGCTGGCGTGGCGCGGCTGTCCCCGGCGATCCGGGCTTCGCTTGTGGCGGACGGCAGGCCGGTCGATGTGCCAGGCGACCTGCGCTGGCGCGCGCGCCGGGCGATGGTCCGTCTGATTCCGACCGCCCTGGTCAAGCCGATCGCAATGGCCAAGGCGTCGGTCGAGGCAAGGCTGCGGTAATTTTCGTCCCCTCAATGCCGGCTTGGCTGAGCTTGTCGAAGCCTTCCCTTTCCTTTTCTGGGTTTCCAAGAGAAGGAAGGGCTTCGACAGGCTCAGCCAAGCCGGTTTAAGAGCTTTCGTCAGTCCATCATGCTAAGCCAAGTCACTCCCGAATCCCGCGCCGCTTTCTGGCAGCTGATCCGCTATGCCGTGATTGGCGCGCTGATCACGGCGGGCGGCCAGGCCATCTATTATTACGGCGTCGAATGGGCGGGGCTGGACCCCAATGTCTCGATCGCGGTCGCGTTCGTGATCGGCGTGATCGTGGGCTATTTCGCGCATGGCTGGATCAGCTTCGCCGGGCACGGCGCGCGCGACGATCATGCGCGGATGGGCACCCGCTTCATCATCGTCAATCTGTTCGGCTTCGCGCTGAACAGCTTCTTCGTCTGGCTACTCGTAAAGGCTTTGGGCGGCCCCACCTGGTGGCCGATCGTCCCCAACATCCTCGTCACGCCTTTCGCCACGTTCCTGATGCACCGCCACTGGACCTATGGCGGCTGAGGCGTCGATGCCGAGCCGGGCGCTGCGATCGGCCCGCGCGCCGCGGATATCGGAGACGATATAGAGCGGCCGCTGCTTGGATTGGCTGTAGAGGCGCCCGAGATATTCGCCCATCACGCCCAGCACGAACATCTGCACCGCGCCCAGCGCCACCACCACCAGCATCAGGGATGTCCAGCCCTCGACCGCGCGGCCCGTCAGCCAGCCGGCCAGGATATAGACGATCAGCAGCAGCGAGCCGATGGAGAGCAGGATGCCGGCATGGCTCGCAAGCTTCAGCGGTGTCGAGGAGAAGCTGGTCAACGCATCCAATGCGAAGCGCACCATCTTGCGCAAGGGATAATTGGTCACGCCCGCGAAGCGCTCGTCGCGATCATAGGGCAAAGGCACCTGCCTGAAGCCCAGCCAGGCGACCATGCCGCGGATGAAGCGCGCCTGTTCGGGCATCGACAGGAACACATCAAGCGCGCGGCGGGTGATCAGGCGGAAATCGCCGGTATCGACCGGGATGTTGGTGTCGGTCGCCTTGGAGAGCAGGCGGTAGAAGAGCTTGGCGGTGCCGCGCTTGAACGCGGTCTCGCCCTCGCGGCTGCGGCGCAGGCCATAGACCACGTCGGCCCCCGCCAGGTCCATCTCGCGCATCATCGCCGGCAGCAGTTCGGGCGGATCCTGCAGATCGGCGTCGATGATCAGGATGCGATCGCCCATCGCCAGGTCAAGGCCGGCGGTGAGCGCCAGCTGATGGCCGTGATTGCGCGAGAGGTTGACGGCGACGAGGTGCGGATCGCTGGCGGCGAGCGCCTGCATCACCCCCCAGGTCGAATCGCGCGACCCGTCATTGACCAGCACGATCTCATGGGCGGCGCCGACACACTCCAGCGCGGCGGCGGAGAGGCGGCGGTGCAGTTCGGCCAGGCACGCCTCTTCATTATAGCAGGGCACCACGATCGACAGGGTAGGACGGTTCGTCATCGGCGCACACGATAGAGCGTCGAATGCCCATTCGACCAGATGGGCTGAAGATCGGCGGCGGCGACCCAGCCGTTCAGCACCCAGACGTGATCGAAAGCCGCCCGGTTGAAGGTCGCGATCGCTTCGTTGAGGTCGGAGCCCTCGCCGCGGCAGCCCTTCGGATAGACGAGCTGCGAAGGATCGCGGGCGAAAGCGCCGACACCGGGCTTGATCACCTGCATCGCCTGTGCGCTGTCGACCGTCCATTGGTCGTTGGTGAAAGCGTCGCGCCGCACGATCGCGAGCGCCGGCAGGTGATCGAGACGTTCGGTCGACCATTCATTGCCACACGGCCGCACCACCAGCGACAGCACCGAGCTGCCGCGCGGCAGATGATCGAGCGCGGCAAGCTCGCGCTGGAACAGCCGGTCGTAGAGCGCATAGCTGACCGTAGTGCCTGCAAGGCGGATGACGAGGAAGGCGAGGCCGGCCGCCGCGAGCCATTGCGCGCCCTTGCCTTCGACCGGCCGGATCGCGAGCAGCGCCATCATGAACGTGAAGGGCAGCAGCCGCATGTCCGAATAGGCCGAACCGAACGTGACACGCGGCATCAGCAGGAACGCGATCAGGCACAGCAGGGCGGGAATGCCCAGCAGCGGATTCATCCGCAGATGCCGGCCGAACATGCCCAGGCCCGCGACAATGATGATCGGCCAGGTCGAGATCAGATCATAGGCATGCCAGCGATCGCGCAGCAGCGATTGCAGCCACAGCAATTTCGCCTGCCCGTTGAAGAAATCGAAGGTCTGGACGTCGGGCGATGTGCTCCGCAGCAGCAGCATCGGCAGCAAAGGCAAGGCGAGCGGCAGGCAGGCGAGACCAGCGAATAGGATCGCGCGGGGCCAGGCGTCGCCCCCCGCACGGCGCCGCGCCAGTTCCGATCCGAACGCACCGAGCCCGAACAGGCCCCAGCCGACCGTGTGCGTCAGCCAGAGCAGGCAGGCGAGCGGCACGAAAATCGCGGCACGCAGGCGGAAACGCTCCAGCCGGGCGAGGCGCACCCATAGCGCCAGCATTAGCAGCGCAAAGGCGACTGACAGCGAGAAATTGATGAAGCCGAATTGGAAGGGGAATGCATAGGCGAGCGGCAGTGCGAACAGTGCCGTAGGCGGCACCCGGCCATGCACTTCGCGGGCGAGCCAGAGCATCCCGGCGGCGGTCAGCGGCGGCACGGCCAGTACGATCAGCTTGGTGCCGAGCTCTATACCGAAAATCCGCCCGATCGGCTCGATCAGCAGATCGACGCCCAGATTGCCGAGCAGCCGCCATTTGAAGCTGAACGCTTCCGCCAGTGCCGGCACCCGGTCGATATGGGTTTGCACATAATAGCGGCCCATATGGCCGAGCACGTCGATCAGCGGTGGCAGCGGCGGCCAGACGAGCGGGATCGCCATCGCGAGTACCAGCGCAATGACGGCCCAGCGCCGATCCAGCCAAGTCGCCCCGCCCATTCCCAAGGCCTTAGCGATTGCGCGGCGGCGGCGGCAAGACCCGCCACAGCATCGCCCGGCTGTCGATCAATGGCATCGGGTCCAGCCAGTCGGGCGTGTCGCCCGCGCGCAGATGCGCAAGCAGGCTGTTGGGCTTGACCATCGCCGCAGGCACTTCGCCGAAACTCTCCGGACAGAAAGCGACATAGTCGATCTCCCACAGGCTCGCCTGGTAGCGGGCGGCGTTCACGTCGGAGAGGAAGAAGTCGTACATCGCGCGGTTGCCGCGATTGTTGCGGTGATAGGGCCCGGCAAGCGCGCGCAGCCCCGTCCGGCCGACCAGATAGGCGCCCATGTCGATCGGCGCGGCGACATTGCCGGGGTCGAGCTTGTCGAATTGCTGAAGCGTGGTGGCGGACGTGCAGCTGGCCCCGCTCGCACCGGTCTGCGTCGTCGCCGTGGAAGCTGTCGCGCTCTCCGCGAGATTGCCGATGCTTTGCCAAATAAGGCCGGCCGAAGCGAGCCACGCCAGCGCCATCGCGGCGCTGCCTTTCGCGCGAGCCCGGGCGATCAGATGCGCCAGTACCGGCGCGGCGAGCGCAGCGGCGGCATAGGCAGTGCGAATCTGCACGAAAGCGAGCAGCACCGACACGCCGATCAGCAGAAGCGGCGCGAGCCACAGCATCCGGCGCTCCGGCTCCCGCTGCCAGAACCATCCAATTGCTCCCAGGGCCACGAAGGCAAGGCCGAGATAGGCGATCACCGTGCCCGGTTTCTGCGCGAACACCCCGCCCGCCTCGCCGACGCTACCGAGCCAGACTTTCGCCAGCACAGGATCGACCGGACCATAAGGGCCGGCAAAGCAACGCGGCGCCGCGGCCCAGCCTGCCGCCAGGGCAAGCGCGCCCAGGACAAGGCCGGTGCCGATCCGCCATCGCCGGTCCGGCAGGCGCGGGGCGAGACCGCCCATCACCAGCCAGGCTCCGCTCGCGATCAGCATCAGCGCGAACAGGCCGGGCGTGAAACTGTCACACCAGTCGGTCGTCCAGATACGCGGGCGCAACAGCAGAAATCCAGCGAGCGTGACGGCAAGAAACGCCGCGCCGAAATCGACGGCACCGCGCCGCGTCTCGATCCAGCGCAGAAATTGGTACAGCATCGCCGCCGCCACCAACGGCGCGGTTTCCAGCCCGATCAGCAGGCTCGTCGCGGCGCACAGGCCGGCGGCGAAAGATCGGCGGCCAAGCAGGGCCAACAGCATTGCTTCGACCAGGATGATCTGGAGGCCGTGATGATCGATCCGGCCCGGCACGAACATGCTGATCGCCGGATAGGCGACCGCCGCCAGCACGACCGCCGTCGGCCCCGCCGCTTTGTCATCACTGAGCTTCATCGCGATCCTGCCGGCGAGCAACAGATGCAAGAAAAACAGCAGCTCCGGCCAGAACACCACCGCCGCCAGCTCGGCCCGGGTCGCGCCCATGAACGGCGTGAGCATGGTCGCGACGATCGCAGGCACCAGATCAGGCAGGCGCGACCAGTGCATCGCCACGCCGCCCAATCCGCCCATCCGGTATTGTGTCAGGTCGCTGAAGGGCTGGCCGTTCAGCCAGTCCCTGATCTGGGCCAGCCGCATCATGTCGTCGGTATCCGGCAGCACCAGCCGGGAGAGCTCGCTCCAGGCAAGCATGGTCCAGCCGGCCGTCAGCAGCACGGTCAGGATCAGCGCGAGGGGGATGATCGGCGCTGGCCGGGCGGGCGTCATGGCGCGCGGCTTAGCAGCCCCTCTCCCCGCCGGGGAGAGGGAGGGGCCCAAGCCGGCAGGCTTGGGAGGGTGAGGGGCGGTCCCTTCCACGCTCGCTATGCTTCGCTCTATTCCCCCTCACCCCGCTCGCGCGATCGCGCGAGTCGCCCTCTCCCTCAAGGGGAGAGGGGTTTTTATCACCGCCCCCGCCGCCCCAGGAGACGCAGGCGCAGCGCGTTCAGCTTGATGAAACCCTCGGCGTCGCGCTGATCATAGGCGCCCATATCGTCTTCGAACGTGACGATGTCGGTCGAATAGAGATTGTAGCGCACGTCCGCCTTGCGGCCGACGACATGGGGGGCGCCCTTGTAAAGCTTCAGCCGCACCGTGCCGGTCACCGACTTTTGCGAACTGTCGATCGCGGCCTGCAGCATCTCGCGCTCCGGCGAAAACCAGAAGCCGTTATAGATCAGTTCGGCATAGCGCGGCATCAGTGCATCCTTCATGTGCGCCGCACCGCCGTCGAGCGTCAGCTGCTCGATGCCACGGTGCGCGAGATGCAGGATGGTGCCGCCCGGCGTTTCATACATGCCGCGCGACTTCATGCCGACGAACCGGTTCTCGACCAGATCGAGCCGGCCGATGCCGTGCGTGCGGCCATAATCGTTGAGCTTTGCGAGGAGAGCGGCCGGGCCAAGCGCCTCGCCATTCACCGCGACCGGATCGCCGCGCTCGAAATCGATCGTGATATATTCGGGCGTGTCGGGCGCATCCTCCGGGTTGTTGGTGCGGGAATAGACGTAATCCGGCACTTCCTCCCACGGATCCTCCAGCACCTTGCCTTCGGACGAGGTGTGGAGAAGGTTCGCGTCGGTGGAGAAGGGCGCCTCGCCGCGCTTGTCCCGGGGGATCGGGATCTGGTGCGCCTCGGCGAACTCGATCAGCTTGGTGCGGCTGGTCAAATCCCATTCGCGCCAGGGGGCGATCACCTTGATGTCGGGATTGAGCGCGTAATAGCCGAGCTCGAAACGGACCTGGTCATTGCCCTTGCCCGTGGCGCCGTGGGAAACGGTGTCGGCACCGACTTGGCGGGCGATCTCGATCTGGCGCTTGGCGATCAGCGGCCGCGCGATCGAAGTGCCGAGCAGATACTGGCCTTCATAAACCGCATTGGCGCGCATCATCGGGAAGACATAGTCGCGCACGAATTCGTCGCGCAGATCCTCGATGAAGATATGTTCGGGCTTCACGCCCATCAATTCGGCCTTACGCCGCGCCGGCTCCAGCTCCTCGCCCTGGCCCAGATCGGCGGTGAAGGTCACGACCTCGCAATCATAGGTCTGCTGCAGCCATTTGAGGATGACGCTCGTGTCCAGCCCGCCCGAAAAGGCGAGAACGACGCGGTTGACCTTGCTTGCCATAGACTCCCACCCGTGATGTGTGCGGGCGAGCCTCTAGGGTGCGACGAGGACGGGCGCAACCGCAGTCGCCGCATGGCCGCGCTCGGCCCTTGCCATGTAATCGCGCGTGATCGGCAGGGCGTGGCGGTCGCGGATATACTGGATCTGGTAATTGCACATGCCGCCCTGCTCGAACGAGACGAGCGCGCCGGCGAGATAAAATTGCCAGAGACGGAAGAAGCGCGCGTCATAGAGCGCCTCGATCTGGGGACGATGTGCGACAGTGCGGTCGTACCAGTGCTGCAATGTCAGCGCATAATGGAGGCGCAGGGTTTCGACGTCGGAGACGATCAGCCGTGCCGTCTCGCTCGCCCGCACCGTCTCGCTCAGCGCCGGGATATAGCCGCCGGGGAAGATATATTTGGCGGTGAAGGCGTCGGTGGTGCCCGGTCCGCCCATGCGGCCGATGGTGTGGAGCAGCATCACGCCGTCATCCGCCAGCAGGTTACGGCACTTGCGAAAGAAAGTGCGATAATGCGGTGGGCCGACATGTTCGAACATGCCGACCGAAACGATGCGATCGAAGCGGCCGGTGACGTCCCGATAGTCGATCAGCTCGAACCGCACGCGATCGGCGACGCCCGCCTCCTCGGCGCGGCGGCGCGCGACCTTCAATTGCTCTTCGCTCAAGGTAATGCCGAGAACGTCCACATCGGCGACGCGGTTGAGATACAGCGCCATGCCGCCCCAGCCGCAGCCGATATCCAGGACTTTCTGGCCGGGGCTGAGCGCCAGCTTGGCGGCGATGTGCGCCTTCTTGTCGGCCTGGGCCTGGTCCAGGCTGTTGTCCGGGTCGGTGAAATAAGCGCAGCTATATTGGCGGTCGGCGTCGAGGAAGAGATCGTAGAGCCGGTCCGAC
>JAFEEY010000088.1 GCA_018240865.1 Pseudomonadota bacterium | reverse complement strand
CACGCATAGGAGAAACAGCCGTGACCATTGTTCAGGCATTCGGCAACCATGCCGCCGACAAACCGCTCGAGCCGCTCCGGATCGTGCGGCGCGAACCCGTTCCCACCGACGTCGCGATTGACATCCTCTTCTGCGGCGTCTGCCATTCCGATCTGCACACCGCGCTCGGCGAATGGGGCGGCACGAAATACCCCTGCGTGCCCGGCCACGAGATCGTCGGCAAGGTGACAGCGGTCGGCAGCGGTGTGACCGGCTTCAAACCGGGCGACACGGTCGGCGTCGGCTGCATGGTCGATAGCTGCGGCATCTGCCCGTCGTGCAAGGACAGTGAGGAGCAGTATTGTACCGGCACCGGCTTTATCGGCACCTATAACGGACGCGACGAGCATCTGGGCGGCCACACCTTCGGGGGCTATTCGAAGCATATCGTTGTCGATCAGGACTTCGTGCTGCGCATCGGCCATGACGAAAAGGATCTGGCCGGGGTGGCGCCTCTGCTCTGCGCCGGCATCACGACTTACTCGCCGCTCCGGCACTGGAACGTCGGGCCAGGGCAGGAAGTGGGCGTGGTCGGCCTGGGCGGGCTTGGCCATATGGGCGTGAAGCTTGCCCATGCGATGGGCGCGCGCGTCACGGTCTTCACCACGTCCGAAAGCAAGCGCGAAGATGCGCTGGCGCTGGGCGCCGACGACGTCATCATTTCGCGCGATGCCGACCAGATGAAGGCGGCGGCTGGCAAGTTCGATTTCATCCTGAACACGGTCGCCGCGCCGCTGGACCTCGATCCCTATCTCGCCGCACTGAAGCGGGACGGGACGATGGTACTGGTCGGTGTGCCGCCCGAGCCGCACAAATCGCCCAATGTCGGCAACCTGATCTTCCGCCGCCGCGCCCTCGCCGGCTCGCTGATCGGCGGTATTCGCGAAACGCAGGAAATGCTCGATTTCTGCCGCGATCACGGCATCACCGCGGATATCGAGATGATCCGCGCGGATGAGATCAACACCGCCTATGAGCGGATGGGCAGAAGCGACGTGAAATACCGCTTCGTCATCGATCTGGCGACGCTCGGCTGAGCCTACATCCTCCCCTGTAAGGGGAGGGGACCGCTCGCGAAGCGAGTGGTGGAGGGGTGTCGGTCGTTGAGAATGATCTCTGCCGCTGACACCCCTCCGTCAGCCCTTCGGGCTGCCACCTCCCCTCTCAGGGGAGGACGTCAATCAGACCCGCTCCGCGCTTGCCACGACGTCTGCGGCCCGCAGGGCTGCGAGAATCCGCACCAGATGGTGCAGGTCGTGCACTTCCAGATCCACTTCGAAAGTGTGGAAGGCGTTGTCGCGATTGACGAGCCGCAGGTTCAGGATGTTGGCGTTGTGCGCGCCGAAAATCCCACTCATCGTCGCCAGCGATCCGGGCTCGTTCTTGACGATCACCGTCAGCCTGGCGGTGCCGCCGTCGGATTTGTCGCCCCAGGCGAGATCGACCCAGTCGGCGTCGACACCGTCGGCCAGATGCGGGCAATCGATCGTGTGGACCTGGATCGGCTCGTCGGGCCGGCGCAGGCCGACGATGCGGTCACCCGGGACCGGATGGCAGCAGGGCGCAAGGTCAAACGTGACGCCCGGCGTCAGCCCCTTGATCGAGATGGCCTCGCGCTGTCCCGGTGGCTTGGCAGCGACATCGGCACCGGTCGATCCCGGCATCAGCGCTTCCATCAGCTCGGCATCAGTAACGGTGCCGCGCGCGATCGCCGCCATCAGGCTTGCTTCGTCGGAGAGCTTCAGCCGCTGCAGGGCGCCCTTCAGCGCGTCGGGGCCAAGCTGCGCGGGCAGGCGTTCGGCGATCTCGTCATAAAGCTTGCGGCCCAGCGCCACGCTCTCGTCGCGCTCCTTGTGGCGGACATAGCGGCGGATCGCGGCGCGCGCCTTGCCGGTGACGACGAAGTTCAGCCAGCTCGGCTGCGGCTCCTGCGCCTTCGATTTCAGGATCTGGACCTGGTCGCCATTCTCGATCGGGGTGCGTAAGGGAACCACCCGGCCATTGACCTTGGCGCCGACCGTCTGGTCGCCCAGATCGGTGTGCACGGCATAGGCGAAATCGACCGGCGTCGCACCCTTGGGCAGCTGGATCAGTTCGCCTTTCGGCGTGAAGGCGAAGATGCGATCCTGATACATCGCCATCCGCGTGTGCTCGAGCAGCTCTTCCGGGCTGTCGGCGGTGTCGAGGATTTCGATCAGGTCGCGGATCCAGCGCACCTGCGTGTCGGGCGTGCCGTTCTGATTTTGCTTATACGCCCAGTGCGCGGCGAGACCGAGCTCCGCCTGCGCGTGCATGTCCTCGGATCGGATCTGGATCTCGATCCGCATATTTTCCGCGTGAATAACGGCGGTGTGGAGCGAGCGGTAGCCGTTGCGCTTGGGCGTCGAAATATAATCCTTGAATCGCCCCGGCACCATCGGCCAGCGCGCGTGGATCACGCCCAAAGCCTTGTAGCAATCCTGGGTGCTGGGCACGATCACGCGGAACGCCATCACGTCGGACAGCTGCTCGAAACTGATGTGCCGCTCCGCCATTTTGCGCCAGATCGAGAAGGGGTGCTTCTCGCGCCCGGAGACTTCGGCCTCGATGCCGTTGCGTGACAAAAGGAGCTTCAGGCCGGAGGCGATGCGCGCGATCCGGTCGCCGCCGCCTTCGTGCAATTGCTCCAGTCTTTTCGTGATCGACTCATACGCTTCCGGCTCGAGCTGGCGGAAAGCGAGGGTCTGCATCTCCTTCATGAACTCGTACATGCCGATCCGCTCCGCGAGCGGAGCGTAGATGTCCATCGTCTCCCTGGCGATGCGCCGGCGCTTGGCTTCATCCTTGATGAAGTGGAGCGTGCGCATATTGTGCAGCCGGTCCGCGAGCTTCACCAGCAGCACGCGGATATCGTCGGACATCGCCAGCAGGAATTTGCGCAGATTCTCGGCCGCGCGCTGGTTTTCGGTCTGCGCCTCGATCTTGGAAAGCTTGGTGACGCCATCGACCAGCCGGGCGACGTTCGGCCCGAATTTCGCTTCGATCTCCTCGTGCGTCGCGACCGTATCCTCGATCGTGTCGTGCAGGATGGCGGTGGCGATCGTCTCGTCGTCCAAATGCAGGTCGGTCAGGATGCCGGCGACTTCGATCGGGTGGCTGTAATAAGGATCGCCCGACGCGCGCTTCTGCGTGCCGTGCGCCTGCATCGAAAACACATAGGCGCGATTGATCAGCGCCTCGTCAGCGTCCGGATCATAGCTTTTGACCCGCTCAACCAGCTCATATTGCCTCAGCACCCGCTCAAGATTGGCGAGCAGGCGCTGCAACGCAACAACAAAGGGCAAAAAACAACCGCCGGAGCGTCAAGGGAGCGCTCCGGCGGCAGAGAGGCGGACAATGAGGGAGGATGCCCGCTTGGTTTGGGGCCTGCCTTAGCGGCGGGCGATCTTGGCAGTGTCGGCCTTCGCGTTGCACTTGGCGAGCGCTTCGCCGTCCAGCACCGTGTCGCCGGCGCGGAACGCGGTAACCGGACCCAGCTGCCGCGCGACGCTGGCGCAGACGATCGCCGGACGACTCGTGCCCTGATTGGCCGAGCAATTGGCGCCGTCGCAATTTACGACCATGTCATGCACGACCGTCTTGGTGGCCGCCGGCTCAGCCAGCGTGATGTTGTAATAACCGCCCGCCGGCTGCGCGATCGCGGCCGAACCGAGCAGGGTCAGCGAGGTGGCCAGCGCCAGCGCGAGAGCTCCAAAACGTACCATGTTCCGTCCCTTCCGATTTAAGTTGCGAATCGCTACCTACTCCGATAGGTTTTAAGTTGCAACCAGAAACTGACATTATTTTTGCGGCTGGATGAACGGAATGGATTGGACTAGGTTTTCAGATCGGGAAGAGGATCAATGGGTCTAAGAGAACCGCTCGCGCAGATTGCCGCAGAATGCAGCCTGCCTCGCGCGCTGGAAGCGATGGGCGAACGCTGGTCGTTCCTGATCCTGCGCGCCGCTTTCAACGGGCTGAAGCATTTCGAGGAAATGCAGTCGAGCCTCGGCATCGCCCGCAACATTCTCGCCAACCGGCTCGGACGCCTGGTCGATGTCGGCATCCTGGTGCGTGAGCCGTGTCCGGAGGATCGCCGTAAGATCGAATATCGCCTGACCGAGAAGGGCGTGGGGCTGCTGCCGACAATGATCGCGCTCCGCCAATGGGGCGAGCAATGGGAGACGGGCTGCCCGTCCAATCCGGTGCTGGTCGACAAGCGCGACCTGCTGCCGGTCGCCGATATGCGCGTGCATGCGCATGACGGGCGGCCGCTGGAATGGGAAGATCTGAGCTTTCGCTGGCAGGAAGAGCTGGAACAGGCCCGCGCGGCGGAATAGACGCACGGCCCGTCATGCCAGCGGAGGCTGGCATCTCAATGAATCTCGGCCGGTCGAGATGCCAGCCTTCGCTGGCATGACGGTCAAGATTGCCACTCGGCCCGTACCCCATTGTCCGGTTCGGTCGCCAATCGCGTCGTCTTCTCTCCCGCGAATGCCTCGATGTCCAGCCGGGCGAGCGCCCAGACTGCCGCGCCGCGCACGACCGGGTTCGGATCGTCGAGATGCGGGCGGATACGATCGACCAAGGCGCCTGCTCCGCTATTGCCGGCGGCGACCAGGCAATTGCGGATCATCCGGTCGCGGCCGATGCGCTTGATCGGGGAGCCGGCGAAGAGCTGGCGAAAGCCCGCATCGTCGAGCTGGAGCAGGTCGGCGAGCATTGGTGCGGTGAGTTCTGCACGCGGCGCGAAAGCCAGATTGGCGGCCGCCCGCTCGGCGAATTTGTTCCACGGGCAAACGGCCAGGCAATCGTCGCAGCCATAGATATGGTTGCCGATGCCGGGGCGCAGATCAGCCGGGATCGGGCCCTTATGCTCGATCGTCAGGTACGAAATGCAGCGCCGCGCATCGAGGCGGTAGGGGGCCGGGAAAGCGTCTGTGGGGCAGGCGCGCTGGCAGGCATCGCAGCTGCCGCAACTGCCTGTCCTGGTTTGATCGGGCGGCAGCTCCAGCGTAGTGAAGATCGCGCCCAGGAACAGCCAGCTGCCATGATCGCGGCTGACCAGATTGGTGTGCTTGCCCTGCCAGCCCAGCCCCGCCGCTTCGGCCAGCGGCTTCTCCATCACCGGCGCGGTATCGACGAACACCTTCACATCGCCGCCGGCTGCGCCGACCAGCCAGCGCGCCAGCTCCTTCAGCTTGCGCTTGACCAGATCGTGATAGTCGGCGCCTTGAGCATAGACGGAGATGCGGCCTGCTTCCGGCGCACCGGCCAGGCGCAGCGGGTCTTCGGCCGGCGCATAGCTCATGCCGAGCGCGATCACGGAGCGGACGTCCGGCCAGAGCGCAGCGGGTGCAGCGCGTTGGTCCGCGCGGGTCTCCATCCAGATCATGTCGCCATGCGCGCCGTCCGCCAGCCACGCGCGCAGCCGCTTGCCGGATTGGGGCGCGGCGTCGGCGCGCGCGACACCGCACGCCGCGAAGCCGATCCGCGCGGCTTCGGCCTTCAATTGCTGGAGGAAATCGTCCCCGATCATCGCTGGCGGATATAGGGGCTTTCTCGGCGACCGGAGCGTGTCTTTTTTGCAACGCACCAAAGATTCATGACCGTCGGGCTCCCGGAGTCCGTTGCGAGTCACAAAGCCGCAACATAATCCGACGACAGGGCGCGGGCGACGGCTGAAACGGCCGCGAGCGGGCTGCGGTCCATTTGGGGAAAGCAATGCGAAATCAACTCTTTATCGGCGCGGCACTGGCCGCGCTCGTCGCTCCTGTGGCGGTTCAGGCGCAGGAAACCACGTCGTCGATTCGCGGCAGCGTGACCGACAATGGCGCGCCGGTTGCCGGTGCCACGGTTTCCGCCGTTCACGTTCCATCGGGCACGACGTCGACCGCCACTACCGGTGCGGATGGCAGCTTCCTTCTCTCGGGTCTGCGTCCGGGTGGCCCTTATACGGTGACGGTCGGCGGCAATCGCGCCACGGTGACGGACATTTTCACCGTCGTAACGCAGCCTTACAACTTGCCGGTCGAATTGGCGGAAAGCGGCCAGGACATTGTCGTCAAAGCTTCCGCGATCGTCAATGCGGGCACGGTCAGCCAAGGCCCGGCGACGATTCTGACGGCCGATAAGATCGCGACGATCGCATCGGTGAACCGAGACGTGCGCGATCTGATGCGCCGCGACCCGTTTGCGCGGCTAGACTATTCGGAAGGAAACGGCCGCGCCGTCTCGTTCGCTGGTCAGAATGCTCGGTTCAATCGCTTCTCGGTGGATGGTGTTCCGGTCACCGACAACTTCGGCATCAATCCGGACGGCTTGCCCACCCGTCGCTCGCCGGTCCCTTTCGACGCGATCGGCCAGTTTCAGACCAAAGTCGCGCCGTTCGATGTTCGCGAGGGTAATTTCCAAGGCGGCGCGATCAACGCTATTTTGAAGTCGGGCACCAATGAGTTCCACGGCACCGGTTTCTACGCCTATTCGTCCGACGAATTGACGGGCAAGAAAACGAAGGCAGGACCGGGCGTTCCGACCGGCCGTGTCACCATCCCCAACTTCAAATACCAGAATTATGGGGCGGAGATTTCGGGCCCGATCATTCAGGACAAATTGTTCTTCATGGTGGCGGGTGAGCGTATTCGCGCCGGCACTCCGATCGCCGAAGGCACGCCGGGCGACAATGCCGGTACGGTCATTCCTAACATCACCGACGCGGCGCTCGCACAGGTTCAGTCTATCGCGAAGAGCCGCTATAATTACGATACCGGCGGCATTCTTAACAATTCCGGCGACAAGGATGATCGCCTGGTCGCCAAGATCGACGCCAACCTATCCGACACACAGCGCGCGTCGTTGACCTATATTTATACGAAGGATTCGATCCGCTTCGGCAACAATACCAATGTCGGTCCGGCGTCTGCCACCGGCAACGCGCCGGGCCTCGGCTTGGAATCGAATGGCTATATAGCTTCGAACCGTCTTCACACCGGCGTGTTCCAGCTGAACTCCGATTGGTCGGACGATTTCTCGACCGAAGTCCGCACCTTCTACAAGGATTATAAGCGCGGTCAGGATCCCATCCTTGGCCGGGGCTTCGCCCAATTCCAGGTCTGCACGGCACCCACTTCCGATCCGGTGGCAGGCAGCACCGACACCACCAACTCGCTCAATTGCGCCAGTCCCTATGGCGTGATCTCGTTCGGCCCGGACATTTCGCGCCAGTCCAACCAGCTGTCGAGCCGCACCTTCGGTGGCCTGGTCCAGGCGCGTCTGACGCAGAACGATCACGATCTGCGCATCTTCGGCGAGTATCAGGACACGAAAATCTTCAACCTGTTCGTCCAGCGCACGGCCGGCGACTATTATTTCGACTCGATCGCTGATTTCCAGGCAGGCATCGCCAATCGATTGCGCTATCAGAACGCAGTGCCATCGCTCGACCCGAACGATGCCGCCGCGAAGTTCAAATACCAGGCTTTCACCTTCGGTATCCAGGATAACTGGCAAATCAGCGATATCCTGAGCATCGCCTATGGCGCTCGCTACGATATGTATGGCGGCTCCAGCCGGCCTGCGCTGAACCAGGCGTTCACGTTGCGCTACGGGTTCACCAACCAGTCCTATATCAGCGGCCGTGGCGTCTTCCAGCCGCGCATCGGCTTTGATTTCAAGCCGACCAGCACGCTCAACCTGCGTGGTGGCGTCGGCATTTTCGCCGGCGGCAATCCGGACGTCTATGTTTCGAACAGTTTCTCAAACACGGGCTTCCTGTCGAACTCGATCGACATTCGCCGCCAGAACAACGGCACCGGCTTTGTCGGCGCGCCGACGGCACTCGCTGCGGCGGCGCTCGCCAATGTCGATGGCTCGACGATTCCGGCCGCGGCAAATACCCAGTTGCTCAACACGGCCACCGTCCCGACCGATCGCAACGCGACCGCGCCGACCAACGAACTGGACCCCAACTTCAAGCTGCCCTCCCAATGGCGCACCACCCTGTCCGCCGATTGGTCGCCGAACTTCGATAACTTCCTGGGCGGCGGCTGGCACTTCGGGGCGGACTTCCTCTATTCGAAAGTCCGCAACCAGGTTTATTTCACCGACATCCGTTCGATCCCGAGCACGTCCACCAATCCGCAGATCGCGCGGACGCCAGACGGACGCATCCGCCTGATTCCGGCGACCAACGTGGCGGCGACCGGGCTGCCGAACTTCAGCGATACCTTCCAGGATATCCTGCTGACGAACACCAAGAAGGGCCGCAGCTATATCGCCGTTGCGCGGGTCGAAAAGAATTTCGACTTCGGCCTGAACCTGTTCGCCAGCTACACCTGGCAGGATGTGAAGGATAAGACCCCGGCGACCTCGTCAACGGCCGGTTCCAATTACGGCAACGGCGCTTTCTTCGACGGCACCGGCGCCGCCTATGGCATTTCGAACGATCAGGTGAAGCATAACATCAAATATGCCGCGACGCTGAACCATGCCTTCTTCGGCGATTATAAGACGATCATCTCGCTCTTCGGCGAAACCCGCATCGGCAAGCCCTACAGCTACACAATGCAGGACGTCTCGAACGCTCGTAGCGGCATCTTCGGCAACACCGGCACCAGCGCCCGCTATCTGCTGTACGTGCCCACCAGCACGACCGACGCGCTGGTCTCGTATGACAGCACCGCGACGCGGGACACGCTTGATGCGCTGATCAACGCATCCGGCCTCAGCAAGTATCGGGGCAAGGTCGCGCCGCGTAACGGGTTCAACTCGCCTTGGTTCACCAAGCTCGATCTTCACCTTGAGCAGGAACTGCCGGTTCCGGGCTGGTCACAGGCGCGATTCAACCTGTTCATGGATGTCGAGAATTTCACGAATCTTATCAACAAGAACTGGGGTCAGATTCGCGAATACTCGTTCCCGTACACCGTGGCGGCGGTTCGCGTGCAGTGTCTCCAGGTCCCGGTCGCGACCGGCACGGCGCCGACTGCGGCCCAGACCACGGCTAATACTGGCCAGGCCTGCGCCCAGTACCGCTTCACTGCACCCAGCGTGGCTCCGGCTCAGCAAAACGTGATCTCGTCGCGCCAGTCGCTGTATTCGATCCGCGTTGGCGCACGCTTCAGCTTTTAAGCATCGCCGCTTCGGCAAAGAAAAACCGCCGTCCGGATAGTCCGGGCGGCGGTTTTTCTTTGCTTGCTCCTTCTCTCGACCGTCTACGAAAGGGGGAACCCGGCGCGAAAAGAGGCTTTGCGAAGCACAGCTTTATGCAACCGCCGCCTGGGTTCCCGCTTTCGCGGGAATGACGAATGTTACTTCACGTACATGCTCTGCCTGGGCGCGCTCATCACGCGCATCACCATCGGTTCGAAGAACTGCAGCGGGGCGCTGTCATAGGCTGGGTCGAAGGCCGCCTGGTCATATTTCTCGCAGAACTCCGCACAGGCTTCGAAATGGGGGTGACCGCGAAAGCTCTCGCGCAGGTCGCGGTCCATGCCGAGATAATGGAAGAAATAATATCCCTGGAACACGCCGTGCTGCGCTGCGATCCAGTGATATTCCTCCGGCATGAACGGTTTCAATATGGCGGCGGCGATATCCGGGTGGTTGAAGCTGCCGAGCGTGTCGCCGATGTCATGGAGCAGTGCCATCACGACATAATCCTCGTCGCGGCCGTCGCGGTGCGCGCGCGTCGCTGTCTGCAGCGAATGCTGGAGGCGATCGACGGGGAAGCCGCCGAAATCCCCGTCGAGCAGTTTCAGATGATCGAGCACGCGCCTGCCCACCTGGGTCGCGAAGGGCACGAAGTGGCTGGAGATGATCTGCCAATCCTCCGCCGTTCCTTCGGTCATGGCAGTGAAGCTGGCGCGATCGGCATGGCCATCGGACATGGTTCGGCATCCTCTCTATTTTGCGCCAAAACTATCCTTTCCGTCATTCCGGCGAAAGCCGGAATCCCGCTGCTTCTTTCCCGCTTCTGCGGAGAAGCTGGATTCCAGCTTTCGCCGGAATGACGGAGGAAGGTTCAAACCAACGGATATTTCCGTTAGAGCCTCCCGCGATGGCGAACCTGGGGCTCACCGCGAAGCCGTTTTTCGACGACAAGAACCGCGCCTTCTGGAACCTCCAGACGGCCGGCTGGGCCGGCTATTTCCTGCTCCGCACGCTGTCGGGGTTCGCCAACGGCCTGACGCTCGCTTTCCTGGTGCCGGTCGCCGTCTCGACCGCCACCGGCTATTCGCTGACGCTGGTGCTGGGTGCGCTGTACCGCGATCTGCTCAATCGCAAACCGGTCGTCACCTGGGCGGGATCGATCGGCGGCATCCTCGTCGCGGCGGGCATCTATTCGCTGATCGACGCCTGGATTTTCAACACGATCCAGCGGCCTGGCGAGCGCTTTCAGATCAGTCTGTTCCTCGGCACCATCTTCCTCGATTTCGTCGTGATCGCCGCCTGGTCGGCGCTCTATTACGCGATCAATTTCTTCATCGTGGTCGAGCAGCAGGCAGACCAGCTCCGCGCGCTGGAAAGCCAGGCCTCGACCGCGCAGCTGACCATGCTGCGTTATCAGCTCAATCCGCATTTCCTGTTCAACACGCTGAACTCGATCTCCACGCTCGTGCTGCTGAAACAGACGGAGCGCGCCAATGCCATGCTCTCGCGATTGTCATCGTTTCTGCGCTATACCTTGGTCAACGAGCCGATGGGGCAGGTGACGATCGAACAGGAGATCGAGACGCTGAAGCTCTACCTGGACATTGAGAAGATGCGCTTCGAGGACCGGCTGCGCCCGATCTTCGAAGTCGATCCGGTGGTGCTAAAGGCGCGGCTGCCGTCGCTGCTGCTCCAGCCGCTGGTCGAAAACGCGATCAAATATGCGGTGACGCCGCTGGAAGAAGGCGCCGACATCATCGTCAGCGCGCGGCTGGTGGTCGATCGGGTCCGGATCACTGTCGCGGACACCGGGCCGGGGTTGAACACCAAGCCGACGGCCACCATTCAATCAACAGGCGTCGGTCTGGCGAATATTCGCGACAGACTGGCGCAGGCCTATGGCCAGGATCATGAGTTCGACGCGAGAGCGCGTGCGGGGGGCGGATTCGAAGTCGTTATCGAGATTCCGTACCAGACCGAGGAACAACCAAGGGAAGCCGCATGACCATCAGAACGATCCTCGTCGATGACGAGCCGCTGGCCATTCAGGGCCTCCAGCTGAGGCTCGAGCCGCATGAGGATGTCGAGATCGTCGACACCTGTTCGAACGGACGCGAAGCGATCCGGTCGATCAAGACCAACAAGCCCGACCTTGTCTTTCTCGACATCCAGATGCCCGGCTTCGACGGCTTTTCCGTCGTGCAGGGGCTGATGGAGGTCGAACCGCCGCTGTTCGTGTTCGTCACCGCCTATTCCGATCACGCGATCCGCGCGTTCGAGGCGCAGGCAGTCGATTATCTGATGAAGCCGGTCGAGGAAGACCGGCTCGCCGCTACGCTGGACCGGGTCCGGCAGCGGCTCGCCGAAAAACGCGGGGTCGAGGAAGTCGATCGCCTCCGCGAAGTGCTGGCCGAAGTCGCGCCCGAAGCCGCGGCGGAGATGGGCGATGGCGCAGAGGCGCCCGCTGCCAGCCGCTTCGAGAAGATGATCAACATCAAGGATCGCGGCCAGATCTTCCGTGTCGATGTCGATCATATCGAGCGGATCGACGCGGCCGGTGATTATATGTGCATCTACACAGCTGAAAATACGCTTATCCTGCGCGAGACGATGAAGGATTTGGAAAAGCGGCTCGATCCCCGCCGCTTCCAGCGCGTCCATCGCTCGACGATCGTCAATCTGGACCTTGTCAAACAGGTGAAGCCGCATACCAACGGCGAATGTTTTCTCGTGCTGGATTCGGGCGCTCAGGTGAAGGTCAGCCGAAGCTATCGCGACGTGGTCGCGCGTTTCGTCCACTGATGATCGGGGCGGCCCTGTTGCTCGCAGCGGCCGCGCCGCCGGTGATCTGGTCCGCTCCGCCGATTTCTTCAGACCAATTTGAATCGCATCCGGCCTTCGATCCCTGGACAGGCGACCTCTGGTTTGTCCGCTCGACGCCGCAATTCCGGGGCTGGCGGATCAAGCTCAGCCATTGCGGCGCAACGGGCTGGACGGAGCCGGCTGACGCCCCGATCGCTGGTGACGGAGTGGAGGCCGATCCCTGGTTCAGCCGCGACGGGCGGACGCTGTGGTTCATCTCCACCCGCTCGACAGATGGCATCCACAAGAAAGACCTCGATATCTGGCGCGTGATGCGCGGCAAGGACGGGCGCTGGGGGAGGCCCGAGCGCCTGCCGGAGCCGGTCAATTCGGCCGGGCAGGAATGGTTTCCCCGGATGGACCGTGACGGCTGGCTCTATTTCGGATCGGATCGGCCGGGCGGCTTCGGCAAAACAGATATCTGGCGCGCGCGGCAGGGCAGGGACGGCAAATGGGCGGTCGAAAATGCCGGACCAGCGCTCAACACCGTCGGCGACGAATATGAACCGCTGCCCTCTCCGGACGGCAAGTGGATGTTATTGAGCGGCGCCGATGCCTATTACCGCAGCGAGCGAACGGCCAAAGGCTGGACTCCGCGCGTGAAGCTGGGCGCCGAGATCAACGCCAACGGCACCGAAATCGGCGCAGCTTTCTCGCCCAGCGGCAAATCTTGGCTGTTCGGGCGCGATGCGAGGGACGGCCGTTCGGGCGAACTGATGCTGGTCAAAGGCGAGGAGGGCTGGCCGAAAGCCTGCCCCGCCGCAAAGGAGTAGATGATGACCCAGGCCGACAAGGCACGCGCTTTCGCTGCATTGCATGTTCCCGGTGCGCCGCTGATCCTGTTCAACGCCTGGGATGCGGGCTCCGCCAAGGCCGTCGCCGATGCAGGCGCCAGGGCGATCGCCACCGGCAGCTGGTCGGTCGCAGCTGCGCAGGGCTTTACCGATGCGGAGGCATTGCCGCTCGACTTCGCGATCGCGAATGCCGACCGGATCGTGCGCGCGGTCGAGCTGCCCGTCACGCTCGACTTCGAGGGCGGCTATGCGGCGGATCCGGTGCAGCTCGCTGCCCATTTCGCGCGTGTGCTGGCGACGGGCGTGGTCGGCTGCAATTTCGAGGATCAAATCGTCGGCGGCGAGGGGCTGCATGGCATGAAGGAACAGGCCGGCCGGATCGGGGCGCTACGCCGCGAGGCCGAAAAGGCGAATGTTCCCGCCTTCATCAACGCCCGCACCGACATCTTCCTGAAGGCCAGGGCGGACGCGCATGACCGGGCCGCGGTCGGCCAGGCACTGGAGCGCGCGCGGGCCTATGCCGATGCCGGCGCCAGCGGTTTCTTCGTGCCCGGTATGATGGACGAAGGCCTGATCGCGCGCGTCTGCGAAGGCTCGCCGCTGCCGGTCAACATCATGATGTTCCCGGGCGTGCCGGCGCCGCGCCGGCTCGGCGAGCTCGGCGTGGCCCGGGTCAGCTACGGGCCCGGACCGTACCGTCAGGCGATGGCCGCGCTGACGGAAGCGGCCCGGGCCGCGCTCGCCTATTAGGCGAGGACCGCTTTGCCCCACTGGCGGCGGCGGGCCATGGCGCCTGCAAGCCCGAAGCCTGCGATCATCATCGCCCAGGCCGCCGGTTCCGGCACCCCAGTCGGCGGCGGCAGCACATCGTCGCTGATGCCGGCATAGGTCACATTTTGCTGGCTGTAATTGTAGAAACCGAAACGGCCATCGGCGAAACTGCCGTTCACGTTCAGCTCCAATGCATTGTTCACGAACACTTTCACGTTGCTGGCCGTGAACTCGATGTCGAACGTGTAGGTGGTGTTGTCAGCCCAGCCGGTGGAGCCCAGGGTGGCGGCGCGTTGAAGCTCGGTGACGCCATTGGCGGGATCGTGCCACCAGGCGCCCGAGTCATTCTGCAGGCCGGATGTGACGCGCGAAATGGCGAGGCCTGCCTTGGCGGTGCCTCCGAACGAGCTCTGGTTGATCTGTTTCCAGTCGATCACCAGAAAATCGGTCGCCGCTGCCGCCAGTTCGCCGGCATCGAAGCCCAGGACGAAGCCGATGAAATCGTCGTCGCCCGTGGTGTTGACGCGGATCGTACCCGACAAGCTGCGGCCCTGCCCGTTGAAGTCGCTGTAAAAGACGGTCGGATTGCCGTTGAGCGTCTGGTTGACGGAATTATTGTCGGCAGCGCGGACCCAATTGCCTGGTCCTTCAGCGGTCCAGGTCGAAAGATTGGTCGGCGCGGCCTGGGCGGCGCCGGCGCTGGCGGCCAACAACAGGCCGATCAAGCGTACAGGTTTTTGCATTTCACACCCCTTTTGACAGCGGCCCGTGTTTCGGCCTGCCAAGAGTTAAGGCGCCGTTTGCCGTCCGGACGGTTCAACCTTGCCCATGTTTTTCGCGTCCGTGCCAATGCTGGACAGTTGCTTCGTTGCGCCGCGTCGCAAATCCAAGCACATAGGCACTATGTTGGCTGCGGAACGTCCGGACGACGCCAGCCTTTTGCTGGCGTCCTGGCGCGCGGGCGATCTTGCTGCCCGCGACCGGCTGTTCGCGCTCTTCTATCCGGAACTGCGGCGCGCGGCAGCCGCGATGGTGCGGCGGGAACCGGGCCTGTCCATGTCCTCCGGCGACCTGATACACGAAGCGGTCGCGCGGCTGATCGGACTCAATCGCATCGAGTGGCAGGACCGCGCCCATTTCATGGCCCTGGCCGCGACGATGATGCGGCGCGCGCTGCTGGATCATGTCCGCAGCCGCAGGCGGCTGAAACGCGAGCATGAGAAAGTCGAGCTCACCACCGGCATCGCCGGCGAGGCCGATATTGAACTGGAAGCCCTGAACGACGCGCTGGACACACTCGCCGCGATCGACCCTGAACGTGCCTCGATCGTCGAGATGCGCTATTTCGGCGGCATGGAGATCGCAGACATTGCGGGCGTGCTGGGGCTTTCGGAGTCGACGGTGAAGCGGCGATGGACCGCAGCGCGATTGTGGCTTGCGGAGGCGCTGACTCGTTAGAAGGCTGCGAGGGGGGCGGCATGGATACGAATAAAGAAGCGCGGCTGCTCGCGCTGCTGGATGAGGTGCTGGAGTTAGCGCCGGGCGAGCGCGAGACGTGGCTTGGCGATCGCTGCGGGGACGATGAGGCGCTGAAGGCGCGGGCTCTCGCCCTGCTCCGCGCAGGCAACGCTCCCTGGATGCACACAGGCGCCGCGCGTTTCCTTGGCCGCGATGAGGAGTTGCCGGATCGGATTGGCGCTTACCGGATCACCGGGCTGATCGGGCAGGGCGGCATGGGCGCCGTCTATCGCGGCGAACGCGCCGCCGGCGATTTTGACCATATCGCGGCGATCAAGCTGATCCGGCCCGGTGCGCTTTCCGACGAACTGATCGGCCGGTTCCGGCGCGAGCGGCAGACGCTCGCCAGGCTTTCGCATCCCGGTATCGCGCGGCTGTTCGACGGTGGCGAGACGGAGCACGGCCAGCCTTACCTGGTCATGGAATATGTGGAGGGGCGGCCGCTTGGTAGCTGGCTTGCGGAGCAGACCCCGCCGCGCGAGGCACGTCTCGCCATCTTCCTGAAAATATGCGCTGCCGTCGCCCACGCTCATCAGAATCTCGTTATTCATCGCGATCTGACGCCCGCCAATGTGCTGATCGACATGGCAGGCGAGCCCAGGCTCATTGATTTTGGTATCGCTCGCCCGGTCGATGCGGAGGATGGCGACGGCGCGGCACAGACGGAAACGCCAGGCTTTGCCGCGCCCGAGCGGCTGGCAGGCGCACCGGCGACGACTCTCGCTGACATCTACGCTCTTGGGGTGCTGCTTGATCTGTTGCTCGGCGAAGGCGCAGGGACCGATCTGCGCGCGATCATCGCACGAGCGTCCGCTGTCGATCCCGATGCGCGCTATCCGACCGTGGACGCTTTGATCGACGATCTGGAACGCTATCGCGACGGCCGAGCCGTGCACGCGCGCAGGGGCGGCGCGGCTTATCGGATGGGGCGTTTCATTTCGCGCTACCGGCTGCCGGTCGCGGCAGCGGCGGTCGCGTTGCTGGTGCTGATCGGCGCGCTGGTCGCGACGCTGATCGCCAATCGCCGGGCCGAGATCGCAAGGGCGGAAGCCGAACAACGCTTTGCCCAGACCCGGGCGATCGCCAACACCCTTCTGTTTCCGGCCTTCGATGAAGTCCGCAAGGCGCGCGGCGGCACCAGCGCGCAAGTGCTGCTCGCGCGGACGGGCCTCGCCTATCTGGACGCCCTCTCCGCTGTCCGCAACGCGCCGTTCGACGTGCGGCTGGAGGTGGGACGCGGCTATGTCCGGCTGGCTCAGGTGATCGGCGGCGGTGAGGGCGCGCAGCTCGGCAAACTCGCCGACGGCAACAAATTGCTGGCCCGCGCGGATGCGATCCTGAGCGAAGCGCGACGCGAGCGGCCCGGTGATGCCGATGCCCTGCGCGCTTTCGCCGCCCTGCGGCTGGAGCAGGCAGGTGTGAACCTCGCCGGCAACAACGCGCCTGAAATGGCGCTTGCCCAGGCCCAAGAGGCCGCGAAGCTGCTGGCGCCCCGGCGGACGCAAGACAAAGAGAGTGCCCGCCTCTACGCAATGGCATTGGCGGGAGAGGCGGACGCGCTTGGCTGGGCCAACAGATATGATGCCGGTCGCGTTGCCAATCTGCACGCGGAAAGCTTCATCGCCGGCTTGCCCGCCGATTGGCAGCGCGATCCCCGGATGATGGCTCTCCGCGCTGCCAATCTGCGGCAGTTGGGCGAAGCGCATCACAAGCTGAAGGACAAGGCCGCCGCGCAGCGCGTGCTTGACGAGGCGGTCGCAGTCAATCGTGCGTTGCTGGCACGGCTGCCGGGCGATCCGGAAGCGGTGAACAAGCTGATCCGCACGCTCTGGTACCGCGCGGTGGTGCACCGGACCAATTACCGCGACGCACTGGCCGCGGACTCGATCGGTGAGGCGCTGGCACTTGCCCGCGCCGAAACCGCGCGCGACCCCGAAGACGCCAACGCATTGAGGCTGTTCGCATTGGTCGGCGAGGTCCAGGCGCAGGTGCTGGGCGATGCGAAACGGTTCGCGGACAGCGAGGCGATGGGCGACGAAGTGATCGCAGCGCACAAGCGCTTGGTTTCGCTGGCCGGAGATCCGGCGGGCGCGCGCCGCAGCATGGCACAGGCGCTCAGGACCACGGGCGGCAATTTCTACAACGCAGGAGACTATGCGAAAGCCTGCGCTCGATGGCGAGCCGCGCTCGACATTTTCGAGGATGCCCGGCGGCGCGGCGTGCTGCTGGAGCGTGACCGCACCAACAGCATGGCCGAAATGCAGGATTTCATAGGCCGCGGCTGCAATCCGCCGCATGCCGGACTGGGCGACGAACTCTAGGCAGCGTTTCCGGGCACGAATTTCAGCGCGACACCGTTGATGCAATGACGTTTGCCGGTCGGCCTGGGGCCGTCGTCGAAGACATGGCCGAGATGGCCGCCGCAGCGTTTGCAATGTTCTTCGACTCGCTCGAAGCCGAGCTTGGTGTCGGTGGCGGTTGCCGTCGCGCCGGGGATGGCTGCCCAGAAGCTCGGCCAGCCGGTGCCGCTTTCGAACTTGGTTTTCGATGAGAAGACCGGCAGCGCGCAGCCGGCGCAGGCGAACACGCCTGCGCGATGCTCCTTCAGGAGCGGGCTGGTGAACGGCCGCTCGGTCGCTTCCTCGCGCAGCACGGCATAGCTGTCGCCTTTTAGCCGCTGGCGCCATTGCGCGGGCGTCAGCCGGAAACGCGGATCGGCGGCTGGTGCGGAGCCACGCGCCGGCACCGTTATCCCAGCGGTCGCAGCTACAGCCGCGCCCGAAACCAGCAGCATTCGACGGTCGATCATACTCAGCCTCGTTTTGTCAAACGAGATACGGAGCCTGTGCCGGTCCGGCTTCAGTATCGCGAAAGGCTGACCGGCATTTTGCGATAGCCATGGACGAAGCAGGCATTGACCCGGATCGGCTCTTCCACGACCTCGACTCGCAGCCGCCGCTTCGCCATTTCCTCAAGCAAAATGCCGACCTGCAGTTCGGCCAGCCGCGCGCCGACGCAGCGGTGGATGCCGTAGCCGAACGACAGATGCCGCCGGGCGTTGGGGCGGTCGACGATCAGCTTGTCGGCATCCTCGAACACGCTCTCGTCGCGATTGCCGGAGATATACCAAAGCGCGACCTTGTCGCCGGCCTTGATCTGCTGGCCTTCCAGTTCGGTGTCCTGCCTGGCCGTGCGGCGCATATGCGCGAGCGGGGTCTGCCAGCGGATCGCTTCCTGCACGGCATTGCCGATCAGGCCCGGATCATTCTCCAGCTTGGCCCGTTCGTCGGGGAATTTGTCGAGGCCGTACATCAGCCCGGTCATCGTATTGCGGGTGGTGTCGTTGCCGCCCACGATGAGAAGGATCAGATTCCCCAGGAATTCCTGATCGTCCATATGGCTCATCGCCTCGGAATGGATCATCATCGAGATGAGATCAGGCGTCTGCGGCTTGCCGACCCGTTGATCCCACAGCCCTTTGAAATAGGTCGCGCATTCGAAGAGGTGCATCAGCCGTTCCTGGCGCGTCACCGGATCGTGATAGAGTTCGATGTCGCCCGCCCAGTCGGACCAGAAAGTCAGCTTGCGCCGCTCCTCCCAGGGGAAGTCGAACAGGATGGCGAGCATCTGCGTGGTCAGCTCGATCGAGACGCGATCGACCCAGTCGAACGTCTCGCCCTTAGGCAGTTCGTCGAGGATTTCGGCGGTCCGGCGGCGGATATCGTCGCTCATCCGCGCCATTTCGCTGGGCGTGAAGGCGGGGGCGACGGTGCGGCGCTGATCGGTATGCTTGGGCCGGTCCATGGCGATGAACATCGGCATGCGCGGCTCGCCTTCGACGAAATCGGAAAGCGTGATCGACGGTTCGGACGAAAAAATCTCCGGCAGTGCCTCAACATGCACAATCGGCTTATAGGCGGCGACCGACCAGTAAGGGCCAAACGGACTGTCTTCGCAATATGCGACTGGCGCGTTGGCGCGCATCTTGCGGAACGGTTCCTGCCAGATATCGTCGCGATAGAGTTCGGGCCGCGTGGCGTCGAACGCCTTGGCGGTCTTCTCTGCCGGCTGAGCGAGTGTGGCCATTATCCGTCTCCTGACTCGATCCTGTTTTGGCGAATTAGTCTGCCATTGCCGGCCCTGCAGAGGAAGAGCGTTTTCACCTGCAACGGATTTCATGGAACGGGCGGCGCGAAGCGGGGTTGTGGAGCCGGAACACAAGAGGTCGTGGAAATGAAACGCCTTGCCTTGACCGCTGTCGCCACCGCCGCACTGCTCGCCGGTTGCGCGACCCCGACGCCCTATCAGCCGCTCGGCGCGCCGACCGGCGTGCGCGGCGGATTCGCCGACCAGCAGATCGAGCGCAACCGCTTCCGGGTCATGTTTTCGGGCCACCC
>JAFEEY010000087.1 GCA_018240865.1 Pseudomonadota bacterium | reverse complement strand
GTTCCGCAAGGCCGTGGTGACGGTGCCGCTGGTTCTGTTGCTTGGCATCGCATCGGGCCGGCTGGCCGGATCGGGATATGACAATCCGTGGTTCGCGGTGCTCCGGAAGCCCGCAGCGATGCCCCCGGGCTGGGCGTTTGGCGCCGCCTGGACGATCCTCTACATTCTGCAGGGCGTGGCGCTGGCGATGATCCTGAACGCGCGCGGCAACCGGCTGCGCGGCATCGCGATCGCGCTTTTCGCGGCGCAGCTGGCCGCCAACCTTGCCTGGTCGCCCGTTTTCTTCGCGATGCATCAGGTGACAGCCGCCTATTGGCTGATCCTGCTGATGATCGTGCTGGCCTTCGCGACCGTGCTGGTGTTCGCCCAGGTGCGGAAGGCGGCAGCCTGGCTGATGGTGCCGTATCTCGCCTGGCTTTGCTTTGCGGCCGCACTGAATGGCGATATCAAACGGCTGAACCCGGATGCCGAACGGCTTGTGCCGGGCACCACCAGTACCCAGATAGCGGTCTGAACAGGAGCCGCCATGCAGACCGAGAATCGTTTCTTCGATGATTTCGCCAAGATGCTGAACGGTGTCGCCGGCACGTTCGCCGGCATGGGCCGCGAAGCCGAATCGTCGATGCGCGAGCGGATGAAGGAATGGATCGGCGGCATGGATTTCGTCAGCCGGGACGAATTCGAGGCCGTGAAGGCCATGGCCGCGGCGGCGCGCGACGAAGCCGATGCGCTGCGGGCCCGGCTCGACGCACTGGAAGCGGCGAACAAGCCGAAGCCGCGCGCCAAGAGTTGACCACAGCCTGCCCCATTTCAATCCACAGCTTTATGAACTCGCCCACAGGGCCGCGCTTGCCGCTGCGTGCCCGCGCTGCGATCATGGCTCGTATGAGGCTGTTACCGGGGATCGGCCATGATGTCGCTTGAAGATTTCGAAGAAGCGGAAGGGGAAACGGCCGCCCCGATCGAGATGCTCGAAAGCTATTTTGCCGCGCATGGCTGGTCCTACGACCGCCAGAATGATGACGAGATCGTCGCATCCGTCAAAGGCAGCTGGACCGAATATGAGCTGCGCGGTGTGTGGCGGGAGGAGGATCACGTCCTCCAATTCCTGGCGCTGCCGGACATCAAGGTGGCCGAAGACAAGCGCGCTGCGATCTACGAGACGATCGGGCTGGTCAACGAACAGCTCTGGCTCGGCCATTTCGAGCTGTGGTCGGCCAGCGGCATCCTGCTGTTTCGCCATGCCGCGCTGATGGAAGGCGACGAACCGAGCATGTCGCTCACGCAGACCGAAAGCCTGATCGAATCGGCGATCGACGAATGCGAGCGCTATTATCCCGTTTTCCAGTTTGTCCTGTGGGGTGGCAAGACCCCGCGCGAAGCGATCGCCGCAGCGTTGATCGAGACGCAAGGCGAGGCTTAAGCGACAGTCGTCGCCAGCGATAATCGTCACCCCGGCGAAGGCCGGGGCCCAGAACCTTAAGAAAACAAGCGCGGCAGCGCTTCGCACTGCAGAGTCATTTTAGTTGGGCTGGGCCCCGGCCTTCGCCGGGGTGACGAATATGGTCGGGAGGAGATTACTCCCCGAAAACGATCACCCGGTTCCGGCCTTCGCCCTTGGCCTTGTAGAGCGCTTCGTCGGCCGAGCGGAGCATCTGGCGGCCATTTTCGCGCGGCGTGAGCGATGCGACACCCGCCGAGAAGCTGACCTGCCCGATCGGCTCGCCGCTCTGCTTGGCGACCAGGCGGCGATCCTCAAGGTCCGCCCGCACCTGGTTGACGATCCGGCCCGCCTGCTCGGCATTCAGCCCTTCGAAGAGCATCACGAATTCCTCGCCGCCATGGCGGGCGACGAAGCAATTATTGCCGGATGCCGATGCGAGGCGCTGGGCGACGAATTTCAGGATCCGGTCGCCCACATCATGGCCGTGGGTGTCGTTGATCTTCTTGAAGTGATCGATGTCGCAGAAAGCAAGCGATAGCGGCTTGCCGGTCTCGCGCGCCTGAAGGACCGCGCGGCGCAGCTTGTTCTCGAAGGCGCGGCGATTGGCGAGACCGGTCAGCGCGTCGCTTTCGGCAATCCGGCGCGCCTCGGCGAGGCTGCCGCGCAGCTGCGTCATCTGCTTGCCGGCGTCGCGCAGCTGCTGCTCGGCCGCCTTGGTTCGCGCGATCATCGAGCTGGTAAGCTGGACGAGCGACTGAACCGCAGCCTCCGCGCCGCCGCCCTTCAAATCGGCGACCTGGGTTTCCAGCGCTTCGCCATAGGCCTGGGCATCGGCGCCCGATTGTTTGGCGAGGCCGGCAATATGAGTCAGGCTCGATTGCGCCTTGTCGACCAGACTTGCGAGGAATTCCGCCGACATGTCCGTGCGGACTTCGGAAAGGATCAGATCCGCCGCCTCGGCGGTCAGCAGGCCTTCGCGCATGATCGCGCGATCCACCGCTTCAACCAGCCGCCGGTCGGATTGAGTGACATAACCCCAGACAAGCTCATAGTGGGATGGCGTCGGCTCCAGCAGATTTTGCTGCAGGAACGCGCCGATTTGCTGATACAATGACGGGGCAGGCGCGGCGCGCGTGGTTTTGCCTTCTACCGGCTCCGGCATTTCCTCGCGCGCGCCGAACCAGCTTTTGACGGCCTCGGCGAGCCGGTTGCGGCGCCCGCGCGCATCGTCCGCCGCGCCGGCACGGCGATCGCTCGCGCCAAAGCCTTCGATCTGGATGGTCCGGGCATGGGTGGCGTCGCTCATGCGCTTTATGAACGGCATAATTTCTTGATATTTCATGGCCGCCGCGAAAAAACTTTGATGCGGCTGCGCGTCCGTCAGCGCTGGAATGAGGCTAGTTCACGAAAATGGCAGGAGAAATTCGCGTGTCCGGGCCGATCTGGCTGATCGGCTGTGGCAATATGGCCGGCGCGATGCTGCATCGCTGGCTCGCCGCCGGGCTGGAGCCGGGGCTGGTGACGGTCGTGCGGCCGAGCGGCGTGCCGCCCGCGCCGGGTGTGCGGACTCTGCGGGATCTTCCGCAAGGCGAAACGCCGCCGCGTATCCTGATGCTGGGGGTGAAGCCGCAGAAGCTTGCCGACGTGACCGACGCCGTCGCGGCCGCCACTGGGCCGGAAACGCTCGTCATCTCGATTCTCGCAGGGACGGAGATTGCCGCGCTTCGCGCCCGATTCCCGAGAGCGGGCCGGGTGGTCCGCGCAATGCCGAACACGCCGGTTGCGATCGGGCGGGGCGTGGTCGGATTGGCCGGCGACCCGGGCGAGCGCCGCGCCGAGCTGGATACGCTGATGGCACCGCTTGGCGCCTGCGTCTGGATTACAGACGAAGCTTTGCTTCACACCGTCGCGGCACTGGCGGCCAGCGGCCCGGCCTTTGTGTTCCGGTTCATCGCCGCCATGGCGTCGGGCGCGGCGGCGCTGGGTTTACCGGCCGAACAGGCACTGCGGCTGGCGGTCGCGACCGTCGATGGCGCAGCCGGGCTCGCCGCCGCCTCCGACGAGACGCCCGATCGGCTGGCGGACCGCGTCGCGAGCCCCGGCGGCATGACGCGCAAAGGGCTCGACGTGCTGGATGCGAATGACGCGATGCACGACCTCATCGCCCGCGCGCTTGCCGCGGCCGAACAGCGGTCGCGTGAAATGGCGGCCGAGACCCGTTAGGCGGAGAGGCCTTCCAGCACGGTCCAGAAGCCGCCCACTGCCTGTTGCCCGGCATGCGCGTAAGCGGAGGCAAGGCGTGAACGCATCGCTTCGAAAAGTTGCGCCTCAAGGGCTTTTCCCGCTTCGGTCAGCCGCAGCAATCGCTGTCGGCGATCGTTGCGGCCGACGCGCGTCTCGACAAGTCCGCGCGCGGTCAGTTCGGTCAGCACGCGATTCAGCGACTGTTTGGTGATGCCGAGCTTCGCCAGCAAGCCGCCCACGGTCAGATCCTGCTGCCGCCCGATAAAATAGAGCGCACGCTGATGCGCTCGCCCGATTTTCGCTTCATCCAGGATCGGCTCGATCGCGCGAGCCAGTTCGGCCTGGCCGGCGAACATCAGTTCGAGCCCGCGCCGCACCTCGGCTTCGCGCAGGAACAGGGCGGACGGGAAGGATGCCATTGCGCTTGCCATGCCATTTGTCCTAGCCGCGATACAAGCCGTTGAGAGGACCGATGAGCCTGACGTTCGATTTCCAGCCCAACCCCGCCCCGATCGCCACGACGGAGCGTGACCGCATGCTCGCCGATCCGGGCTTTGGCCGCGTCTTCACCGATCACATGGCGGTGGTGCGATATAGCGAAGGCAAGGGCTGGCACAGCGCCCGCATCCAGGCGCGCGAGCCGATCTCGACCGATCCCGCCTCGTCGGTGCTGCATTATGCGCAGGAGATTTTCGAGGGCATGAAGGCCTATCGCCTGCCGGATGGCGGCATCGGCCTGTTCCGTCCCGCCGCCAATGCCCGCCGGCTGCAACTGTCGGCGCAGCGCATGGCGATGCCGGAACTGCCGGAAGAGATTTTCCTGGAATCGGTCCGCGCGCTGGTGCGGACCGACAAGGATTGGGTGCCGACGATCCCAGATGGCGCACTGTATCTGCGGCCCTTCGTCTTCGCGAGCGAGGTGTTCCTGGGGGTGAAGCCGGCCTCCGAATATATCTATGCCGTGATCGCATCCTCGGTCGGTTCCTACTGGAAGGGCGGGGTCCGCGCGATCTCGCTCTGGGCTTCGCAGACCTATACGCGCGCGGCCCCAGGGGGCACCGGCGCGGCGAAGTGCGGCGGCAACTACGCTGCCAGCCTGATCGCGCTCGCCGAGGCGTCCCGGCAGGGATGCGACCAGGTCGTGTTTCTCGATGCGGCCGAGCGCCGCTGGGTCGAGGAGCTGGGCGGCATGAACATCTTCTTCGTGTTCGACGACGGCAGGCTGCGCACGCCGCCGCTGGGCGGCACCATCCTGGCCGGCATCACGCGCGATTCGCTGATCCAGCTGGCGCGCGATCAGGGCCTGACGGTCGAGGAAGCGCCGTACAGCATCGACGAATGGCGCGCCGACGCGGAGAGCGGCCGGCTGGTCGAGGCATTCGCTTGCGGCACGGCGGCGGTGGTGACGCCGATCGGCAGCGTGAGGGGCGAGGGCTTTGGCGTGGCGATCGGCAGCGGCGGCACCGGCCAGCTCACCGAACGCCTGCGCCGCCAGCTCACCGACATTCAGTTCGGCCGCACGCCCGATCCGCACGGCTGGATGGAGCGCGTCGTCTAGACAAGGGCAGAAAAGGGGTTTTCCCCCGTCAGGCGGCCGCTATAGAGGCGGCCCGCTGCTGGGGCGTCGCCAAGTGGTAAGGCACCGGTTTTTGGTACCGGCATTCGCAGGTTCGAATCCTGCCGCCCCAGCCAGGCAGTGCTTGAAGATTGCAACGCGATTCATGTGCGCGGCCTTGCCGGGATCACGGTTGGCTGGGGGCTTGCCGCCGTGCACCATCCTGGTCAGGCGCAATGCTCATTAGGCGGGATGCACGCTGCTTGCGCGCATGAAGCGGCTCATGACGTGTGCGATAGCTTGATGGCGTGAAGCCGAAAAACGACCGGAAGGCCGCAGTGAAATGGCTGTGGCTGGAAAAGCCGAGGTCGAGGGCCAGCCGGGTGATGCTCTGCGCATGCGGTAGCTGCAGCAACGCCTGGGCGATGCGCAGCTGCATCTGATACCGGTACAAGGGCACGCCTTCCGCGCGCTTGAATTCCGACGTCAGATAGATCGCCGACACGCCGGTTTCCGCCGCGATCTCGGCGAGCGAAAGCGGTTCGCAGGCGCGGGCGTGCAGCAGCTGCTTCGCCCGATCGACGGCCGACGATCTCGGGCTCGGCAGCCCGTGAGGCGCGCGGAAAGATTCCCGCATCACTTCGATCGTCAGTTCGTCCTGCCGCAGAGGATCACAGTGCCGCCCCGGATCGCCAAGCAGCCGGTGGACAAGCAGCAGCAGTGCGGGCGATCCGGGGCGCGCGCCTTCGGCAAAGGCCGATCGCCGCTCCGGCTGGCCCGCCAGCAGCTCGTCCAGCATCGTGTCTGCGATGTTGATGATAATGCCGGCATGGCCCTTGCCCGGAAGCGGATGCGAATCCTGGAACTCGCGGCCCGGCTGGACGAACAGGATGCGATTGGAATCGAGAAGCCAGGACCGGCCGCCGGCCGAATAGATGAAAAGGCCGAGATAGGGCACGACCAGCTGGTGTCTCGTTTCATAGCCGCTGACCGTCCGCGAAGACATGGCGACATCTTCGACCAGCCCGACGCAGCCCGCATGCAGCGTGCGGCGATAATTGCCGGGTATCAGCAGGCCGGTATCCGGATCGACGGGATGGCAAGCGGTCGCGCCCGGCGGGCCGATCAGTTCGGACAGAACGCCCAACGCACATGCTCCTGCGAAGGCCGAAAGGGAAGGTCCAAGGTCGCTCATACAATTCGCAGATCGCGGATAGCCTATAAAAATCGCACGCTAATGCTCAAACAGGCGCGCGGGGATGCAGCAGCGGCGCG